>JANOKL010000520.1:0-7908 GCA_031419215.1 Luteolibacter sp. | reverse complement strand
ACCCTCACCCTCTTTGGCCCCGACCGCCTCATGTTCGGCACCGATTGGCCCGTCTGCCTCCTCCGCATCGAGTCCTACCAAGCCTGGGCAGATTCCGTCCGCCGCTACGTTTCCCAACTCTCCCCCACCGAGCAACAAGCCATCCTAAGCGGCAACTGCACGCGGATCTACGGGCTCCAGAAGTAGCTCAAGTTTGAAACTTGAGTGCGCTCCACAATCAAAAACCTCCCACCGCTGAACTTGGGCTTTCGAACAAAAAAAGCTGTTCAGCACAGGTCTGAACAGCTTTTGAGAATTTCTAAGTCTTTAATAATTAGAACATTAGGATCTGGAAGGTTGGTTTCGTGCTGGGTGTGACGCCGGGATGGGAACATGGGGTAGAGCATTGCTGCCCTGACGACGCCAACTATTCACTGAGGTCGGCTCCTGTCAACGGATTTTCCCGGGAACGTGGCACGCCGCGCGACTTTTTTGCCTAGGCATATCGCGTGACCTTCTGAAGATCCGATAACACCGCCTTTTTTGCACTGGGCCAGTCGAAAACACAATCGGCAAATTCGGCCTTCTCCCAAATAACATCGATCATAGATATAAATTCAGCCGAGACTTTTATTCTAGCAGCAAGTGCACGTGCTTTCGAGATTTTACCATTTAAGTCTTGATCGCCCAAGCGAGTATCTACAAGGATTGCGTAAATATATGCAAACGTTGAAGCGAGAGGGCCAATATGGAATTTCCCGTGAGAGGTCACCCTAATT
The DNA here is from genome assembly GCA_031419215.1 of Luteolibacter sp. GTDB lineage: Bacteria > Verrucomicrobiota > Verrucomicrobiia > Verrucomicrobiales > Akkermansiaceae > Luteolibacter. The sequence continues at coordinate 7,150 of JANOKL010000520.1, read as the reverse complement.
CCTGGAAGGGAGTCGTATTGAACTTCTGGAATAAGCCGGCCAGCCACTTCCACAAGTTTGGATTCTAGTGCGAATTTACAGGCTCTGGATATCTGACGAGGCGTGAAACCATAGCGTTGCAATAGCAGCACAAGCTCAGAATAAGAAACAAATCCATCCATCGCGGCACTCTTTTCCCCCAACGAAACGGCAGCCGATATTAATATAGGCACAATAAATATTTCCTTTTGATCTGTAGACCATTGTTGGAAAATATTAACGACGTGAGACGACTGCGGATCATAGTAAATATGATCCTGGTAAATGATAGCCCGCAGAAATTCATGAGGAGATATCAAATACTTCCCTTCGCGCGTGTATTTATCCAATATTTTATCGGTGTCTACGTGCCCACTAGATATAAATTCCTTTAGCAAGTCAAGTGCGACACGCATATTCCCCGCAGCTATGTCATCCACCATTCCCATGATGGTTCTGCTGTTCTTGAGAGAATAACGAACTACGTCAATGAATACATTCAGTTTTTCGAACCTTGTATGGGATGAGATTTTCTCCAAAGGTATTTGGCCGGTACAAATTTTCTCTGCGAATGCTAAGCGTTTATCTAGCATTTGATCCACTCGTGGAGGGTAAATGCTGAAAACTTTTGGATGATAACCGGTCAGTGCTCCTTTTCTTCTGGATCGATTAAATGTTTCGGGACGTAGGGTTACAAAGACGACACAGTCCCACGAGCTTGCTATTTCTTCGGATATTAAAAACGCCGCTTGCTGGTCTGGTTCTTCTCGCTGATCGCAATTATCGAGAATCAGTGTAATAGTTTTCTTGCGGCCTTTTGATAAGTGCTTCAACGCGGCCTTTATGTGTTCGCCCGTGTCGGCAAGCTTTTTTTCTAAAAACTCCAACTCTTTTAATTTGAATAATTCAGGGTTATCGGTTCTTAAATCTTGAAAAATACCTTTCGAAAATCGATCTAACTCTAAGTCGTAAATGCCCCTTACGACATTTCTCTCCTCGATATCAACGTCGTGTTCGCTCCTTAATTGCCTTGGGATATCCGCTAAAACATGTTCTCTTACTGAGCAGTTTAAGGTGGCACTACGACCCAGATCGATATATATCGTGATTGATTCCCGTAAAATTTCAGGAGCATCAATTAATAGCATTTTCCGGAGAAAGCTTGTTTTCCCGGCTCCTACATCTCCAACGATAACAATCGGCCTTTTGGCTAATCCTTCGGCGATTAAATCTTGGTCAATCCCACCTTTGCGATCGGTAGCGGGCTTCATGCTTGGCTTGCTTTGATCGTCAATAAAAAGCTGCGCATAGCGGGCTTCTAATATTGATTTAGTCAAGCTCGAGTGCTGCGACAACGCCCCGTTTTTACAATAACATTCATTCAAGAACTGGATCTCTAATGCGCGAGATTCGCTGATGTCGGTAAATACAAGGTCAGCAACAATTTCTAGATCCGCTTGTAAATTGTTTCTTTCAATGAAGCCGGGGTAAGGTGTTATGCCGCTTGATGTCTTAGGCGGCGCCAGAGGGTCTGCTTGCCCCAATAATGCGGAAAGCTTCTCCTCGATTATGGCTTGTTGAGAAAGACAGTTCCAGGCAAATAAGAAATTCTTTTGTAAGTGTTCTAACGATTCAAAAACTACGGCTTTGCCCTCCAAGGGGGGAGCCCCATCGGTTCTTGAACCAATAAAAGCGATAAGCTGATTGCCATTCGTTATTGCTGCATTCTGAATTCCCCTAGTTTGACAGTACTTAGCTACTTGCTGGGCAGCAGCAGCGAGATTTTTATTGGAATTTAATATTGCAGGAAGGCTTCTGACTAGCGCGGGTTTTCGGGTTATGGGAAGTTCGAATGATGCGCTCTCCTTTTTCGCCTCGATGATTATTGTTCTCCACGGACAGAGCATTACATAGTCTGTGTATTCTTGGCCGTGAGCCTCCTCAGAAATGCAATTATTTTTATCCCAGCCGAAGCACTCGAACAAAATTCGATCGATAATATGTAGGCGAGTTGTTGCCTCATTACGCTTACCCGGCTTTATCTCGGCAATCAGTGCGTTCAGGTTATCAAGACCTGTCTGATACTCATCCGGAAAAGGCTGCGACCCTACTATGGGCGGCCTCCTGAAAGTTGGCAGCTCGCCAGATTCTTCAACGTCGTCAAACTCAAAGCCGGGGAGGTCAGGGTAATTCTCGCGTGGGCCTTTTGCGCTCATTGTGAAAATGCTTGTCCGAAGGGCTTCGAAGATCCAGCCAATTTGCAGTCATCTCAAGGGGTCTTCTGAAGGGGTCTCTCTGAAGGGGTCTCTGAAGGGGTCGGTCCTCGCGGATTCACATCTGAAAGCCGTGTCGCTCTGCGATGATCCTTTGCTCGCCGTCGGATGGAACCCCGATGGGGTTCGGAATCTACTCTTCCCCACCCAGGGTAGCCCGGATCCGGGCAACCCTGGGCTTTGGGACGAAACGCCGATGGCGTAAGGAGATGGGACTCTTCGTTTCGTGGCGAGGTTCAGTCCCAACATTGAAGCGTTCCAGACTCCGCAGACCTTGCCAGCAGGCGGACGGCGGGGACGCGGCAGCAGGCTGCTACCGATTACCCAAATTTTCGGGTTAAAGGGCCAAAGGTCTGTTCCATGCCAGCATGGGGCATCGCCCCATGAACCGGATCCGTTGAGCTCCTGAGGGCTGAAGGCCTGTTCCATTCCAGCCGCGTTTGACTTCCGATCCTCTCAACCAAATGGATCAGGCCTTCAGCCCTCCATTCCTCATGACCATGGAACCCAAGCCGTTGGCCTGGGCTGGTATGGAATTAGGCCCTTGGCCCTGAAGATTCGAGAGGCGTGGCGTTGAGAAATGGCTCCAAAGATTGTGAACCCAGGAAGCTACACCAGCCTCAGTCCATGCAGAGGGGGGGAGGAGACCCGGACTTCCGCGTCCGGGTCTCGCCTCGGGAGGATAGTCTCAGTCCTTCTTCACCTCGTCATCCCTCTTCACCTCGCCATCCTTCTTCATCTCGCCATCCTTCTTCACCTCGCCATCCTTCTTCTGGCCATCGCGCTTCATCTCGCGCATGGCCTTGGTCACCTCTTCGAGCTGGTTGCGAAGTCGCGCCATTTCCATTTCCTGGCGTTCCAGACGCTCCATCACCTGGGAGTTCTGCGCGGACATGCGACGCATCATCGCTTCCTGCTCGCGCATCGGCGCGGCTTGATTCGGCAGGGTGGGTGGAGCTTCTGGCGTGGGCGGCATCGGGCGGATCTCCGGCGGTTTTGGCATCTCCTTGCGGATGACGACCTGGCGTCTCTGGCCTTTGCGAAGTGTGCTCAAGGACAGTGACTCGCCGGACTTTTCCACTGCAACGCGGAGGTCCTCGAGGGACCCAACCGGTCGGTCGGCCGCGAGCAGGATGATGTCGTTTTCCATGATCCCTGACTTGCTGGCGGGGCTGCCGTTCTCGCACTTCGTGACGATGACTCCCGAGTTTGACTCGATTTCCAGATAACTGCGCAGGGTATCATCGATGGGCTTCACCATCACGCCGATGCGCCATGGCTTTTCATTTGCGGCTTCCTGGGGGGCACGCACACGATTCTCGCGCAGCATGCGCTCGACGCGCTCACGATTGGGCATGGCAGGTATTTCCTGGGCGATGAGGGGCGCGGCGGCGAAAGCCAAGCCGACAACCAGACTGGAGGTGCAATGTGAGATTTTCATATCACCCAGCTAAGCGCCGGACCGCGCCGATTTTGTCGGCAAATCCGATCGACCCTGATCATTGGCCTGACGAGTGGCGTGGGGCAGTCCCGAATTTCGAGTCTTCCGGCCTTCGTCTGAAGGGGTCTCTCTGGCGTGGGGCAGTCCCGAAATTCAAGTGTTCCAATGGATGGGGGCAGAATGGAGGGAAAGGTGGCAGGGTCAGTTCCGAATGGCGCAGCGTTAAGGCCAATTTCGTTGAAAACGAATGGTTTGAAACCCTTCAAACCCGGCCAGAAAGTAGCCCAGAAGAGAGGCAAGATTTGCTAGCGAAATTGGACCTCTGCTGAACGCCGCACCATTCCGGACTGACCTGAATGACGCCATGAATGGTTGTATAGTCGATTAGTATCAGTCGTTCTGCTTGAGATGCGATCATCAAGTGGCCATTAGTTCGAGGCCTCCGGATCAGTGAGCACCCATAGCCGCTCGGGCAGTAGGAACGCGATGACAATGGCTACGTAGATAGCGAGACTCACGGACGGCCAAGGCCATGCGACGATGATCCCCAGAGCGTAGAGTATCGGAGCAATCCAGTATTTGCGCAGCGTCCGCCGGCGTTCCGAAATCTGGATTCGGGCATCCATCAGTCCGCTGCCGAACGCCGCATAACGGTACGTCAACAAGGCGGAAAGCGATGAAAGCAAAAGCACCCCGCCATAGAGTGCCACCGCAATCGGCAGGCGAGGGCTATTGCCGAGCAATGCGGCGGTCGCGGGAATGAGCGAAAGAAAAAGGAGGAGGATATTGTTATGCCAAAGCAACTTGCGGTCAGTGCACTCGATCGAGTGAAAGAGTTGGTGATGGTGCACCCAAAAGACGGCAACGACGAGGAAGCTGATGATGAAGCTGAAAAACCTCGGGGCGACTGCGGAAAAGGCGTTGATGACCTCCGTAGAACTTGGGTGGGAGCCAAGAGCAGGCAGCTTTACATCAAAAACCATGATGGTGACGATGATGGCAAAGACTCCGTCGCTGAAAGCCTCAAGGCGATTGGTTTTGGGCTGGAATTCGGTAACGTGCATCGAGGAATGAGATAGGACTGTGGACTATCTGTGGATTTATAGAACACTTTGAGGCACACAGGAAGCTTAGAAATTAAACTGCTGCTTGAGCAGTCCTTGCCATAGGAGAGTCGCGACTCGACGGAGTCGATGGGCCCAAGCAAGCGTGTAGCCGATGTTCCGATTCAAAATGTAACCGATGTGCTCGGTTCGAACCACTCTGACCCTCGCCGCCCTCGCCATCTACGTCGCCACTGGTGAGCGAGATCAAAATGATCGGCGGATTCAAGCAGCCAGCGCACCCGTGGGTGGCGGGATGAATCAGGCGGGCGAAAGCCGGACTCAATCTGGGTCGTTCGTGGTTTTCGCCTGGGCATCCATGAGCGCACCAGCAAGAAACATGTCGGCATTGTAGATATCCCGACAAAAATGCAATGATCCTTCACGGTCTACCCAGGCGGTAAGGTAATAGATGTAGATGGAAATCGGGTTCGGAATTTCAATTTTTTGGTTAACATGACTTTCGACTGCGCTTTTGATCTCCTCGGGAGCTCCTCCAGGAGAGTCTTTGAGAAGCTGCGCGGCCATTTCCAGAGGCTGTTCAAGCCGGATGCAGCCATGACTGAATGTGCGTGAATCACTTTCAAATAGCTGGCGTTCCGAGGTGTCATGCATGTATATACTGAAGTCATTCGGGAACATGAACTTGATGCACCCAAGCGGATTCATTTGGCCTGGCTCTTGACGGATACGGTATTCAAATTTTTCAGGCTCCAGCGTGTTCCAGTCAATGTCTTCGGGCTTGATCACCTTTGGTTCCGCCCACCCGTCGATGATGCGAAAGCCTTTTTCGGCAAGCATGGCAGGATTGGTCTTAATCATGGGAACCAATTCATTGATCACGATTTTTTCAGGCACCTCCCAGTAGGGATTGATTTCCATGTAGCGCATGGATCCGGAAAAGAGAACAGTCTTGTGATCCTTACGTCCGACAATCACTCGCTTTTTCAGGATCACGCGATCGTTTTCGACCAGTTCCAAGCGGCAAGCGGCCACGTTGACAAATATGTTTCGCTGGTCGAGCCTTCGGGGAAGCCAGCGCAGGCGTTCCAGATTCAGCTCGATCTGAAGAATTCTTGCTTCGACACTAACGTTGAGTCCTTCCAAGGTGGGCTCATCCAAGAGACCGCTTTCATGAAGTTCATGACGCATCTGAAATCTGGAAAGGGCTCCCGCCAGGCCCGAATCAAATATATCAGGTGCGCCTGAAGTGTCAGGTTCAAGGTCTCCCGAAATCAGCAAGCGCTTACGCAGCAGCGGCACGCGATCTCCGCGATCACCTAGCGCCAGGATCGGACCGGCGGGGACAACGGGCCATCCTCCGCTTCGCTTGATGCCTCGGTGGCGTTCGAGTTCCTTCCGCAGCAGCAGGTAGCCGGAATCCGAGGGCTCGAGTCCCATCAAAGCCTTTCCGAGATCCTGCGATTTCAACGCCGAGAGAATGGCTGCGCTGCTACCTTCATGTTCCGGGTAGCAAAACCAGCCTGGAAAAAGATTCCGGGGGTCTATCGTCCCACATTGAAGATCATTCCCACACTGTGCGTAGGCGTCAGTGAGCAGCAGCTCCAGCTCAACGCGCCGGTTCAGAGCCCCGGAAGCTTCCGCATCCGAATGCGCCAGCAGAGTTTCGATCCTGTCCAGATGATAACCACCGTGCCTCCAGTTTTGGGCATGGGTGGATCCGAGGAATTCCAAAAACGCCTTGGATTTTGGCAGCAACGCATTCCCATCTGTCCAGATCGGTTGAAAGCCGTTGTCCCCGTAGATCCGGGCAAGCAGCGCAGACTGATTCAGACTCTCTTCTCCAACCACTATGATTCCTCCAGTGCCTTCAATACGGCTTTGAAGAGCCTGCGCCACAGGATCACGAAGGAAATTGAGCAGGCCAATGACCAGAAGTGCCACCAGCCCCACCCCGAAGATCACTGCAGTGGATTTTCTCAGCGGGGTCAACTTGTGTTGCCGTATTGCTGCTGGGAGTTTCATTTTTTGCAGGAGTGAAAGGGGTGGGACTGGAAGAGGTCGGTCCTCGCGGAATGTGATAAAAGAGGTGCCAGTCCCGAAATTCAAGTGTTCCGACCTCTGAAGACCTCGCCAGCAGGCTGGCGGCGTAGCGGGGGTCCGTGGCGGGGGTCAGTTATGGTGATGGATGCATGCGATTCTTAGGCGATCTCTGGGCTTTGGAGGTGGCCGGGGCTAAAGGGCTGGCAGGTGATGCTCTGCACGGGTCGAAGGTCTTGGATCAGTTTTTGTAAACCAATTCATAGACCCCGAATTTCTGGCATGAGGGGCAAATCCGGCTCTCATGCCCGATC
>JANOKL010000519.1:0-5818 GCA_031419215.1 Luteolibacter sp. | reverse complement strand
ACGCGCTCTATCGGAAGATCGAGCACAACGAAGGCAAGAAGAAGGCATCGCCGCTCTTCATGATGGTCGATTCCGGTGCCCGTGGTAACAAGTCGCAGATCAAGCAGCTCGGCGGCATGCGCGGACTGATGGCCAAGCCCTCCGGCGAAATCATCGAACGTCCGATCATCTCGAACTTCCGCGAAGGTCTGTCGGTGCTCGAATACTTCATCTCGACCCACGGTGCCCGAAAGGGACTTTCCGACACCGCCCTGAAGACAGCTGACTCGGGTTACATGACCCGCAAGCTGGTCGACGTGGCGCAGGACGTGATCGTCACCAAGATCGACTGCGGCACTGCCAACGGCATCGTCGTCCGTGCGATCTTCGACGGCGATGAGGAGTCCGCTTCGCTTTCGACCCGTATCTACGGCCGCGTGTCGTGCGAACAGGTCAAGGACCCGATCACCGGAGAAATCCTCGTCAAGGTTGACGATGAGATCACCGAGAAGCAGGCCAATGCGATCGAACGCATCGGCTACGAGCAGCTCAAGATCCGCTCCGTGCTCACTTGTGAGTCCGAGCGTGGTTGTTGCGCCCTTTGCTACGGTCTGAACCTCGCCACCGGCAAGACAGTGAAGATCGGTGAAGCGGTCGGCATCATCGCTGCCCAGTCGATCGGTGAGCCAGGAACGCAGCTCACGATGCGTACCTTCCACGTCGGTGGTGTGGCCGCAGCCACTTTCAAGCAGCCGATCATCAAGGCCAAGAACAGCGGTCACGTGGTCTACAAGGACCTCCGCACCGTCCAGTCCGCCGATGGCAACTGGGTCGTTCTCAACAAGAACGGTTCGCTCTCCGTTCGCGACAAGGAAGGCCTCGAACTTGAGTCCCACAACATCGTCATCGGTTCGGTCATCACCATCAAGGATGGCGACGACGTCAAGAAAGCCGACACCATCGCCACCTGGGATCCCTACAACGTGCCGATCCTTTCCGAAAAGGGTGGTCGAGTGGAGTTCCGGGACATGATCTCGGGCATTACCGTCCAGTCGGAGACCGACAAGGAAACCGGCAAGAAGGGCATGATGGTCACGGACCACAAGGAAGACCTTCACCCGCAGGTGGTCGTATTCGATGAGAAGACGAAGGAAGTGAAAGCCTCCTACTCCATCCCGGTCGGTGCTCACCTTTCCGTCAAGGAAGGCGACATCATCACCGGCGGCACGCTCATCGCCAAGACTCCCCGCAAGGTTGCCCGCACGAAGGACATCACCGGTGGTCTTCCACGCGTCGCCGAGCTCTTCGAAGCCCGCAAGCCGAAGGATTCCTGCGTCATCGCGAAGATCGAAGGTGAGGTTTCCACTGGCGGCAACGTCCGCGGCAAGAAGAAGATCATCGTCACCGACACCACCACCGGCGAACAGGTCGAACACCTGGTCCCGATGGGCAAGCACATCATCGTGACCGATGGCGACCGCGTCCAACGCGGAGACCAGATCACGGAAGGCCCGGTTTCTCCGGAAGACCTTCTCGAGGCTTGCGGTGCCCAGGAACTCCAAGAGCACCTGGTCAACGAAGTGCAGTCCGTTTACCGCGTCCAGGGCGTGGAAATCAATGACAAGCACATCGAGATCATCATCCGCCAGATGCTCCGCAAGGTGAAGATCACCGACCCGGGCGACGCCGACCACTTGCTCTGGGGCGACCAGATCGACCGCACGAACTTCAAGAAGATCAATGCGGCGATCCTCGCCAACGGCGGCAAGCCGGCCGAAGCCGAACCGGTGCTGCTCGGCATCACCAAGGCCTCGCTCGAAACCGACTCGTTCATCTCCGCGGCGTCCTTCCAGGACACCACCCGCGTGCTGACCGAAGCGGCCACGCTCGGCAAGGTCGACTACCTGACGGGCTTCAAGGAAAACGTCATCATGGGTCACCTGATCCCCGCCGGATCCGGATTCGATTGCCACCGCGAGGTGGAGCTCGAGTTCACCGTCGAGGAGCCGGAGCCGATCTTCGTCGAACCGGAAACGATCGACGACGAAGGCGCCCTCACCGCCTGATCCGATTCAGATTCACAGAAAGCCCGGCTGCCGAAAGGTGGCCGGGCTTTTTTGTTGGGCAATCGTGGCTGCGCTTTCCAAGCGCAAGGCCTCTCGCTGGCTTTGGCGGATGGAATCCGCCGCCACGGTTCACCCGCCCGCTGCGAGCGTCACGATCTCGATCTGATCGCCGTCATTCACCGGTGTTTCCGCGAAATCCCGTGGAAAGATCGCCTCGCGGTTCAGTTCGACGACGACTGGCTTGTCCGCGAAGCCGAGGCTTTGCAGCAGGGCCGTGACAGTGGTGGATTCCGTGAGCGGGTGGGCTTGGCCGTTGAGGATGATTTGCATGGTTAGGCGCGCCATTGGGCGAGTTGCTCGGGAAAGGGACAGGCAGCGCAGTCGCTGGTGTCCTGCAGGCAGAAGTCATGATAAATCTGCAACAACGCCTGATGATGGGCCAGACGGCTGAGCCAGGGTTTGGCGGCTTCGAGCGAGCCGAACAATCGCAGCGCACAGCGTTTCACCCGGTCGTTCGCGGCGGTGGCGGGGAGCTTGAGATAGGAGTGGATCGTGAACTCCGGACCTTCATGCATGGCGAGTGGCACGAGATGATTGGCGAGGAGTTCGAGCGCCTGGGATTTCCCGAACAAGGCCAGCGGCTTCGCAGCAGGAGCGGCAGTGAGTGTGTAGCGCTTTTCCCAGAACGGATGATCGAGCGTGGCAAGAAACTCGAAGACTGCTTTCGGCTTGAACGGTCGAGCCAGAGCGATGCGTCGATACTTCGGCCACGCGGCGACCAATGCCGAAAGCGCGCCGACGCGACGATGCGGATGATTTGCCGGGCGATGACCATGCAGCGTCCATGGAAGATCACGGCCGCCCATGGGTTCGAAGCGTCCGCGTTGTTTCCACCAGGTGTCCCACAGATTGCGGAGATACTCGCGGGTGTCCGCCGGGGCCATTTCGTGGAGCTTCGGGGAAAGGAATCCGGCGGTTCCGAAAAGCAGGGCCTCGTGGGAGTTCTCGACTTTCAGCGCGGAGAGCGGAGCACGCTGGGCGAGCAGTCGCATCGCGAGCGAGTTGCCACGATAGCCGAGCGTCTCGGCTGTGGATTGGAAAAGCGCGGCATCACGACCGTGGGCATCGGCTGTTAGAAGCATGCGCGAGGCCTTCCTCGATGCACGATGCAGCGCGGCCTCCTCCAGCAGCTTCGAAATCGAAAGCGAATCCATTCCTGCGAGCGGCTGCACACAGCGTCCGGGCCTCGCGATCGCCACGGCGGCTCTCGGCTTGTTGAGGGCATCTTCCAAAGCCGCGCCATCGATCACGACGACGGGCACCTCACGATGATCCAAATTTCGCGTGAAGGTGGTCAGTGAGGGTCGCTGGAAAATGACATGCAGCACCACGTTGAGGTAGGCGGGATTGGTCGCGTGACCGTGGTGCTCCCAGTCCTCGTTTGTGGGGTCCAGTTCGATCGCTCCTGATCGGGTCACGCCGTCGAGCTCGATCACCGCTTGGATGAAATCCGGTCCGGCCGTGCGGTTCCATTCTCCGAACTGCACGATGCGTATTGTCTTTCCATCGAGCGTCCGGAAGTCCCTGCCAAAGCCACCGGAGAACCAGATGGCCTGCAGTTCCAGCTCGGGGGGCAGTGGCTCGGGAGGCTGCTCGGCCAGAGAGGTCTCCGGAAAGGCTGCGTTGAGAAGTCCGGCGTAGTTCATTTCTTCGGCGGAGCTTTGGTTGGATCCGCAGGTGGCGGTGGGGGAGGGGAAAGGATGTTCATCCACGCGGTGATGGCCGCAGCCTCCGGCATCGACCCGTAGCGGGTCCGGGCTTCCTGAAGACCGGTGACGGCGGCGTCCTTGCGACCAGACGCGCGATCAACCCCGATCACGCTGAAGTCCTGACGGAATTTGTCGGAATCGGAAACATAAAGGTTCTTCGCCTTGCGGAACCACATTACGGCTTCGGAGGTGCTGTTGGCCTCACGGAAGCGCAGGGCGATCGCCTCGGCCATGATGCCACTCCTGGTGCGCTCGGTGGCCTTTTCCAATTGCTTCTGCATCTCACCCGGCTTGCTGCCCCACTCCATCGCAGCGAGACGCAGGGCGCGGTAATCATTGTCCTCCGGGCGCTTTTCACCGTCGGCATCCAGATGCAGGTAAGGCCGGTAGAGGGGATCACCGAACACCACTCCTTGCCAGGAAACGGCGGGCATCGCGGCCCACGCGGCTTCGGCGAAGGTCGAGCCATCGAGTAGTCGCTTGTTGAGAATGTCGAAGTAATGGGTCGCGCCAAGATAGGGCTCATAGACATTGCCGATCGTGCAGGCGGCTCCACGGCTGAGCAGCGCAGCGCTCCAGTTCTTGTTGGGATCACGGATCTGTTCGGCGCTGAAGGAGTGAAGATGCATGGCCACGGCACCGGGCCTGAATTTGAAGGACGGATTCAGAAAGGGACCGTTCACACCGTACTCATACCAGCCGTAATACAGGGCGGCGTCAGTCATCGGGTAGTTGGTCGGCAGGGTGTCGTTGAAACGGTCCGCGACGGTCGGAATGCCGGCCGCGAGGTTTTGCTTCACCACACCTTCCATCCAGTCATCGCCCTGCTTGATCTTGTTGGCGATGTCGACGTAAGCCCTGCCCCAAAGGCCGGATTTTTCCGTCTCAATGGCATCGCGGATCATCCGTTCACAGGTCTGCCAGGTGTCGGCATCAATGCGCGAGACCATCACGAGGAAGGGCATGTTGGCATCGCCGATCGCTTTCTCGCTCTTGAAATATGCGTTGTTGGCCGGTCCATCGAGCGGCACTCCCTGGATGCCAAAGCCTGCGAGTTCAGAATCGACTGAGGCCTCGTTGTGACCATTGAAAGGATTCGCTTTGTCGGCGGGTGGGGTATTCTGCAATCTGATGCGGAGGGGGACTCCACGCATGATCGCGAGGAAGCGGATCTTGTTTTCGACCGGCAGCGTCAGTCCCTCCTGGTTTTTCCCGAGCTTCCACCAGGCTCGTTGATCGAACTCCTGCCGGAGCGGCGTGAGGATCTTCGAATCGTATTCGGCACGGTCAATGTCATCGGCCTTCGGCAGATCCAGCCCCACGAGGTTCGCCGCCGGGATGTTCCGCGCGGCCCGATAGGTTTCCGCGAGCTTGGCGGATTCAGGGATCGACTTGTTGAACAGGATCGCGACCGAGGCCGGATCCGGTGCTGCCGCGAAGGCAGGTAAGGCGGCGATCAGGAAAAGGAACACTCTCATGGCAAGAGCATGCCCAACGGCTCCGATCATGCAAGATCGGCCAGATTCAACTTCAGGCCGTCATAGGAGGTCCGCACGTGCGCTGGCAGGGAGCGATCGAGTTCGGCATGCTCGTTCTTGTGGCCGAGGTGGATGAGCCAAGCGGATTTAGCGCCGATGGCCTCGATCGCGGCCAGGGCCTCCTCGTTCGAGAAATGCGTCGGATGCTGGAAAGGTCCCAGGGAATCCACGATCAGGACATCCACCCCGCGCATGAGTTCGAGGGTGGCGTCAGGAATCACTTTCACATCGGGAATGTAGGCGATGGACCGGCATTCGGGATACTCGAACAGGAAACCAATCGTCTCGACCGAGGCGTGCTCCACCGGCAGCGGTGTGACCTTCAGGGCGCCGAACGTGAACGGCCCGTCGATGATGCGCGCGTCCGGCTTCACATATCCGCGATAGGTGTTTCCCTCTGAAAACGCCCAGCCGAACATGGCTTTCAAAAGCGCCATGCAACCGGGAGTCGCATGCATCGGCAAGG
>JANOKL010000518.1:0-7530 GCA_031419215.1 Luteolibacter sp. | reverse complement strand
CCGTAATCCCCCAGTTGCCCGTGCCCGACGTGCCAAAACCGGTGGCGTTGACTGCCCCGCTCAAGGTGAGTTTTCCCGCCCCAAGTTTGTTCAGTGTGCCGGTAACGGCCCCCGCAGGGACACTGAAATCGGCGGTGACACCCGAAGCGATGGCGGTGTCGTTGCTAATGGTCCAAGCGTTCGCGGCGGTAAGTTTCGCCACGCTCAGGATGCCGCCGCTGAAGCTGTAGCCGGCGCTGGAAACGTTCAGGTCGCCGACGGAGCGGGTGCCGCTCACGGTGATGGCTCCGGCTCCGGTCGCGCCAAAGACCGCATCGTTGCCGTCGGTCCAGGCCGCGGAGGCCCAGTTGAGCGAGGTGTCATCCCAAGTGGCATTGGCCCCGCCGTTGTCCCACGTCTGGATCGCGGCGTGCGCGGAATGGCTGGCAAACAGTGCGGTGAGAGAGCCGACGAGGAGTAGAGAGCTGCGGTGGCAAGGAGAGGAAGCGGAAATCGAGGACTTTTTGGGTTTCATTTGTGATGGATTTCTTGGAAGGCAGTTGGCAGATCCCGGGGTTTTCGGGGCGAGGGTTTCAGTTTTGAATCGCCCGGGGAGCCTAGTTTACCGGAGTTTCAGAGTGGAAGATGGACCCTGGCGCAATCGCTGACGACCCTGTCCTTATCTCCCATTTGGGAGATGCCGGCCCACTCGCCGGATTACCCACCCATGTCCATTTCCTACAGTCGCAGCAATCCACGCTCGATCGCCAGCGTTACGGCACGCGTACGGTCCGGAGCTTCGAGCTTCGAGAGCAGGTGCTTGAGGTGGGTCTTGATCGTTCCTTCTCCCACGCCGAGTTCTTCTGCGATTTCCTTGTTAGCCTTGCCCTTGGCAACCAGCCGCAGGACTTCGAGTTCCCGATCGCTGAGCGAGACGTAAAGGCTGCGCTCGGCAAGACGAGATTGGATTTCAGGAGGCAGGTAACGCCCGCCGGATGCGACGGAACGGATCGCCTCCAGCAGCAAGCGGTGCTCACTGGACTTGGGAAGATAGCCCCAGGCCCCGGCTTCCATCGCGCGATGAACATCTTCGGCGGTTTCGTTGATGGAAATCAGAATAATCCGTGCATCCGGATGACTGGAAACGATGCGCCGGGTGACCTCCACTCCATGGATATCCGGAAGGATGCCATCCATGAGGGTCACGTCGGGCCGGAAGGTTTCGAACATCTCGAGCGCCTCCTGCCCGTTGCGCGCTCCACCGACGATTTCTAAATCACTTTCCTGTGAAAGCGCACTCACCAGTCCAAGCCGGATCATGAAGTGGTCATCCACAACGAGGACGGATATTGAGGTGGACCTCATCTAACAGTTGGTAATGTAGCGGTTCGAAAGGGAAGCGTCAAGATCACCAAACATCCCGCGCCTGGAGTCCCCGTGATGGTAAGCTCCGCACCGATTTTCCCCGCGCGTTCCTGCATGCCGAGCACTCCGAAATGCGACATGTCAGTGCGTTCGAGCATGTCTGGGGTAAAGCCACATCCGTCATCACGGACCGACAAGCGGGTGACCTCGGAGGTCGATTCCAGCGAAATGACGATGTGTTTCGCCTGCGCGTGTTTGAGGGCGTTGGCGAGTGCTTCCTGAGCGATACTCAGGATTTGAAAGTCCGCGCCGTGAGGCAGCTTGCGGTTTTCTCCGGTGGCCTGCACTTCGACCACCGTCCCGTCGGAACTGCCTGAGTTTGCGCCCAAGGCACGCAATGCGGCTGCCAGACCTTCGAGTTCCAGAACCTGGGAGCGCAAATCCCATACCGAGCGGCGCGCCTCCATCCGGGTATGGCGCAGCATTCTGCCTGCGAGACGCACCGATTCCAAGGCCGGCTCGTTGGCTTTGTGAATCACCTTCTCCGCACCGTCGAGCTGGAGCGCCACGCCGACAAGTTGCTGCTCCAAGGTGTCGTGAAGATCCCTGGCGATGCGGTTGCGTTCCTCACTCACCGCCTCGTAGCGCAGCCTGCCGCTGATCACATCCATTTGCCGCACCACTTGCCGCCGCAGCATCACCCCCCAAGCGAGTGCCAGTGAAAGCACTACGCCCAGCCCACCCGCAGCGAAGGCGAGCCGCCGGGGCGTCCACCATGATGGCACCGCGAGCACCTTGATATCTTGCGGGCTGCGCAACCAAAGTTTCAGACCGGCGATATCCGCGGATTTCCTGCCGATGGAACCGGGTGCGGTGAACTCCAGTTCACAAACCCCAGTCACCTCAACTTTTGATCCCACCAGCCAGGTGGGCATGTCCGCCCGCTCAATCCCTGCTAGAAACGTGCTGAAAATCCTTTCGCCAGAGCTGACCAGAAACCTGCGGGAACCGTCATCCTCATCCTCCTCAATCTTGTCGATCACGCCCTGGAGACGAACGAGCCGTCCGGAAAAATCCATTTCTGATACCGGCACCCGTGGATCGGCGATCTCGGGCTGAAGTATCTGTTCCAGGGTCACGGCTTCCACTCGTGGTGGCACGCCGCGGGCCACCGTGCGGGCCACCGCATCGCGCATCGCGGCGAAGGTTCGCGAGGTCTCCACAAAGCCTGCTACTTCGACCCGATCACCGACTTGAACCGCAGCGCTGGACGATTCCACCCGCACTCCGGTTGTTCCCTCCTGGATGAAGAAAAACTGTCCAGGCAGCACGAAATTGACAATCCCCTCGGTGACCTTGCGGTGGTAACGGTCCAGCTTTGGTGAAAACGGCAGGAGCTGATTGATCGGTACGTGGGGAGCCTGAAAGGGATCGCTCAAGGGGGCTTCGAGCACATCCAGATCCGCCGCGTTCTGGCATAACAGGCGGATGTTGATCGCTTCGGAGCGCAGATTGAATCCCGGATTGGAACAGCCGCGCAAGAGCACCCGCGCATCCACCAACTGCTCCGGAACGAGGTCTCCGGGGTCCAGCAATGAGACGAGACAAAGATGACCGCCCGCCATGACGTTCAACTCGAAACGCCCGCCCGAAAAACGAACGACACGCTGGACGATGCCTTCGATCTGCACGCGCTGCGAAATCAAACTCCCCGAAATCAGCCGCTCCATGGTTGTTTTGAGCGGAGGCGGCAGCGACTCGGTGCCGACACGCTTGAAACGAGTCGGAATAATCACCGGCGAGTATCCAGCCGAGCCCGTAATCCCCTCGATCTCGATCAAAGCTCCGGGCTCGCTCTCGGTGGAGGGCAACTTGCCACCCGCCCAGATCTTCCTGTCAAACGCCCGAAACAATTGCACCGTAGCGCTTTGTGTTCCGTCATGAACATTGAAGAAAGAGCTACCACTGGCCCTGTAAATGACGACCCCACGAAGGCGGACGGGAAGTTCCTTCTCCGCGTCCGCGCGTGAGAGTTCGCGGATTTCGGCAACGTGGCTCAACACCTTCGGTTCCTCCTCGGCTCGGGACGTCGTTCCAGCCAGCAGACTTGCCGCGATCCACGCGAGAAGTGCCAGAGTTGTCAAAGAATTCAGGATCTTTGGTTTCGGAAACACGGCCTAGGTGGTGAAAGGAATGCGGAGTTGTCAATACTCGTGGGGGCGCGCTACCAGTGCTCTTGCGGTAGCAATGAGCTGGATCACCTGGAGAAATTGCAGGCAAGAAGGAATCGACCCGTCAAGCGGCGGCTGGAACGCAACCGGACTCCGCAATGGAAACAAATTTTTCTCCTCCCAGGGAGATGCGCCTGTGTCTTTTTCGTGAGAAAGCGTGGTAGGAGGTCCCCCGAATTCCGCCCGTCTGCCCCGACGGGTGGGGGTATCCCGCCGGCTGGGACCAACATATTGCCGAAACGGCCCGACCCGAGCACCGCTAAGACGGACGACGGCAGGCAGGGGAACAGGTTCGATGGCCTGACGCGAGTTGCAGCCATCGGTAGTCAGTGTGAACCCTGGAATCGTTGAAGCCCGCCATACTGACACAGTCCTCGGAATAGGTTCCAGTGCCCGCTATCACGGGTAGTTTTGTCCTCGGTCGGCTCCAAATACGGATGCTCTTCGAAAAACACAGTCTGGCCCGGTGACGGGCGAACTGTGTCTGGAGCCCCGGCGCTCACCAAGCCGGATGTGGTCTCCGAAGCCGTAGGTAGTGGTTCGATTCCACTCGGGACCACCCCTTTTGGTTCAAGGAGTGTGGGCATCCTGCCCACAAGCGTTACTCCTCAAAACCCGCAGGCTGGAGGCGAACGTTCCTGAAAGATCATCTAAAATTCGCCAAGCGCGCATTCGGTGTTCATAAAGGCCCGCAAGCTTTCGGCATCCATGTCGCCCACCTCTTCTTTGAAATCGTTCTTCCTGCTCGCCGCTGGTCTTTTGGTCGGGGGTGCCGGCGCGGTGCTGTTTCGCGACAGCCTGCCGGGAGCGGAGGGATCTCCGGAACAGCAGGCCCGATCACTGGAGTCGGATCTGAAACGTGCGCAAATCCGGATCGCCGAACTGGAGGCTGCGAATCCACGTGCCTCACGTCCCGGCCAGACCGTTTCCGATGGCCTGCGCGGGCTGGCCGAGGACATCCGCGACGGCAAGCCGGTGAGCCCGGATGACGTGTTCCGGCGGACCCAGCCGCTGCTTCGTGATCTGGCCCCGCTGTTCGAGCGGATCCGCATCCGTGGCTCCGAGGCCATGGCGGAAAGCATGGCCGGTGAGCTCACCCGGAAATACAACCTCACCCCGGCCCAACAGGAGAATCTGAAGAAGTGGTTCGCCCAAAAGGCCGAGGACGATGCGAAGGACTGGACCGATCTGGTCAGCCGAAAAGGCACGACTCTCGATGACCTCGCCAGGGAATCGAGAAACCAACGTCCAGACCAGGGGCTCGATGCCTTCATGGAAACAACGCTGAGCGGTGAAAAGCTCGCCACATTCAAGTCCGAACGCGCCACTCAGAAGGCCGAGCGCATCCAGCAGGAGGCCGACATGCGCGTGGAGCGGCTCAGTTCAATCGTCCAGCTCGATGACACCCAGCGCGATCAGGTTTTCGGAATCATGGCCCGCAACTCGCCCGAGTATGATGCCTCGATCAAGCTCGAAGGCGCGGCCGGTGACATCGGCAACCTGCCCTCCGGCAGCCGCGAGGAGGCGACGCTTTCCGTGCTCCGCCCAGAGCAACGCGAAGCCTATCTGGCTGAGCGTCAGAGCCGTCGCGATGCCGCCGAGAAGGATATGCGGGCGATCGGCCTGACCCTTCCGGAATCCTGGAACTTTCTCGATCAATGATCAGTACCCTGTCCCCCGCCAAGGCGGAAACCCCGGCCATCGACATCCGCGACCTGCGGGTCGACTACGGGGACTTTGTCGCCGTCAACGATCTCACCCTGACCGTGCCGCGCGGCGAGGTCTTCGGGCTGGTCGGTCCGAACGGTGCCGGAAAGACCAGCACGTTCCGCGTTCTAACAACCCTGATGGAACCGACCTACGGCGATGTGTTTCTGGATGGAGTCGACATTCTGGAGGACCTCGAAAGCGCGCGCCGGATCGTCGGCTACATGCCGGACCTGGCTCCGGTTCCATCCGATCTGAAGGTGTGGGAGTTTCTCGATTTCCACGCTGCGGCGTATGGACTGGGAACGAAAACCCAGCGTCGCGAACGGGTGGCGGAGTGTCTGGAGGAAGTCGCTCTAACAGACCAGCGGAGCAGTTGGTGCAAGGCCCTGTCGCGCGGCCAGACCCAGCGGGTGGTGCTGGCGAAGACCCTGCTGCATCGGCCACGGGTGATGATCCTGGATGAACCGGCGAGCGGGCTCGATCCCCTCGCCCGCCGCGATCTGCGCCAGGCCCTGCGAAGGCTCGCGGACAAGGGCACGACGGTGTTCGTCAGCTCGCACATTCTCAGTGAGCTCGCGGAAATGTGTTCGTCGCTCTGCGTGATGAACAAGGGCCGCCTGCTGGCCTCGGGCACGGCGGAGCAGGTCCGGCAGCAACTCGGCAGCACCGAGCGGACGCTTACCGCCACCCTGCTGGGCCGACAGGAGGATGCGGCCGCGTGGTTGCAATCGCAGCCTGGCGTTCACCGGCTCCAGCTCGCGGGCGGGCAGGTGATCTTCGATTTCACCGGCTCCGACGAGGCCCAGGCGGGCTTGATGGAAGGCCTGATCGCGCAGGGCCTGCGGCTTCGTGCGTTCGAGGAAAAGCGCTCGTCCTTTGAAGATATCCTGGTGGAAGTCGCCGAATCCAACCGCCGCCCATGATTGCTGAAACCTCCGTCGCTCCGCCTTCCCGCCACGCTGCGTGGAAGCCCTGGGCCAATCCAATTTTCCGCCGCTATTGCCGCTCGCGACTCAGGCCGCGCGGGCTCGGCATCTCGCTGCTGGTCGTCGTGCTGATCGCGGGATTCCTGTTCTCGATCAGCCGTTCGATTGGGCAGTTCCAAGCCGCACTCTCGCCTGAAGATGCCGCTCGTGCCCCCTTGATTCCGTTGCTGATATTTCAAGCTCTGATCCTCTTCGGGCTCGGCACCGCACAGGTTTCAGGAGGCATGATAGCGGAGCGCGATGAAGGCGTGATCGACTATCAACGGCTGATTCCCATGTCGCCGCTGGCGAAGATCTTCGGCTACCTCTTCGGCCTGCCGATCCGCGAGTATGTGATGGTTCTCGCGACCCTGCCCTTCACCGCATGGTCACTATGGAAAGGCGGCGTGGAGATGCGGGCGTGGCTGCCGCTCTACACCGTGTTTTTTACCTCGAACCTCCTCTATCATTTCGCGGGACTGGTCACGGGCACCGTGGTGAAAAACCGCCGCTGGGCCTTCCTTGTCTCCATCGGACTAGTGTTCTGCCTCTACACGATCGTGCCCCAGATGGCGAAGTTCGGACTGGTGTTCTTCAAGTATCTGACCATCACCCCGGTGCTCGAGGAATGCCTGCCCGGGATTCTTCCGAGGACAGTCGGATCCGTGATTTCCTCCGCCCAGCGGCTGATGCCGTCGGCGAAGTTCTTCAACCTCGATTTCCCTGAAGCTGTCTTCACGGTCTTCTCACAAGGCGGGTTGGTGCTGACCTTCATCGCCATGCTGCACAGGAGGTGGAAGCGGAGCGAATCCCATCTGTTGGGCAAACTGTGGGCGACGCTGCTTTTCATCTGGTTCCAGATCCTGCTGTTGGGAAATGCGCTGCCGCTGGTGAATTCCGGCTCGTTGTTTCCGTCCCGTGGCTTTGCCCGCTTCACGCGGCTCGATTTCGATTGGGAGCCGAACCGCATGGAAGCGGTCGGCATGTCCGGGCTCTATGGAGTGGCGACGCTGGCGTTCCTGTTCATCCTCGGCGGCTTGATCACGCCGACTCCGGAGCAGCAGGTCCGTGGCTGGAGACGGGTGAGGAAGCAGGGAAAGAGGTCGCTACCCATTCTGTCCGACGCTGCGACTGGCTCGTGGTTTACCGCGCTGATGGCCATCGCGGGAGCCGTCGGGTGGTATCTGTTCACGCGGGCTTTGGTGGAGTCGAGATGGTTTCCGGGGCATCAGGTCCCGCTTTCCACGCTGGGCTATTTCACCGCTGTGATGCTCGCCGCT
>JANOKL010000517.1:0-3357 GCA_031419215.1 Luteolibacter sp. | reverse complement strand
GACTTTAAATTTTGCTGCCAATTTCTTAGGATTGGATTCTGCGGCAACTCCTTTCGGATTAAAAGCGATGGAAAGTTTACAAGAAATGACATCGCCTTCGGGACCTACCGCTGCCCGGATCACGAGCCGGAGTCCTTCGGAATCCACGAGCCGATCCCCCGCAGCTACCTGGGGCAGATGCTGCACCCGTTCCGTCGCCGGGGGAAGTGAGGTGGCCTCCCGGATTTCGCCGCGCGGCCATGATTTGTCGTTTACCTCCAAAGACCGGCTTCCCTAACTTCCGGTCATGCGTTCCATCCACGGGGAGAATTCCGACACCATCGCCTCCGATCTCGTCGAGGCTGCGGTCACGCGCCGGGCCGGCCATCTCGCGCCGGTGACCTTTCAGCTCGGGGATCGCAAGGTCTCGCCCTACGCGCTCGCGCCCTGGCAGCCGGGGGAGATCGACCAATCGCTGCCGGAGCTTCTAACCGTTTTGCGCGGCGATTTCCTCTGCTTCCCCTTCGGCGGCAGTGCCGAGCGGCCGCCGCATGGCGTGACGGCGAATCTGGAGTGGAGCCTGGTGGAAAAGGACGAACGCTCGATCCGCCTCTCGATCCGCGATGTCGATGGCCGCGCGACCTTTGAAAAGCGCGTAAGCCTGCGCGATGGCGAGACTGCGGTCTATCAGGAGCATGTGATCAACGGAGCCGACGGGGTCTTCAACTACGGCAACCATCCGATCCTCGATTTTTCCCAACTCCCGGAAGGCACGGGCCGCGTCAGCGTTTCGCCCTTCCGCTGGGCCTCGGTCTATCCAGGCCTGTTTTCGAATCCGGAAAACCGCGAATACGGCGCGCTGAAACCCGGCGCGACCTTCACCGATCTGCGCGAGGTCCCGCTGGCAAACGGCAGCACCACCGACCTGACCCGCTACCCGGCGCGACAGGGCTTCGATGACCTCGTGATGATGGTCAGCCAACCCGCCACCGCCGAGCAGCCCTTCGCCTGGTCGGCCGTCGTGCTCGATGGCTACGTGTGGTTCTCGTTGAAGAACCCGGCGGATTTCCCGGCCACGCTGTTCTGGATCTCGAACGGCGGCAGGCACGCCGAACCTTGGAGCGGCAGGCACTTCGGACGGCTCGGGATCGAGGAGGTGTGTTCGCATTTCAGCGATGGCCCGGACGTCGCGCGCGAGGATCGTTTGGCATCGCAGGGCATCCCGACGGCGCGGAAATTCACCCCGGAGGAAAAGGTTTCCCTGAGAATCGTCCACGGCGTCGCAGCCGTCCCGGCGGATTTCGGGGTCGTCACTTCCATCCGGCCCCAGGGATCGGGCACCATCGAGATCATTGGCGAGTCCGAAAATGCTGTATTTTCCAACGTAAATTGGGGGTTTATCTCGGGGATTTAGTCTGAAACGATGCCCTCCGCTCGGTCGTAGATGCGCCCGTCTTCATCCCTTTCCGTTACCAAAAGCTAGCCATCTTCCTCTCACTGAAAACTGAACACTTCAACCTGAACACTTGATCATGAAACTCCATAACGCCATGTGGCCCGGCCTTGTCGGGAAAGAACCCGGAACCGACCACCCTCCGATCACGCTCGAGCGCATGCTCGACCTCACCGTTGCCGCCGAGGTCAACGGCCGCAAGTTCGATGGCGTCGACCTTTTCATGTTCCACCCGCACACCGACCCGGATGCCTCCGAGGATACGATCAAGGCCATGGCCGATCAGATCGCCGCCAAGGGCTTGAAGGTCGGCTCGCTGGTCGCGCCGGTCTGGCCGGGCACCGTTGGTGGCTCCGCGTTCGGGTCCGCTGATGATCGGAAAAACTTCGTCCTCGCCGTCGAGAAGGCCTGCCGCATCGCCGACATCCTCAAGGCCCACGGCGTCCGCGACTACGGACTGATCCGCATCGACTCCGCTGGCGGCGTGCACGATTGGTCGGCGGATCCAGCCGGCAACACCAAGCTCATTGCCGAGACCTGGCGCGAGGCCGGAAAGGTCGCCGCGCAACACGGCGAGCGCCTCGCCGCCGAAGGCGAAATCTGCTGGGGCGGCATGCACTCGTGGAAGGCCATGCTCGACACTCTCGAAGCCACCGGCATGCCGGAAACCGTCGGCTTCCAGGCAGACCTCGCCCACACCTACCTCTACCTCATGGGCTACAACGCCCCCGAGGCCGCCCTCCTCCAGGAAGGCTACACCGACGAGGAGTTCTGGCCCGCCTACAAGACCCTCACCGACGCCCTCCGCCCCTGGACGATCGATTTCCACGTCGCCCAGAACGACGGCTCCGTCCACGGCACGGGCTCGCACGACAAGACCGGCCGCCACTGCCAGGCCAACGATCCGAACGGCAAACTCGATATCGCCAAGTGCGCGACCTATTGGCTCAAGGATGCCGACAAGCGCGGCATGAAGCACATCTGCTGGGACGGCTGCATGTTCCCCAACGAGACTCTGGAGAGCGCAGGCACCTGGAACGAGATTCTCAAGGCCATGGTTGCCGTCGACGAGGCGCTCTGAAGCTGCCGCCACTCCGTTACCCAATCTTCAAAATCCATCTGCCATGGCTGCTCCGACTTCAATTCTCGCGGATAAACTACACGAGTACCCAAACCACGATGTCATCGATGGAGGATCGGATTCGATTCTCGATGACTGCCTCAATCAGAACGACGGGGTGCTGCAACTACTGCACCGCTATGCAGGCAGAACATTTTGTACGCCAGGGAAGCGCCTTCGCCTGGATGAGAAATCGTACTACCCAGACTACATGGGCGGGACGGGTCTCGATGAAGTTTGGATGTGCTGCACCGTGCCGATTGTGACAGGCGTCATCGATACCCGCACGGGAAAGGCACCATTTCGTGAAGGAGAAGCACACGTCCTCACGCCGAATGGGCAAGTCATCTCACTTCAAGATTTGATCGCGACCAATCCAGAGGCCGTGATGGGAGAGAAGGTCACGGCTTTTTCGAACTCCTTGTTCGGCAAGGTCACCTGGCCGATTGTGTCCAAGAAGTTCGACAACCTGAACCCGATTCCGCATCACCTTCATTGGGCAAAGTGGGAAGTGTATGACATCAATTCTTACGACAACCCCGGAGTTAATCCGTCGCATTATCACACCACGGCCATGGGGTTGTACCCGTTTGTCACGAAGGATGATTTTCTCGGCTGCATGAGGAGTTGGGGACAAGGCGATTACAATGGAGTCCGCCATCTTTCTCCTCACACCATGATGCACATTGATAACGGTTTTGTGATGCCGAACGGTGTTCTTCATTCGCCAACCGACCTTTGCACGCACGAGCTGCACGTCACGATGGATGAGCATTTCCTCGCCGAGGACCGAACGCTTGACGGC
>JANOKL010000516.1:0-2129 GCA_031419215.1 Luteolibacter sp. | reverse complement strand
TGCTGCACGGCTTTGGCCTCATTGGAATCGAAGGTCCACTCGGGTCTGCGGACGACGTCGATGATTCCGAAGAGAGACCAGGCCAGAGAAAGCACGGCACAGGCTGCAATGCCGATCCGGATCAGCCGCATCGCTCGGAGGAGGCGCATCTCCGAACGAGCGGGATAAATTTCCGCGATGTCATTCGGTGTCGGAAGGAAATTTTGAAGTGCCCAGCGCTCGCCCTGGAAAATGGTGAACGTGTGGCTGAGGTTTCCTTCAGGTGCGAGTGAGTTTGTAGGGATCGCCACCACCAGTGGTTCAGGTGCGTGGATTGGCAGATCCTTGTTGAAGAAGGGCGTCGCCGACCAGTTGACCTCCTCGACACGGCTGGAGGGAAAGACGACCCGCAGATCTGCGGCAAGCCCGGGGTCAGCCACTCCAGCAAGTGGAAAGAGGAAGATGTCCGGATCGACAAATTCAAGGGCAGCAGTCGTTGTCGAGGCGGCATGCCTCAGATTCGAAGGGCGACGCGCGCCGCGATGCTGGAGGGTTCGGATCAGGCGCAGGTCTCCATGCTCATTGAAGAAGGCCAGGACCGTGAACATTGCATACTGAAGAACCGTCATGAACGGTCGCCCCTCGGTGGGACGGATCGAGCGAGGGATCGACAGAAGTGCGACCAACGGAGCGCTCAGCGCTTGGGTGACGACCGGGAAATTGGCGGCTTCTCCGGCCGTGCGGAGTTGTTGCAAGAAGGGTGCGTATAGCCTAGATAAGGTGATTGTCGTGGCGATCGCCTCGCTTCCGGCAGCAGGGTAGGGCAGGACACGCCATGAATTCTGGTCGGGCGGGATTGACGAGTCGTCGAGAATGGAAGCCGGGTCTTTTTCGGCAGTGGACCGGAGGTCTGCCAGTGCCCCCGGATGATTGAATTCGGGCTTCAGTTCGGTGGTTGCGAATTCGTCTGCCACATGCAGAACGACGCCAACTGCGGTGGCACGGTGCTTTTGGGCAAATTCAATGATCTGTTCGGCGAAGGCTATTCCCTTGTCGGCGGACTTAAGGGTTTCTTCGTCCAGCGATGGACCTTCTGTCCATGCATTGGCCTTTCGGTCGTAGGCGCGGGAAACCACCTCCACTCCATCGGTGCGGAGGTGGACTTGAAAATCGAGGTCGAGGGATTCCTTGTACCAGGCGTCATTTCTGGCGCGGCTTGTCGATCGGAGGACCGCACAAGCTTGGGAATATCTCTGGAGCGGATTGAGGGCGCTCGGGTGTTGAAATGTGGCCAAGGGACCGGAGTGTAGGGGATTTCACAGCAGTCGGGGGGAGGGGGTGGGGGGATTTTGAGAGGAACTGTTCCGCTTCCAGTGTTGGAAGCGGAACAGTTGGGATTTCAGGATTCCCAGGCTTGGGAATCCAAAGTGAGGCTCACCAGTCGCTGTAGCTGCCTGGGATGTGGGCGTCCGAGGTGGCGAGTGAGCAGCTCATGTAAAGGTCACCGACCAGTGGGATATTTCCGCCGCCGACAATGTAGGAGTAGGAGCCTGCAGCCGGGCAGACTGGTGTCTTCTCGACGAACTTGCCGGTGCCGATCACAAGAGCCTGGAGGCCTGTGACTAATTCACCGGGATTCTTTCCATTCATGTTGGCGTAGGAGCGGACGGCCTGTTGGACGTTGCGGATCTGCATGATGCAGCCGGCACGATCGGAACCCTTCTTCCAGGCGCGGGCACCGATGAAGAGGATGGAAATGAGGGAGAGCAGGACGAGAATGACGACCGTCAGTTCGAGGAGGGTCATGCCGCGTGTGCGCTTGCTGGTTGTAGTGATTTTCATTTTGTTAGGGAGTTTGGCAACGATCTTGGATCGTGGGGATAGCCTTTGGAATTTTTTGATAAGAGCCCGTCTCCCTTCCGGGAGACGGGCGGATGTAGTTCATTTGGCTTCCTAATAGGATGCCAAGGGAAACTTACCAATCGGAGTAGCTGCCTGGGACGTGCTCGTCCGAGGTGGCGAGACCGCAGGTCATGTACAGGGTTCCGACAGCCGGGACGGTGTCACCACCGTAGGCGTAGGTACCTGCAGCCGGGCAGGCTGGTGTCTTCTCGACGAACTTGCCGGTTCCGATCACGAGAGCCTGGAGG
>JANOKL010000515.1:0-5559 GCA_031419215.1 Luteolibacter sp. | reverse complement strand
GCGCAGCGACTCGCCATTCGGGGAAACGCCAGCCGAGCCGAGCTTGGTCTTGGTCTGCGACTCGAACACCGGCTCTTCGATGCGCACGCAGATGGCGGCCTCCAGGCCGGCGCGGATGTCGGAGGGCTCGTATTGCTTTTTATAGAAACCACGGATCGCATTCACAAAGGCCTCTCGGAAGGCCTGAAGGTGGGTGCCCCCCTGGGTGGTGTTCTGGCCGTTGACGAAGGTGTAATACTCCTCGCTGGACTCCGGTGTGTGGGTGAAGGCGATGTCGATGTCCTTGCCGACCAGGTGGATCGGCTCGTAGAGCGCTTCGCTCTCCATCTCCTCGCGCAGCAGATCGAGCAGGCCGTCCTTCGACTTGAACTTCTTGCCGTTGAACACGACCGAGAGGCCCGGATTCAGGTAGGAGTAGTAGCGGCACATCTTCTCGACGGTCGCGTCCTTGAACTTCGACTTGGCGGGGAAAATCGTGCGGTCGATCTCGAACGCGAGCCGGGTGCCGTTCGGCGCTTCCTCGCGTCGCGTGTGCTTCATGTCGACCGCGAGCAGGCCCTGCGAGAACTCCAGCGCCTTGGTCTCGTTTTCACGCCAGGCCTGGATCTCGAAGAAGCTGGAAAGCGCGTTCACCGCCTTGATGCCGACGCCGTTGAGGCCGACGGTTTTCTTGAAAGCCTCGCTGTCGTACTTCGCGCCGGTGTTGATCTGGGCAGCGCAGTCGAAAAGTTTCCCCAAGGGAATGCCACGGCCGAAGTCGCGGACCTCGACCCGGCCCTCCTCGTCGATTTCGACGCGGACTTCCTTGCCGTTGCCCATGATGTATTCGTCGATCGAGTTGTCGATGACCTCCTTGAGCAGGATGTAGAGACCGTCGTCTGGCGAGGTGCCGTCGCCCAGCTTGCCAATGTACATGCCCGGGCGGAGTCGGATGTGCTCGCGCCAGTCGAGTGAACGGATATCGGCTTCGGTGTATTCGGCTGCCATGTGGTTGCGGGAGAAGTACCGGACGCGGACGCGGGGTGCAAGCACCGGCGAGGCGGACTATTGCAGATCGGGTGGACCGCCCCACCGACGTGTGGAGGCCGGGCTTTCGCCATCAAACTGGCCTGATGGGCTCTCTAGTCCTTAGGGGGCGCAGACGCACGTTCCAATTGATGGACCCGGCGGGTGAGCATGAGTTGCCATTCCCTGACGTTGAACCGCGCACGACCGCGCGTCTCCAAGGTGGAGATCACCTGGTTCAACTCGGCCAGGCGCTTTTCGCATCCGGCCTTGTCTGGGGGAAGTTCGCCAAGTTCCGCTGCGGAAAGCCGCTTGCTGTCTGCAATGTAGCGCTTGGCCACGGATTGATAGAAGCGCGCCCAAGAGTCCGAGTCCTTCAGCGGGACGGCCTGAACCGCCTCGAAAAACGTCACCGCCTCGCTGAGTCGGCCTTGTTCCCAATCCTTCAGCCCGGAAAGCATCCAGGCCATCATGACCGGCACGTTCGCTCCCGCAGGATCGAGTTCCCCCGGACTGATGGAGGGCAGATCCTCCATCAACGCGAGGGTCTCCTCCATCCGCTTCTTGATTCCCGGATTGGCAAGGGTCGCTTGGGAAACGTGCTTCAGCGACGCCCGGGCTTCGCGCTTCGCGTCCGAAGACTGGCCGTTGAGAAAGGCCGCGATGACTGACTCCACTCCTGCCCAGGTGCTGGTCGGCTCCTGAACCTCAGGGTCATCCCGCAAGGCGGCAAATTCAGTCGAGGCCTTTTCAAAATCGCCTTTAACCATCGCCTCATGGGCGCCCTGGTAGCGACGGCCGATCTTGGCGGCGACGGCGGGATCGATCGTGGTGCCAGGGTCCACGGCTGGCACCGCTTCCAGCGACTCGTCATCAGCCAAAGGCTTTTTGTCCGGTGCCTTGCTGTTGCCAGAGAGCAGGACAATGGCTGCCACCAGCACGACCAAGCCCGTCGCGACAGAACCCCAAAGCAAGTATTGCTGTCTCTGCCTGGCCGCTCGCTGACGCCGCATCGCCTTGGGATCCGGGGCGGGAACAGCTGCCGGACCGGCCTTGACCCGCTGAAGGGCGAGCCTCAGATCGGCAATCATCGCGTCATACGACGAGAAACGATCTTCCGGCTGGTAGGCCATCGCCCGGTTGATCACTGTGCAGGTCTCCGAGCTGAGCCACGGGGCGACCGCTCCCAAGGGCAAGACATTGAGTTTCGCCTCGCGAAGGATCGTGGTGACCATCGACTCCTCGGCACAGGACGGCTTTCCAGCCAAGGCATGGTAAATGGTCGCGCCGAAGGCATAGATGTCGGATCGGAAATCCTCTTCCATTCCCTCGATCGCCTCGGGCGGCACGTAATAGGGAGTAGCCCAGATTTCCTGAGCCTGCGCCTTTCCGCCCTTTGTCACCAGGGAAAGCCCGAAGTCGACGATCTTCGCGTTGCCCGCCGCATCGAGCAGGATGTTGCCCGGCTTCACATCGCGGTGGATCAGCCCGGCGGCATGCGCGGCCTGGAGCCCTTCCGCCACTTGGATCGCCAGCGGCAGGACCTCGATCTCCGGCAATGCGCCACGCTCGCGGATCTGGTGCTCGAAATGACCGCCAGTCACGAGTTCCATCGCGATGTAGAACCGGTCGAAGGCCCGACCGGTCGTCAGCACCCGCACCACATGCGGATGGCTGATCGAGGCCGTGATGCGCGCCTCTTCTTCGAAAGCCGCGATCCGACGTTCATCCGCTGAGTAGTCCTCGTTGAGGATCTTCAGCGCCACCTCGCGGTCCAGCGTGTTGTCGTGCGCCACAAACACCACGCTCATCCCGCCGATCGCATGGCGGCGCAGCAGCGTGTAGGGACCGAATTCCCGCTTCACCCGGGTGTGCTTGCCGCATTCCGGGCACTCGACGTTCGAAAACGGAGCCACTCCGGAGACATCCATCGCCGATCCACACGCGTGGCAGTAGGCAATGGTCGATTCGGATTCCGGCATGGGGTGAGCGTAAATATACGAGACGCACTTCTGCAAACTTGAAACTTTCTGCGCGGCCCTCCAAATCTCCGCATGGAATTGCAAGTCGAGGATCACGGGGGCGAGCGGCTCGACGCCTGGCTCGCCGCCAAAGTGCCTGAACTCTCGCGATCCCGCATCCAGGCCCTCATCAAGGAGCGCGCCATTCTCGTCGACGGTCGTCAGGCGAAACCCCGGGATCCCGTAAAAACGGGCAGCCTCATTTCCGTGATCGTGCCGGATGCAATCCCGCTGGAAGCCCCGGCCCAAGACCTCCCGCTCGATATCCTGTTCGAAGACGATGACCTCGTCGTTCTCAACAAGGCCCCCGGCATGGTCGTCCACCCCGCCCCGGGCAATCTCGACGGCACCCTCGTCAACGCCCTGCTCCACCATTGCAAAGGGAAACTCTCCGGCATCGGTGGCGTCGAGCGGCCCGGCATCGTCCACCGCCTCGACAAGGACACTTCCGGCTGCCTCGTGGTCGCGAAATCCGACGCCGCCCACCAATCGCTCGTCACCCAGTTCTCCGAGCGCAGCACGATGGAGAAAATCTACCTGGCCGTGACCCTGGGCATCCCGAAGCCTGCCAAGGACACCGTTTTCTCAAACATCGGCCGCCACCCGGTGAATCGCCAGAAAATGGCCGTCGTCAATCCCCCCGGCGGGAAAGCCGCGATCACCGACTACGAGGTCCTCTCGATCGATCCCTCTTCTCTAACAGCCCTGGTCATCTGCCACCTCCACACCGGCCGCACCCACCAGATCCGCGTCCACATGCTCTCGCGCGGTGCCCCGCTCCTCGGAGACCCGATTTATGGAAAGCCCTCGAAGCATCCCGGCCTGCCCGACCGCCTGATGCTCCACGCGTGGAAACTTTCATTCAACCACCCGATCACCGGCGTTCGCCACAACTTCGAGGCCCCCATCCCGTCCGAGTTCCAACCCTGGTTGGATCTGCGATCCTAGTTTCAAGTTTTCAGTGTTCAGTTTCAAGCTCCTCACTTCGACGTTCAATGTCCAATGTTCGATGTTCAATGTTCAATGTTCAAAACCCCCATCACCTTCCCTTCAGGCCCGCTCCACCTCCGCGCCCTCACTCCGGAGGACACCCCCGCCCTGCTGGCCTTCTTCGATTCCCATGACGAGGAAACCATCCGCATGCGCTATGGCCATTACCGCGACGAGATGACCGTCGACGCCGCGAAACGCCTGACCTCTGTCGACCAATCACGCGACCCCGCCCTCGCCCTCTTCACCACCGGCAGGCATCCGGAGATTCGCGCCATCGGCCGCTACTACCTCGATGAGTCCGGCAGCTCAGGCGAGGCTGCGTTTGTGGTCCATGAAAAGGCCCGCCGCAATGGCCTTGCAGGCTTTCTGTTAGGCGAGCTCGCTGTCCTTGCCAACGATCGCGGAATCAAGGAACTCTGGGGCACCGTCCTACCCGACAACCACGGCATGGCCGCCCTCTTCCTCGCTGCTGGTGGCACCGAGACCACCTCGCCCATCGACGAGGAAAAGGTCTTCCACCTCCCTCTCGACCGTCTCCTGCGCTGGCGGAAACGCTTCCTTACCGCGAAAAAAATCCACCCTGCCTCGCCATGAGTTCCGAACGCATCGGCGTGCACTACGATGCCGCCTACGAACGCCACGACACCGGCCCCGGCCATCCCGAGTCCGCGCACCGCTATCAGGTCCTCCGCGCTGCCCTGGAGACCCTGCCACCGGAAATCCTCCGCCTGCCCGGGCGCAAGGCCCTCGTCCGGGAGATCCTCCTCGCCCACGATCACGACTACCTCAACCTCGTCTATCACGACGTCGAGTCCTTCCGCGACACCCTCCGCACTGGCGACACCCACATCTGCATCGAAAGCTACGACGTCGCCCTCGAAGCCACCGGCGCGGTACTGAATGCCGTCGACTCCGTCCTCACTGGCGAGGTCATCCGCGCCTTCTGCGCCGTCCGCCCGCCCGGCCATCACGCCACCGCCACCCGCGGCATGGGCTTCTGCATCTTCAACCACGTCGCCGTCGCCGCCCGCTACCTCCAGTCGAAACACGGCATTCAGCGCATCGCCATCATCGACTGGGACGTCCACCACGGAAACGGCACGCAGGACATCTTCTTCGAGGATCCGGATGTCCTCTACATCTCCACCCACGAGCAAGGCATCTATCCCTACTCCGGCTGCACCACCGAGCGCGGCCACGGAAATGGCGAAGGTCACACCCTCAACATTCCGCTCATCGGCGGCACGGATGGCTCCGTCGTCCTGAAAGCCTGGGACGATCAGATCGCGCCAGCCCTCGACACCTTTCAGCCCGAGTTCCTCCTCATTTCCTGCGGCTTCGACGCCCGCCGCGACGATCCGGTCGGCGGGCTTGAGTGGACCGACAAAACCTTCGCTTCTCTAACAGAACGCGCCGTCGCCTCCGCCCTGAAGCACTGCCAGGGCCGCCTCGTCTCCGTCCTCGAAGGCGGCTACAACCCCGAAGGCATTGCCTCCGCAGCTCTCGCCCACGTCAGGCATCTAGTCTCCTGAGGTCGCCT
>JANOKL010000514.1:0-1424 GCA_031419215.1 Luteolibacter sp. | reverse complement strand
ACTTGCTGGGCCTCGATCCAGTAGGTTTGACCGGCGACGAGCGAAATGCCTGATGAGATTTGATTGGCCTCCTCATCCCAGCCCTGGAAAGCCGTCCAGTCATTGACCGTGGCGATCAGGGACTTGGAGGACTCATAGCCGTTGGAGCCAAGGTAGAGCCGGCTCTGGTCGTCAGAGGCCGTCCAGAAGTAATACGTGCCGGAAACCGTGGGCTTCAGATAGCCGACGAGACGACGCGAATAGTTGTCCCCCACCCCTTGGGCAGACGTCAGCGACGGAAGTGTGCCCGAATAGATGGGAGTGCCGCTCCAGTCCTCGTCATTGTAGGCGGTCGTGCCGCTCCAACGTTGTTCGGCGACAGCCTGCCCCGACGGAGGATTGCAGACGATGTTGACCGCCCCATCACCGGACGACCCGAGATCATCGGTGGCGCGCACGACGAGCTGGACATTGCCAGGATTCGGCAGACTTCCGGGAAACGCCAGGGTCACCTGACCGGCGCTGTTGATGGCGAAGGCGTTGTTTGGATTTCCAGCAATGATGGACCACGAGGACACCACACGTGGCGAGACGACCGTCGCGGTGCTGGTTGCGATCACCGTGCCAACCGTCTGGCTGGAAGTCGCGGAGGCGAAGACCGTGTTGACCACGGGCGTGCCCGGATCAATCAAGGTGATCAGATGGGTGGCTGGCGAGGAAACCGCGGCTCCAACCGGACTAGAAAGTGAAACGATGAGACTCTCAGGGGCCTCACCCACGGAATCCGCCACGAAAGTGAGCGGAAGGAGCTTGAACTGCTCGCCTGGATTGAAGGTCAGCGTGCCTGGCGCGAGCGTGTAGTCGGTTCCGGAAATGGCGGTGCCGGAGGTCGTGTAGTTGACGGTGACCGCCGTGGCTCCAGCCGGACGATCAAGAACCGCCATCAGCATGGGAGCGGAAGCATCCGTCTCCAGGCAGGTGCTCGCGTCTACTGCGAAGCGGACAACCCTCGGTGCATTGTCGGGAATCGGAGTGAGGATCGGCGTGCGGCTGAATCCAGGCCCCTGCCAGGCCACGGAGACATGATCGCTGCCGCCGGTTTCCTGATGCTGAACCTCCACATAGTAGGACTGCCCGGCCGTGAGGTTGAGGGAGATGGACTGCTGGGAGGAATTCGCCGTCCAGTTCTGGAAAGACGTGGCGGACGCGAGACCCCCTCTCTGAACCTTGTTGGCGGCGGTGGAGTCCGTGCTGATGTATAGCCGCGAGGCGTCATCCGAGGCGATCCAGAAGGTGTAGTCACCGGTCGTAGGAGCGGTGATCAAACCTGTTAAACGTCGCGAGAAGACGTTGGCCGCGTTCTGGTCAGGTGTGAAGCTGGAGAGGAAACCGGTGTAGTCCGGAGCCGTCGTGTTCCAGGTGTTGTTGGTATAAACGCTGGTGGC
>JANOKL010000513.1:0-1417 GCA_031419215.1 Luteolibacter sp. | reverse complement strand
CGGTCGGGTTTGGGGGGTGATCACCGACCGGTCGGTGATCAGGGGCAAAAGCGACCCGGAAGTATTGAGTCTGACGACCTTGTTCATCACGGAAGCTTTTAGATCCGTCATGCTGGCAAGCCAAGCTGGAATTAGGGAGTTGCGACTGTTTGGATTGTTCAGAGTGCCTGAGAATCCTGCGTCCAACGTTTGATGCCCGGGGGAGGGCCAATCCCGAAACTCAAGCTTCATACCTTCGGAGACCTTACCAGCAGGCTGGCGGCGGGAAAGCGGCAGCAGGCTGCCGCAGTCCAAGGCCTCACCACTTCTTGAAGGACGGATCGGGCTTGGGATTGACGATGGGGAGGATCGCGCCGGTGTCCTTCTTGAAGGCCTGGAGCTTGGCTTTGAGCTCGGAGTGAAAGGGGTCGGTCCTCGCGGATTCACATTTTGCTGGATTCCCTTCCTTTTACCTTATGGATTCCCTCCATGGCACGGCCTCTTCGTTTCCAGTATCCCGGCGCGGTTTATCACGTCATGGCGCGGGGCGATGGCGGGAAGATGATTTTCGACGACGACCAGGATCGCAAAGGTTTCCTGTTTCGGTTGAGCGAGGTGTGCGAGAGCCACGGCTGGTCCGTCCATGCCTGGGTGCTGATGGGAAACCATTTCCACCTTCTGCTGGAAACTCCTCAGGCCAATTTGGTCTCCGGGATGAAACTGCTGCTCGGCACCTTCAGCCAGAGCTGGAATCGCAAACGTCTGCGACGCGGCCACGTGTTTCAAGGCCGCTACAAGGCCGTGCCGGTGAATGGCTCGGGATCCGATCCCTACTATTTCCGGATCGTGGCGGACTACATCCACTTGAACCCGGCGAGGGCTGGATTGATCGGAGGAGAAAAAGGAACGCTCAGCGGCTACGCGTGGAGCAGCTTGCCCGCCTATCAACGGGGCAAGGCTCCGAAGTGGTTTGTGATGGATCGCGTGCTGAGCGCGTTCGAGCTCGCGAAGGACGGTCGAGGAAGGCGGGCCTACGTGGACTGGCTGGAAGCCCGGGCAGCAAACGATGGCGGCGAGATCGACGAGAAGGCGATGCGGGCGCTCCGGCGCGGCTGGTATCTGGGTGAAGAGGGATTCAAGAATCGCTTGATCAAGCTTCTCAAAGGTCCGGTGAAGAGATCTGCGAGCGGGAAAAGTCAAAGTGGCGAGGCCTTGCGGGATCGTGGCGAAAGTGAGGCGCAAAGAATCCTGGAGGAAGGAACGAGGCTGTTGGGATTGCCCCTGGATCAGGAGGCCCTGGCTAATCTTCGGAAAAACGATCAACGCAAGGTTCTGCTGGCCAGGATTCTGCGGGCACGAACGACGATTCCGAATGACTGGATCGCCAAGCACCTGGCCATGGGGCATCCTGGATCGGTCAGCCGGCTGGTTTCAGAGC
>JANOKL010000512.1:0-3165 GCA_031419215.1 Luteolibacter sp. | reverse complement strand
GGGCAACCGCGTGGACATTGGTCGCGTCGGCGAGGTCGTCGGCTGCCAGCTCGGCCAGATGGAGGCCGCGCACAAGGTCGGCATCGTGCCGGTCATCTCCCCGCTCGCCGCCGAGCTCTCCACCGGAAAGCCGCTCAACATCAACGCCGACCTCGCCGCCGCCGCGTTGGCGAAGGAGCTGCGCGTCGCGAAACTGGTCTATCTCTCCGACGTCCCCGGCCTCATGAAGGACCCCTCCGATCCCTCCACGTTGATCAAGTCCGTCACCCGCTCCGAGGCCGATGCCATGATCGCCGACGGCACCATTTCCGGCGGCATGATCCCGAAAATCCGCAGCGCGGTGGACGCCCTCAATGCCGGTGTCCGCAAGGTCCACTTCGTCGACGGCCGCCAGCCGCATGCGTTGTTGCTGGAGATCTTCACTGATGGGGGAGTCGGCACCGAAGTGGTGAGGTGATCGAACCCTAGTTGCGGCTGATATGAAATCCCCGCTTGTAACTCCGCTCGCTTTATATGGCAGTTTAATGAATACCAGGTAAAGATCAAAGCTAAGATGACTCAAGAACCATACTTCACGATTGTGAGCAAAGACACCGAGTGGTATATTTCTGATTGTTGTCCTGCTTTCGGTGATACAAAAAATGACTGGCAAGGGGCATGCCAGCGTGCTGGAGCATACAACGACTACGGCGACTTATGAACTACGACTACACATTTTTTAGAAACTACGCATTCACAAAGAGGGTGCTTAATGGCCTTCGAGCAAACGGTCCTTTTCGAGGAGTGCTTTTTGACTTCTTCGGCAGCGAAGAGGAGGCATCCAAGCACTACGAAATCATATTTAAGCCGACAGATTTGAATGAGTATCTTTTCACAGTGCCTACGATCGTCAGCGGCTACGGAGCCTATTTCGAGGGCGGGGAAAGCATTGGCCTGCTTGAGGCGAGTATAAAAGCCAAGCTCCCCGAGGACTTCGTGCAGTTTTACGAGCAGTTTGGACGCAGCGCGATCATCACACGCAGTGAGCCAATCCAAATTTATTCGTTGAAGCAGATGATAGATGATTTTGAGGATGATCCTGATATTGAAATTGAAGAAGGTCGATTCTTCCGTTTTGCCCGCTACCAGGATCCACTTTATCTCGGTCTTCGTCGTGACGATCAAACCGATGAATGGCAAGTCGTTCTATGCACCTACGGACTGCTCTACAGCGAAATGATCAGCCCGGAAGGTCGTGAGTACGTTGTGGCTCCATCGTTCTATGAATGGCTCAAGCACCTCGTCGAAACTGACGGCTGCCCTGATGAAATTTACCCACGTGATCCGGGCGCTCCTTACCTCACCGTGCTTAAAAATGATTCAATCGCAGAATGATGGCAGTGGGTAGGGCTCGGAAGAGGGTTGCTTGGTCGGCCGCAGCTTTGTGCTCGGCTGGAGGCTTGCCGCTTGAAATTTCCACTGAGGAGGGTATCGGGACGGAGCCTTTTTGATCAGCCCCCTGAATCCGCTTGATGAAAACTTCCCGAACTCTCACCGCCATCGCTTCGGCCATGGCCCTTTCCGCTCTTGCTCCGGCCCAGTCCGAGGACCCCACCGCCGCTCCGCGCTTTGGCACCTGGGGCTTCGATCTTTCCGGTCGTGATGAAAAGGTGAAGCCGGGCGACGACTTCCACGCCTTCGCCAACGGTGGCTTCGTCGAGCGGACCACGATCCCGTCCGACCGCGTCCGTTTCGGAAACTTCGACGCGCTGAGCATCCTGTCGGAGGCCCGCGTGCGCGGCATCCTTGAGGAAGCGGTGAAGAGCCCGACCGAATCAACCGCGAAAATCGGTGCCTATTACGCCGCCTACATGGACGAGGCCGGTGTCGAGAAACTTGGCGCGAAGCCGATCGCGGAGGATCTTGGGAAAATCAAGTCCGCGACCACCCGCGAGGAACTCGTGACCCTCATGGCGACTCCCGGTCATCTGACTGGCGGACTCTTTGGAGCGGGCATCAGTGCCGATGCGAAGAACCCGACGAGCTACGCGGTTTACGTGAGTTCGGGCGGACTGGCACTTCCCGACAAGGACTACTATCTCAAGCCTTCGTTCGCCGCGATCAAGGGCAAGTATGAGGCCTACGTGACCGCGATGCTGTCGCTGATCGAGTGGCCGGAACCGGCGAAGTGCGCGAAGGAGATCGTGGCCTTTGAAACGCGTCTGGCCGAGGCGAGCTGGGAGCGCGCCGAGCGTCGCGATCGCGACAAGACCTACAACCTGATGACGCCTGCCGAGCTCGCCGCCTATGCGCCGGGCTTCGACTTCGCCCGGATGCTCGCCGCGCGTGATCTTTCGAAGGTTTCAAAGGTGATCGTCACGGACAACACCTCTTTCCCGAAGAAGGCCGCCATTTTCGCGGAGACGCCGATGGAAACGCTGAAGGCCTGGACCGCGTTCGGCGTGGCGGATGCCTCGGCCGCGTTCCTTTCGAAGGCCTTTGTGGACGCGAGCTTCGAGTTCAACAACAAGACACTCTCCGGCCAGCCTGAGCCGCTGGCCCGTTGGAAACGCGGCGTGGCGGTCACCGACGGCGCGCTCGGTGAAGCGGTCGGGGAGATCTACGTATCGCGCTATTTCCCGGAGGAATCGAAGCGGCAGATGCTCGACCTCGTGAACAACGTCAGGAAGGTGCTGGCACTCCGCATCGACAAGCTCGACTGGATGGGCGACGACACCAAGAAGGCCGCGCATGAAAAGCTGGCGAAGCTCACGGTGAAGATCGGTTACCCGGACAAGTTCCGCGATTACTCGGCTCTCGTGGTGAAGGCCGATGACCTCTACGGCAATGTCACTCGCTCCGGCCTCTTCGCTTGGAAGCGTCAGCTCGACCGCATCAACCAGCCGGTGGACCGCAAGGAGTGGGGGATGCCGCCGCAGAAGGTGAATGCCTACTACAACTCGACGATGAACGAGATCGTCTTTCCTGCTGCGATCCTCCAGCCGCCCTTCTTCGACCCGAAGGCGGATCCGGCGGTGAACTACGGCGGCATCGGTGGCGTGATCGGCCACGAAATCACCCACGGTTTCGATGACCAGGGCCGCAAGTCGAATGGCGACGGCGTGCTCAAGGACTGGTGGACTAGCGAGGATGCGGACAAGTTCAACCAGCGCGCCGAGCGTCTCG
>JANOKL010000511.1:0-26373 GCA_031419215.1 Luteolibacter sp. | reverse complement strand
CGTAGGATCGCGCTGTGACCGCCCCGCGACGCGCCGCCATCCAGTACGTCGGACACGCCACGACCCTCGTCGACCTTGGTGGCGTTTCTGGCCATAGATGAGATAGCAACACCCCAATAGAAAAAAATGCTGACGCGACTGGCCATCCTCACCCTTGCATCGGCGCTTCTTGGCTCGGTGGACGCTGCGCTTGAGAAGAAGGTCGTGGATGGGGTGACCTACCATATCCTGACTGCGTCGGCGGACTCGGTTCGGGTTCTGTGGAAGGATTCGGATGGGCGGCAAATGCGGACCTTTCCGGAGGTGGTGGCACATCTCGAACGAAACAAGTTGGCCGTCGATACCCTGATGAATGGAGGGATCTTTGAGCCGGGAGGCATTCCAAGTGGGTTGCTGTTCCAGGATGGTCGGGAATTGCGACCGCTGAACAGGAATGCGGGTGAGGGGAACTTTTTCCTGAAGCCGAATGGGATCTTCCTGATCGGAGCGAAGGGGGCATTCGTGATCAGTAGCGACGAGTATCCGCTGAAGGGGATTGAGGTCCGGCAGGCCGTGCAGTCCGGGCCCTTGCTTCTTCGTCAGGGAAAAGTTCACCCAGCCTTCAATGCGAATTCCACGTCGCGACTGCACCGCAATGGCGTGGGAGTCTCGAAGGATGGAAAGGTGGTGTTCGCGATGAGCGATTTCCATTCGCCGAAGTTTCCGAACCTCCACGAGTTCGCGATGCTTTTCCGGTCATTGGGATGCCAGGACGCGCTGTTTCTGGATGGCGACTTGAGCCAGATGCGGTCGGGAGCGGATCTCACCAAGGAGAGCAGCGCGTATGGTTCATTCATCGCCGTGGTCAAAACGGAGAAAGAGGAAAAGGCCGCGACGGGACAGCCCTCGGACAAGGCTCCCGAGAAAGCCCAGCCATCCGCTCGCTGAAGGGTGTTTTGGGTGGTGGGTGGTTTGACGGTCTTATCAGATTCTTCATGGCCCCGGAGGGGTGGTGGATATTAGCCGGTGCGCGTCAGCCACCGGATTGAGCCCAGAGAATATTGAGCCCCGGAGGCGGCGTCAGAATCCTTGGGACTACGGGCATTTCCGGCGACCCTGCCGGGGCGCGAGATTCAAGAGGTCATTGAACCGGTGGCTGACGCACACCGGCTAATCTCCGGTAGTCCCGCTGGGACAGAAGATGAGAAAGGTCGTCATGACGGGCCATTCAAGTGAGCCACCCGATCGAACGGGCCTTCAGCCCTCGGGATCTTTGGAGGCTGGAACATGGGGCGATGCCCCATGCTGATATGGAGCAGGCCCTTGGCCCTGAAATTCAAACAGGTCGCGGCTTAATGCGTTCGACGATTCTGAGCAGCGAGGACGAGGGAGGAGATGACGCCGCAGCCGATGACGATGAGAAGCTGGCTGACGATGGCGCAGTCGAGGGTTTCGAATTCGAGGACGAGGCCCTTTGACTCCGCCGTTGGCTCGTGCGAGGTCTTGGGTTTCGGTCCTGGGTCGACGAGGATGAAGGATTTTTTCAGGCCGAGGAAGACGTTGCGCGGCTTCTCGTTGCGGTAGTCGCTGCGGAAGGTTTCGGCCTCGCGGACGAGGAGGTCGATGCGTTCGTTGACGAAGAATTCCGAGGCCGGGCGGACGTTTGGCTGATCATCCGGCCAGACCTTGATGGTCTCGACTTCCAGTCGCGTGCCGCTGCGGGCGAGCCGGGTGATGCGGGCGAAAAGCGAGACGGCTTCCTCGGGCGTGGAGGCACCGGAGGCCAGCAAGCGTCGCAGACCTTCCTTCATCAGATCGAAGCGGTCCGCCACGTCGTCAGGGAGGGTCTTGTCATAATCCTTCATCTTCTCGATGCGGCGCTGGAGTCGGTCGCGTTCATACTCGAAGGGATTGCGAGTGGCCTGGGCGACGACCATGGCTTCATAGGAATGCCGCAGCGGCATGAACTCGGCGGGGATGGGGGTGCCGCCGCGTTCGCGGTTGAAGCCGTCGTGCTTGAAGAGGCCGCGGTTCATTTCCCGATAGGGCACGAGTGCTCCGGCGAGAAGCATCTGCGGCACCAGCAAAAGCGGCACTGAGGTCAGGGCGGCGCGCTCGGTTTTTACCAGTGAGGAAACGACCATGGCGAGGCCGGTGCCGGTCCAGGCCGTGAGGGTCATCCAGAACCAGTGGTCGAGGAGCATGCCTCGGATTTCCATGACTGCGTTCCCGACGATGAGATAGACGAGGCACTGGGCGGCGGCGACGAGTCCGAGGGCGCAAAGTTTCGCCGAGACATAGAGGCCGGCGCCGGGTTGGCAGTTGCGCTCGCGGCGGAGCATCGGGCGATCCCGCAGGACCTCGGTGGCGGAATTCGTGAGGCCGAGGAACATCGCCACCGTGGCGGTGAGGAAGAGGTAGGCGGGGATGTGCAGGGCGGTGGAGAAATCATACGCACCCTTCGGAGAGGAGCGGAGCGTGATTCCGATCAGCGCGGCGAGCAGGGGAGCCTCCAGGCAGGTGCTGTAGAAGGTGCCGCGGTTGCGGACCTTCGAGAGCAGGGAGCGCTGGAAATGGGTGGCGAAGAGGGCGAGCAGGGCGTGGAAACGACGCGTCGGCTTCGGCGGCACCGGCAGTTGATCGCTCTGTGGCAGATCGCCTATGCGGTTCGGCGGACCATTGCCCGGCTCCAGCGAACGGACCAGGGCGACGCTTTCGAAGCGCTCCTGCCAGAACGACGGAGGGAAGCGGCGGAAGGCGGTCGGATTCAACCCGCCGCCGATGGGGTTGAGCGGGGTTTCCAGGACATCGAAGACGAAGTCCGCGCCGAGCGGTGTCTGGGCGGCGACGGATGGGTGCGAGATCGCAAGCTCATCGCAGGCCTCGCGGAAGTAGGCGACCATCGCGGTGGGCGTGCCGATAAAGGCGATGCGGCCACCGTTGTCGAGCAGCAGCACTTTATCAAAAAGCCGCAGCACGGGAGCGCCGGGGCGGTGCAAGGACGCGATGACGATCTTCTCGCGGGCGAGCGAGCGCAGGGTTTCGGCGACGTGCTCCGAGTCCTTTGAGGAAAGGCCGGAGATCGGCTCGTCGAAGAGAAAGACCTCGGCGCGGCTGCCGAGATCGAGCCCGAGATTGAGTCGGCTGCGTTCGCCGCCGGAGAGCGCTTTTTCACCAGGTGCTCCGACGCGGCGTCGACCGATCGGTTGCAGTCCCAATTCGGCGAGCACGCTGTCGACACGGCGCTCGTGCTCGGCCAGGGATAGCGCGGGCCGCCGGATGGTGGTGGCGTGGCGCAGGTGCTCGCGCACGGTGAGCTGGGGATTCAGAGCCTCTTCCTGGGCCATGTGCGCGATAAAAGGGACCAACCGTTCGCGGTGCTCGTAGAGGTCGATGCCGTTCATCCGCAGTCGACCGCGCGTTGGGGCGAGCTGGCCGGAAAGTACGGAGAGCAGCGTACTTTTCCCACTGCCACTGGGGCCGATGATGCAGAGCATTTCCCCGCGCCTGACCTCGAAGTTGATGTTGTCGAGCGCGCGCGAATCCGGGCCGAAGTCATGGATCATGTCCTCGGCGACGAGCGACTCGATCTGCGTGCGTTCCTCATCGAGAAAGCCCTCACTGAACCGGCAGCGCACCGCCTGGCTGCCGGAAAGCCGGATGACCGAGCCGTCATGGAGCGGGGCGTTTCCACGCACTGGCAGTCCATCGACCGTCACCGGTCCCTCGGCCTCGCGGAGTTCGAGCATACC
The DNA here is from genome assembly GCA_031419215.1 of Luteolibacter sp. Taxonomy (GTDB): domain Bacteria; phylum Verrucomicrobiota; class Verrucomicrobiia; order Verrucomicrobiales; family Akkermansiaceae; genus Luteolibacter. The sequence continues at coordinate 22,642 of JANOKL010000511.1, read as the reverse complement.
GAGGGCGCGTTCCTCGTCGAAGCGGATGAAGAGCACCACACGCGGAGCAAGCCGCGGGCCTAACAGGAGATCGCCGCTTGAAAGGGCCTCCGGATCATTTGAGACGAGATACTCCTGTCGATCACTGGCGAGCCTGAAGCGTCGACCAGCCTGGGTGGCGCGCCGGCGAAGTTCGTCGATCGACACGCTGAAGCCTTCGCCATCGCTGAGTCGCTCATGGCAGTGGCAGCGGATGATGGTTCCCTTCTTCAGCGGCGTGGAAAGACCTGCCCGAAGGGTGGTGTCGCGCAGGGCTTCGACTTCCGCGTCCAGCCCGAAGCGCACCCGGACCAGGCTTTGGCGGCTGCGGTTGCGCTCGGCGGTGAAGCCCTCGTCATTGGCTTCGATGAAAATGGAAGGCGGGTTTTCCGTCCGTCGCACGGCCAGGAAAAACAGCAGGTCCTCCTGAGTCAGGCTCCAGCCGGGGATGACCAGCGGCTGGCGTTCGCGCATTCGCAGAAAGGTGCCGGGCTCAAGTGATCTTCCACGGATCCACAGCGGAGCCGGGCCCATGTTTCGCACGAGGATGAGATCGCCGACCCGGTAAACCCGGAAGGTGTGATCCTTCGCGCCGGGAGGCAGGACCACATCGGCGTCCGCTCCTCCGAAGATCAGACGATCAAAGGGCGGCTGCTCCTCCGAGTCGCTGCCGCGCATTTCTCGGATGATCGCCAGGCCGTAGTCGGGGCGACCCAGTCGCCGCATGAAGCGCTCGAAGCTCGCCCGGCTGCGTTCGGATCGGCCCGCAGCGTCGACGAGGGTGAAAAGCTGTAGGCCGATCGCGAGTTTCCCGGTGTCGTCGAGGGAATCCCGCAGTTCCCCGGCGATCGCGTGCAGTGGCGTTGGATTTTTCACCGCCCGCTCCAGGCGTTTGGCCAGCCAGCTGTGGTCGACATCGGGAAAAGCGCTTCTCAGGAGATCCAGCACCAGATCGGCCTCCAGCGTGCTCAGCTCGTCGTCCAGCGTGGCAAAGGCCGCGAAGGCGTCCACCAGCACGCCGACGTGGGCCACGGTACCGGGCCGCAGCCAGCGCAGCCGCCCGATTCCGGGGATCAGCCGCAGCCAGCGCGTCCACCGCATCCAGCCGGACGCGGTGGTGCGGGGATCCCTTCCGGGCGGTTGATTCGGCTCCACGGGGGTGATCGTTGGCCGATGCGAGGCTGAGGGCAAGCCCCGGGCTGCTTCAGACGGGGTTTCGGAGGCCGCGGGCCCACCGGAAAATAGGGATTCCCTTTTCTCTCCGGAGATTTATCCTGTCGCGCCTTTTGCACCCCGCGAAGTACGTGCTACGATTGTGACGTGCGCGCCACAAAAGGCGTGTTCCACGTTTATCATGTCCGATCCTACGAATTCCACACCGCCCCAGGGTCCAAACCGTCCCGGCGAACCAGCAGGCTTCAACTGGAAGCTCTTTGCGCTGATGAGCGTGGCGCTCCTGATCCTCGGCCTCGCCTTTTTCAGCAATGGGCTGACCAGCCCGGCGCGCCCGACCAGCTACCCTGAGTTCAAGAAGGCCCGCGACCAGGGGCTGATCATGAACGATGCCAAGCATCCGTTCAAGATCGTCACCAAGGACGGCACCTACATTTCCCTCGTCACGGGCTTTCTTCGTCCGGATCAGGTGAGGGGCCCGGACTCCAAGGAGGAAACCTACGTTTTCCGGATTCCGGTCAACGTCGTCACCCAGAAGGAGGAACTGAATGAAATCCTGCCGCAGAACTACCGCTCGCTGAACGTGGCGCAGTTGCCTGAGGTTGGGGAGGTCCGCGAACTCGGCCTTGCCGATCTGCGCCGCGCCTTCGCGTTCGATGAAGTCGAAACCGGCAACAAGGACAACCCGCTGACCCTCGTGACCGTCCAGAACGGCGGGGCCTACATCACCGGTTTCCGCAAGGAAATCACCAAGCGCATCGACGCCACCACGGCGGAAGGAAAGCCGATCGCGCCCCGTCCATTTTCCGTCGAGACCAACGTCCCTCTCCTCGGCGACGAGCTGAACAAGCTGATCAGCAAGAGCGGTGCCGATCCGGTGATCGAGAACGACTACCTCAGCCGCGCGATCTTCACCTTCCTGCCGGTGTTGCTGGTCGTGTTCCTTCTGATCTTCCGCTTCCGCCAGCAGATGAAGGCCGCCGGTCGTGGCGCGATGTCCTTCGGCAAGAGCAAGGCCCGCCTGCTCACGATGGATCGCGGCAAGGTGACCTTCAAGGACGTCGCCGGCATCCAGGAAGCCAAGGAAGAGCTCTGGGAAATCGTCGATTTCCTGCGTGATCCCCGCAAGTTCCAGAAACTCGGTGGCTCGATTCCAAAGGGCGTGCTGATGGTTGGCCCTCCCGGCACCGGAAAGACCCTGCTCGCCCGCGCCATCGCCGGTGAGGCGGATGTTCCCTTCTTCTCGATCTCCGGTTCCGACTTTGTCGAAATGTTCGTCGGTGTCGGTGCCTCCCGAGTGCGCGACATGTTCGAACAAGGCAAGAAACACGCGCCCTGCCTGATCTTCATCGACGAAATCGACGCCGTCGGTCGCCATCGCGGACACGGCATGGGCGGCGGACACGACGAGCGCGAGCAGACGCTCAACCAGCTTCTCGTTGAAATGGACGGCTTCGACACCCAGGAGGGCGTCATCATCATCGCCGCCACCAACCGCCCCGACGTGCTCGATCCTGCGCTGCTGCGTCCCGGTCGTTTCGACCGCCAGGTCACGGTTTCCCTTCCCGACGTGAATGGCCGTGAGGAAATCCTCCGCGTCCATGTGAAGAAGATCAAGATCGTCGCCAACACCGACCTCGGCATCATCGCCCGCGGCACTCCTGGTTTCTCGGGAGCCGAGTTGGCCAACCTCATCAACGAGGCCGCACTGCTCGCCGCTCGCAAGAGCATGACCGCCGTGACGATCGCCGAGCTGGAAGAAGCCCGCGACAAGGTCCGCTGGGGTCGCGAACGCCGCAGCCTCGCCATGAGCGAGAAGGAACGCATCGGCACTGCCTGGCATGAAGCCGGTCACGCGCTGTTGAACATGCTGCTTCCGCACACGCATCCGCTGCACAAGGTCACCATCATTCCGCGTGGTCCGTATCTCGGCGCGACGATGTATCTTCCGGATGGCGATAAATACTCCACCCAGCGAAAGGAAGCTCTCGCCAACCTCATCGTCACCATGGGTGGCCGCATCGCCGAAGCTTTCCATAGCGACGACGTTTCCAACGGTGCGTCCGGTGACATCCGCCAGGCCACCTCGCTGGCCCGCGCGATGGTTTGCGAATGGGGCATGAGCGACAAGCTCGGCATGGTCGAGTATGGCGACGGTGACAGCCCGGTCTTCATCGGTCGTGGCGACATGGGTGGCCGCCGCGTCAATTACAGCGGTCACACCGCCCAGGTCATTGACGAGGAAATCAAGCGCTTCATCGACGAGGCCTATCAAAAGGCTACCGACATCCTCACCGAGAACCGCCACACCGTGGAGCTCATCGCCAAGGCCCTGCTTGAGTATGAAACCCTCGATGCCAACCACCTCAAGGACATCATCGAGCACGGTGAAATGAAGAATCCTCCCTCCTCGCCGAAGCCGCCCACCATCCCGGATGAATACCGGAAGAAGGAAGCGCCAAAGACCCGTGAAGAAGGCAGCACCGACGACGATGGCCCGATTCCAGGAACCGTGGTCGGTGCTCCAGCCTGAACCAACGCGTTGACATTCTCCAGCCGGAGCCTGCGCCATCCAGCCGCAGCTCCGGCTTTTTCGTGGTTCGATCAACCGAAGCGGCTTTCCGATATCTCCATCACCTGTCCGAAAATTAGATTGGTGCCCTCCTCGGGATCGTTTAAGGCAACGTCATGATAAAATTGAAATGGCTCGTTTACTTGGGACTTGGAGTCGCTTCCCAGTCAGCCGCTTTGGCCGCTGACTCACGGATCTGGACCTCACGGAAAGGAAGCACCCTTGAGGCTGAGCTTCTGAAGGCGGATGCCACCAGTGCGACCCTCGTTGCCAAGGACAGCAAGCAGATCGTCCTGAAGATCGAGGACCTCAGCCTCGCCGATCGGCAGTTCCTCGTGGAATACGCCAGTGCCGATCCGAAGATCCTCGTGGCAGGCGAACTCGGCGAGCCCGAAAAGCAGGTCAAGATCGACTCCGCGACGATCAAGAAGCTCAAGGAGAGTTCCCTCAAACTCGGCGATGAAAGCGAATCCCTCTTCGAGCTGACCGAGAGCGAACATTTCCTCATCGCCAGCGCCGGCAAGGTCAATGCCGACTCCGTCGCGGAGACCGCCGAGCGGCTCTGGCACGGCATGGCGTTCCAGCACATGAACTTCCGCCGCGATTGGGCGGACAAGCGCATGCTCATTTTCCTCGCTGAGGATCGCCCGGCCTACACCGCCATTGGAGAATGGTATCAGGGAAGACTGCGCACGGCCGGGAATGACGAGGCAGCCGGCCGGGTGAAGGCGACATGGGAGCAGCTTGGCTCCACCTCCATCTCACTCAACGAGGAGATGATGAAAGCCCACAACCTTCATCCGCAGGGGATCCTCTTCAATATCCATGAGGCCAGCCAGTTCAAGAAAGCCATGGGGCCTTTCCAGATTCACACCATCGCGGGAGCGCTTCTCACCAAGCAGCTCGGCGGCGTGAGTTCGTTTGGCAGCGAGGGCTACTTCGCCGTCACCACCGGACACTCCTACTTCAAGGAAATCGCCCTCGGTGGAAAAAGCGAGACGCAGTTGCTCAGCGTGGAAGGCACCGGCAATGATGAGATCAGCTCCAAGAAGGGCTTCGAGGACGGATCCTCCTGGGTTCGCGGGCTGAAGACCGCTGTCCGCAAGGGCTCTGTGAAGGTCGACCTCGATCCAATGCTCAAGTGGAAGCTCGAAGGACTGAAACCCGAGGAGCTCGTGCTCATCTACTCTTTCAGCTACTACATGCAAAGTAGCCCGCAGCGGCTCTGCGCTTTCGCCGCGATGGTTCGGCGCATCGAATCCTCAAACCAGATCCCACCCGCTGTCGAGATCGCGAAGATCTTCGGTTTCGATTCCGTCCAGGCGTTCAATACCGATTGGGAGCTGTTCATCAAGGAAGGCAATTTCAAGTAATCCACCCATGAAGTCATTTTTCGGACCCCTCGCCGCCGCCCTTCTGGGCCTGTCATCCTTCGCCAATGCCCAGCAGCTGAACGACGCCGAGTATCGCGATTTCAAGGGCACCAATGGCAAGGTCATCCAGGCCGTGCTGATCGACAAGACAGCCGACAGCGCGACCTTGCTCGTGCGTGGTGGACAACGCGCCACCGTCACCCTCGACAAGCTCAGCGCCGAGGACCAAGCCTACATCAAATCCTGGTCGAAGGAAAAAGCAGTCTTCCTCCAGAAGTGCCGCGCCCTCACTCCCCGCCAGCTCCTGGAACTCCGCGGCTACGAGTCCTTCCAGTTCCGCCTTGAGGGCAACTCGATCTTCATCGACGGCAAGCTCAACGGCAAGCAGGGCACCTTCCTCATCGACACCGGTGCCGGAACCAGCCTGCTCCACATCCCCTTCGCCAAGGATGCGGGTTGTCAGGTCGGAGAGCTGACGGAAAAAATCTACGGGGTTTCCGGAGAAGCGCCTGCGGGATGGACGGACGTTCCAACGATCTCGTTTGGCGAATCCGTTTTCAAGGGTACCAAGATCCTCGCGACCGATCTGATGAATGGCAAGGAAGAGGGCCAGAAGCTCCGTGAACACGCCATCCTCGGGGCCGATATCATGAGCCAGCTCGACGCGGTCATTTCCTATCCGGAACGCCGCATCTTCCTCCGTCCGGACAAATCCGATGGTGCCGAAGTCAAGGAAGGCGGAGAGGAGGCTTTGGCCTTCCGACTCTTCAAGACTTCTGAGAACCAGACCTATCGAGGCAAGATCGTTTCGAAGACCCCGACCGTCATCACGCTTGAACTCGTCGGTGGAAAGCAGATGCAGCTTCCGATCTCACGCCTTTCGGTCGAAGACGCGAAGTATGCCAACGACTGGAGCGAGGCTTCCGCGTTTTTCCTGCAACATTGCCAGGGGCTTTCCATTCATGAGCTTCTCGTGCTGAGGAAATACCAGTCCTTCGAATACGAGCGTCGTGGCAACCACATCTTTGTCGATGGCACGCTCAATGAAAATGACGTGACCTACCTCATCGACACCGGAGCCGACAGCAGCCTGCTCAACCTGAAGTCCGCCAAGGACAACGGCTGCGAGGTCGGGGACATGGATCAGTTCGTCCAAGGCATCGGCGGCAAGGCTCCGGCGGGCGTGACGAACATCCGCAAGCTCACCATGGGCGATGTGGTGCTGACCAACCGCAAGGTTCTGGCCACCGACCTGAACCGCCTCAATCCCGACAAGGATCTCGAATACGTCGGACTCTTCGGCGCCGACTTCATGCGCGAGCTCGACGCCGTGATCACCTACCGTGAGAAGCGGATCTTCCTGATCCAGAGGTGACTGAGAGCATGGAGATAGGACCCATACGACTGATGGGTCCTATCCTCAATGGCACACCGGGCACTGGTTGATCTCGGTGAAGAAGTCGTGGCCAATTCCTTCGACTCCTCATTCTACACCATGGCGAGCAACAAGCCTCTCAGTGAAGAGAATGCATCGTCGTCCCAATTGATAGGTAGGTTGGGAATGGCGAACTCGACGGAGAGCCTGTCTTTCGCCTGATTGCCCTGAGCGGCGATCGTCCACAGCGCAAATCGGGCTTTTTCATGAGGTTGCTCACCGTGAGCGGTCGCGAGGCACCCCACAAACGAATCCAGGCAGGAGAAAACCTCCGATGAGTTCGCTCTGGCGGACTCCATGCACAGCGTTTCGATCATGCCGGACATTTGAGGACCAGGAATCACCCAAGCGGCTATGTCTGGTCCCCCCTCAATTGTTCGCCAGTGTCCGGGCTGTGGGAGTTCGCAGGAAAAGACCGAGGAAATCGCACCATTGATCGCAGCCCATGCACTATCGAAATTGGCATCGGCGTCACGCGTGACCAGCACCTTGGAAATCTCTCCGCGAACGTAGGCCGGTCGGGCCTTGAGGGTTGTCAGTTGGGACCTAAGGGAATCCTTTCCGCCGTAAGACTCGATGTGAATCCGTCCTTCAAGCCCCAGATGCTTGGAGAGAGCCTCCATCACTAGCTTGTCTTCCTTGCCTTCGCAAAGAATAAGAGGCGTCGGAACATGCGGCTTCATCTCATCTCAAGATTGGAATTGATTGCCGTCTGCATCTCCTCCTGGCCAAAAGTGGTGGACACGATTTTTTGAGGGTCTTCAACACGCCGATCAAGGCGAAGAAAGCGAAGTGGATTTCCCTCCATCGAAGCGGCTGCACGTTGGGCTGCTTCCATGCACTCGCGGCTGTGGGTCGTCGCGAAAAGTTGGACGTCCTGACCTTCAAGAACGGCCATCAGACCTTTCCAGTAGTCTTCAAGACCTTCGAAGTAGAGGCCGTTTTCGATTTCATCGACCAACAGGATCTTGGGGCGGTTGGCGAAAATTTCGCAATAGACCTGAAGGGTTCTAGCGAAAGCTTGGCCGAACTGGGTCATCGGAAGCATTGAGCCGTTGCCTACATCGACGTAAACAAGATGAGCGTTGGAACCTTGAGGTTTGGCGTAGCGCAAACGACGTAACCGCGGCTCAATGGACTTCCTCAGAAGATCTTCGAGTTTGGTTTCATTGTCTGGATTTAGAGGTGCGATCTGATTGAATCGCTCGGAAATCAAGGAAGGGTCTCCCTGTCGTGTGGCAAGGATCGACAAGGTCGAATTTTTCTGGCCGCCCAAACCATTCAATTTCCCGTTGGCATCAAGCTGGAATACACGTGAACCACCATTCTTGAAGACCCAACTTCCTTGAGAAGAGGATCCGATGATTCCATTGTCATTGGTGACGATAAAAAAAAGTGTAGGGTCGTCCCCCTTGATCAGATAACGCCAGAATCCTGCTCCACCTTCTGACTGCTTCGGCTGTTCACGAAATGTAGTCGGAAGTGACTGGAGTTGCTCCTGATTTCCATAGAGCAATGACAGCGCTTCCAGAATAGAAGTCTTCCCCGTATTGTTTCCTCCGACAATCAAATTGGCACGACCGAGGTTCTCGAACTTGACGTGTTCGAGGCCGCGGAAGTGGCTGAGTTCTAGGGTGGAGATCATCGCGTTGGCTGAGGAGGCTAACAAATCGGCAGGCTACTGGTCAAACCCGCGATTTCAACGGCACACCGGGCATTGGTTGATTTCGGTGAAGAAATCGTGGCCCTTGTCATCGACGAGGATGAAGGCCGGGAAATTCTCCACGGTGATCTTCCAGACGGCTTCCATGCCGAGCTCGGGGTAATCGACGACTTCCTGTGACTTGATGTTTTCCTGTGCCAGCAAGGCAGCGGGACCACCGGCCGATCCGAGGTAGAAGCCGCCGTGTTTCTTGCAGGCGTCGGTGACTTGTTGGGAACGATTTCCCTTGGCCAGCATGACCATCGAGCCGCCGTGCGACTGGAAGAGGTCGACGTAGCCATCCATGCGCCCGGCTGTGGTCGGACCAAAGGAGCCGGAAGGCAGACCCGCCGGAGTCTTGGCGGGACCGGCGTAGTAGACGGGATACTTTTTGAAGTACTCGGGCAGGTCACCGTGTTGCTCCAGGTAATCCTTCAGCTTCGCGTGGGCGATGTCGCGGGCGACGATGATCGTGCCTGTTAGAGAGAGCGCGGTGGTGACGGGATACTTGTGGAGCGTCTTCAGCGTCTCCTCCATGCCGAGGTCGAGGTCGATGGCGACGCCCTTGAATTTCCAGTCGCGATACTTTTCCGGAATGAAGCGACCGGGATTCTTTTCGAGCTTTTCCAGGAAGATGCCTTCGTGGGTGATCTTTGCCTTCGCCTGACGGTCGGCCGAGCAGGAGACGCCGATGCCGACCGGGCAGGAAGCCCCATGACGCGGCAGTCGGATCACACGGACATCGAGGGCGAAATACTTGCCGCCGAACTGCGCGCCGATGCCAATTTCGCGGGCGGCTTGGAGGAGTTCCTTTTCAAACTCAATATCGCGGAAGGCTTGGCCGTGCTCGTTGCCGGAGGTCGGCAGGGCATCGAGATCGCGGGTGGAAGCCAGCTTCACCGTCTTTAAGCAGGCCTCCGCCGAGGTGCCCCCGATGACAAAGGCGAGGTGATACGGCGGGCAGGCGGCGGTGCCGAGCGAGCGCATTTTTTCGATGCAGAATTCCTTGAGCCGCTTCGGATTCAGCAGCGCCTTGGTTTCCTGATAGAGGAAGGTCTTGTTGGCCGAGCCGCCGCCCTTGCTGATGAAGAGGAATTTGTAGGCATCGCCCTCGGTGGCATGGAGGTCGATCTGCGCGGGCAGGTTGGTCTTGGTGTTGACCTCGTCGTAAAGCGTCAGCGGTGCGGTCTGCGAGTAGCGGAGGTTTTCCTCGGTGTAGGTCTTGTGGATGCCTTTCGAGAGCCACTCGGCGTCGTTGCCGTTCGTCCAGACGCGCTGGCCTTTTTTCCCGATGATGATGGCGGTGCCGGTGTCCTGGCAGCCCGGAAGAATCCCGCGCGCGGCGATCTCGGCGTTTTTCAAAAGCATCAGTGCGACCATGCGGTCGTTGTCGGAGGCCTCGGGGTCATCGAGGATGGCGGCGACCTGCGCAAGGTGTGAGGGTCGGAGGGTGAAATTGATCGCCTTGATCGCCTCGGCGGCGAGCAGGCTCAGGCCCTCGTTCTCGACATGCAGGATGAGGTTGCCCTCATGCTCGCCCACGCGGACGTGATCCGAGCTGATCTTTTCATACTCGGTGGTGTCGGGTCCGAGCGGGAAGGGCTCCTGATAGGTGAAGGGTTTTTCGGACATGGCGTCTGAGGAGACTCAAGACGGAAAGATTCAAGACTCAAGACGGAAGAGGGTGAATCCGGTTCGTTTGCCGGAAAACACTAGGCACGCGGGCCGTTCGCGGGGATAAGGTGCGCCGCCTGATGCAGAGTTTTCCTGATAACCGAGCGGTCTCCGCCCTGTTCCGCGTGTTCGGCGGTGCTGGGACGCGTCAGGTTGGCGAGGCGAGCCGTCGGGCCGAGGCAGGTGCCTTGCATCGGGCCGAGTGGTTTTTCCTCTCCGCCGCCGTGCCGCTGATGATCCTGGTAGCGGTGGGTGAGGGCTTGGTGAACGGGCTGGGTCCTGTCTGGGGTGGTCTGCTGATCGTTCCCTCCGCGTTTTTGGCGTGGACGATTTTTCCCTTCGTGGTCGGGGGCTCGACGGCCGTCTGGCAATGGCGGCGCTGGCTCTTCATTCTCACGCTTTGGGCTGTGTGGCGTCGAGAGGTGGGTGGAATCGTGGGACTTTTCGCGTGGGTCTGGCTCGCGGTTTTTGCGATCAACTTTCTGGCCACTCTGATCCTCGCCTGGCGAGCGACGATGCTCTGGAAGGGCCGGGCCGGGCTCGCCTGGCGGATGTTGATCGCCATCGTCCTGCATGCCTTTGCCCTGTTCATCGGCTTCCGCTATGGCTGGGGTTGGGCCTTGCTGACCGGGGCCTCGCTTTCCTCTCTGTGGTGCTGGGGCGTGCTCTGTCCGACTTCGCAGTGGTTCGGGCCGATGCGGCACCGGCTTGATGGAGAGGGTTTTCTCATCACCATCGACGACGGACCCGATCCACGCGATACCCCGGCGATGCTCGACCTCCTCGACGAGCGCGGCGTGAAGGCGATCTTCTTCGTCATCGGCGAAAAGGTCCGCGCTTATCCCGAGCTGGCCCGAGAGATCGTCAAACGTGGACACGAACTCGGAAATCACACGCTCACTCATCCCCAGGCCACCTTCTGGTGCGCCAGCCCTTGGCGCACCCGACGCGAGATCGTCGGGTGCAATCAGGTCATCGAGGAAATCACCGGCGTGAAGCCGAAATGGTTCCGTGCGCCGGTTGGGCATCGGAACTTTTTCACCCACCCGATCACCGCCGAGTTGGGATTGGAAATCATGGCCTGGACCCGGCGTGGATACGATGCCGTTTCCACCGACACGCTGAAGATTCTGAGTCAGTTGTTGGAAAACAACCAACCTGGCGACATCTTCCTTATCCACGAAGGCACTCCAATCGCGATGGAGGTGCTCAAGGGCCTGCTGGATGGAATCGAGGGCAGGGAATTGACACCAGTCGCCGGAAAATTCTGAGGACACGACCGTTTGCAAGGGCTTCCATTTTTCCTTTGAGCGCGAGTTAGGAAAATCAGGAATTTGTCGTAGAGCAGGGATTGCATCTACTCTCCTTTCCAAAAGTTCTCCCAATCCCTACAATTCTTCATCATGCGCGCGCTCATTCTATCCCTGGTTCTGGCCTTTTCATCGGTCTTTGCCGCAAGCCCGACTTTTGAAATCGTGGATGGTGATCGCGTGATGCTCCTCGGCGATACGCTGCTGGAGCGGGAGGCGACTTACGGCCATCTGGAGACCCGGATGCATGAGCAGTTTCCCGCCGCGCATTTCAGCGTGCGAAACATCGCCTGGTCGGCGGAAACCCCGCTCGGCTGGTCACGGGCGAGCTTTGATCCTGCGGACAAGGGAATCGACCGCCTGAAGGAGCACATCGATCTGGTGCAGCCCACCGTGGCGGTTCTCGGCTTTGGCATGGCGGCGAGCTTGCAGGAAATGACGGACCGCTCGAACGACTGGACCCTCAATCCCGATCCCGCCCGCTATGGGGCCGAGCCGATAACGGCTGCACGTTTTAAGAAAGATCTGGGCGGGCTGATGGACATCATCACCGCAGGTGCACGCGGCGGGAAAGTTCGCTTCATCCTGCTTTCCCCGATCCGGCATGAGGACCTACGGAGCGTGCGCGCTGGGCTGCCAGATCCCACCGCCCATAATGCGCTCCTCGCGGACTACCGCAAAGTCATCGCCGAACTCGCAATGGAACGTGGGGCCTTCCTTGTGCCCTGCGATTTGATTCGCGCGACGACCGGAAAAGATCCAGCGCCTTCCTTGATCAACACCTCGAAGCTCACGGACAACGGAATCCATCTCAACGAGAGCGGCTACCGTTGGCTTTCGATTTCAAGTTTCAGCAATGCTCTCGCGTGGAATGCCCCTGCGAACCCCGATGCCCGCAAGGCCCTTCGCGAGGCCGTGCTTCGAAAGAACGCGCTTTGGTTCAATCGCTTCAGGCCCGCCAACAGCACTTATCTCTTCGGCTTTCGCAAACGCGAGCAGGGACGGAATGCGGTGGAGATGGAGCAGTTCACGCCCTTGTTGAAGGCCGCCGACGAGGAGATCTGGAAACTCGCAAGCAATCCTTCAGCAACAGCGCCTGCCAAAGTAGCAAAGGCAGCCGAACCCGTCTCCGCGCCCCTGCCGCTTCCAGAATTCAAGCTCGCTGACGGACTCGAAATCTCGTTGTGGGCCGAGGCACCCATGCTGGCAAAGCCGGTGCAGATGAACTGGGATGCTGCGGGTCGCTTGTGGGTGGTCGGCACGCCGATCTATCCGATGATCGAGCCCGGCAAGGTCGCGAGCGACACGATCCATCTCCTTGAGGACACCGACCACGACGGAAAGGCAGACAAGTCGATGGTCTTCTCTGACGACCTGCTTCTTCCGACCTGTGTGGAGCCTGACGTCACGATGGCCAAAGGTGGCCCTGCTTCGGCAGCGTATGCGGGCGCGAGCACCGAGTTGCTTTACCTCAGCGATACCAACGGCGACGGCATCTCCGACCACAAACGAATCGTCCTCAGTGGCTTCGGCACGGAAGACACCCATCACAACATTCACACCGTCTACTGGGGACCGGACGGACTCCTGTATTTCAGCCAGAGCGTCTACACCCACTCGCACATGGAGACTCCGTGGGGAATCGTCCGCATCAACAGCGGCGGAGTTCTTTCCTACGATCCACGCACCGAGCGCACACAGGTCTTTTCAAAAGGGCTCTGGAATACCTGGGGCCACAAGATCGACAAGGCGGGCCAACATTTCCTAACAGACGGAGCAGGCAGCACCGGCCTGTCGTGGGCATTTCCCGGCGCGACCTTCGCTCCGTTCGAGGGTGCCCGCCAAACGATGGCCAGCATCAGCCCCGGCGGTTATCCGAAGTTCTCCGGGCTGGAGTTGATCCATTCGCCAAACTTTCCCGCTGCTTGGCAGGGCAGCGCCGTGACCTGTGACTTCCGCGCGCACAAGGTCGTCCATTTCGAACTCATCGACCTCGGCAAGGATCAGTCCACCAGCGCTTACACGACCAAGGCGCTGCCCGTTCTTGTTCAGACAAACGACCAGGCCTTCCGCCCCATTGACGTCAAACTCGGTCCCGACGGTGCCCTCTACATCGCGGATTGGACCAACCCGATCATCAATCACGGTGAAGTCGATTTCCGAGATCCGCGACGCGATCACTCGAACGGTCGAATCTGGCGCGTCACTTACAAGGGCGGCCCGATCGGTCATCTCGATCCCCGCACAGCGGCTGGGACGACTCCTGTTTACACCGGAAAGGACATCGCCAGCTCAAGTCCGCGGACACGCATCGGAGCCATGCGCACGCTTGCCCGCACGCCCAACGCTGAAAACGCGGCGCTCATCCTCGCCGCCGCCGTGAACGCGCCCAAGGACGATCCATTCTACGCCTTCGCCGCCTGGCGCAGTGTGAATGACATCGGTGCCGCCTGGGTCCAGAGCGTGCTGGATGGGTCTTGGAAAGCCACGGATGAAGGCCACCCGCAGCAACTCGAATACGCCCTGCAAACCCTGCCGCCCGCGCAAGCTGCCCAAGTCCTCGCGAAAGTGATTCCGCGCCCGCTTCCCGCCGATGGCAGCGGCCTGTGGATCGAGCTGATCGGGAAAACCGGCAGCGCCTCCGAACTCGATCTCCTGTGGCAGGCCGCCACGGAAAAGGGAGTTGATCCCCGCTTCGCCGCCCGCGCTTTGGCAGCTCTGACTGAAGCCGATGAAAAACGCCAAACGCGCCCATCTCTTCCGCCCGCAGCACTGCTCGACCACCTAGGAGCTGCCACACCCGTCGAGCTGCTCCTGCCCGCCGTCCGCTTGGCTGGCGCGTGGAAGGTCGCCGCGGCTGTTCCTTCCCTTTCAATGCTGGTGCGCACCAGCGACGCGGCCCGCCCCGCCGCCATCGGCGCACTTCGCGAGATCGCGAATGAGCCTGCCCGCTCCGCGCTCAAGGAATTTGTGGCGGCGAACCAGCCGGCCCCGATCCGAGCCGCCGCCGCCACCGCCCTCGGCACGCTCGATTTCAAGGCCTATCGAGACCTCGTCCTTCCCGCCATCGGTGCGCAGGATGAAAAGACCGCGCAAACCCTCTGGCGGGCCCTTTTCGGCATCAAGGGAGCCCCCGAGCAGATCGCTGCCGCCTTTCCGAAGGATTTGCCAAAGCCGGCAGTCACCGCCGGACTCGCCGCCGCCCGGGAACTCGGAAAACGCGGAGACGCACTCGTGAAGGCCTTCACCGCGCTCAGCGAGACCGCGACTTCGCCTGCTGCGGGGCCAGTCGACACCAGCCGCTATCTCGCCCGCACCAAGACCGAAGGCGATGCCCACCGTGGCGAGTTGGTCTATCGCCGTGCCTCCCTCGTCTGCACCACCTGCCACGCCATCGGCGGCGCCGGGGGGAAGGTCGGCCCCGACCTCTCCAGCATCGGAGCCAGCGCGCCGCTCGACTATCTCATCGAAAGCATGATCGCGCCCAACGCCAAGGTGAAGGAAGGCTACAACGCCATCCTCCTCACCCAGAAGGACGGCAAGCAACTCAGCGGCGTGCTCGTCCGGGAGAACCCGGATGAATTCATCCTCCGCGATACTCTCGGCAATGAGCTTCAGGTGCCGAAAGCCAGCGTCACGGCCCGCGAAAACCTCGGCAGCCTCATGCCCGCAGGCCTTCTCGAGCAACTCAACGAAGGCGAGCGACTCGACCTCTTTGCCTTCCTCTCCACCCTCGGCAAGCCCGGCGCCTTCGACTCCTCCAAAGCCAACGTCGCCCGTCAGTGGGAACTCTGGCCCGCAGGCCCCAGCCCCATCGCCGAGGAGCTTCCGATGATCAAACGCAGCCCGGGATTGGTCGCACTCACCCTCGTCGACGGACGCCTCACGCGCGACATGATTGCCGAAAAAATCGCCCTCCTTCCCGCCGGCACCCGCAGCCTCCACGCCCGCACCCGCTTCACCCTCGCCACTGCCGGAAAAGCCAAGTTCAACCTCACGGGCGCCCGCAAGGCCTGGCTCGACCGTTCCCCGCTGCCCATCGCCAGCGAGCCATCACCCACCGTCGAACTCAAAGCCGGTGCCCATGATCTCGAGATCGAACTCGATCCCACCGGCCTGCCCGATCATCTGAAAGTCGAAAGCGAGGACGTGACCTTCATCGCGGAGTAAGTAGAGCCGGAGACCCAGAGATCCATATCCTGAAGGGATGACAGGTGATAGCCCGGGGTCGAGGAGCGATAGCGACGACCACCCCGGGTTGGGAAATCTCTAGGACCCGCACCCTGAAGGGCGTGCCAGGAGCGGCGGACATCTCAGGCCCCCGCACACTTCTTCGACCCGCTGCCGGGGTCAAATTCCGTTTGAATCAAAACCCCGGGTGGTCGCTATCGCTCGACCCGGGGCTGCCTTCTGCGATCCCCCCCGGGATCAAGAATTGGATACCATCGGTCGAAGTCCTTCTGAGGCAGAGAGCCCGCAGCTTTGGATGAGAATTCTCTCGGGTGAGATTGGAAATCGTGTCAGCGTCCAGAAGAAGCACTTACAAAGTTAGTCTCCCATGACATTACCTTGCTCAATTTGTGGGTTTTCCAGCCGTTTGCTCTATGGCCCCCAAAAAAGAGAGCAGCAAATACCATGGATTGTGATTTGCTCGACCAACTGGGGTGCTGAGTTGTTGCAATGTCCATCATGTGGGCAGCTCTGGATGCGGGTCTATTATGAGCCGTGGGGCTCCTACCCTCACTCGGTTCCATGGCCATTTGATGTTGAGACGTGGAAGGTTCGGGCTGATCCGGGGACGGGCTCGGGTCGAGACCATTTTCGACTAGGTTGGTGGCATCATGCTCAGATCCACGAACTGTTGGATTCTTCTGACCCTGAATGGCGTGAGATCTATCTTTCAGAAGGTGTCACGACGGGATGTCTACCGCGCTTTCGATTTGGCATCACTTCGGCAATGCTACTGCAAGGGGATGGGGAATTGTCATATGATGATATCGTTGAACGATAAATCGAACGATTCGCCATAGTGAATGTCGGAGCTTGAGGTATCCGAAAGACTCTTGGTTCAGAACCTCAGTCCTTGAAATCCGTCTCCGGTTTTGCGAGGTCGAGTTCTTTGATCCAGGCGTTGCGGTAGCGGACGTCGTGGCCTTCGCACTGGAGCTTAAGACCGCCTGGGGTGTCGGTGATTCCCTTGCCGCCGTCGTTGCCGCCATCAAGACCTGATTTGGGTCCGCCCCAGACCTGATTGATCATCACGTTCGAGTGGACCTTCTTGCCGTTGAAATACATCGAGACCAGCGGCTTCTCGACCATCTTGCCGTCCACAAACCGGGCGGCGCGGAAGGTGATGTCGTAGGCGTTCCATTTCCCAACACCGGCGTAGGAGTCGTAGGGCGAGACGGTTTCATTGATCACCGCGCCCATGCCGTGCTTGGTCTTGTCGCCATCCAGCACCTGGATCTCGAAGCGGTTCTGCAAATAGACTCCGCTGTTCCCGCCGGGCTTCATGATGAGGAATTCGATGTGAAGCCGGAAGTCGCGATACTCCTTCTTGGTCACGATGTCGGCCGTGCCGTACTTCCCGCCGTCGGCGACCCGGTCATCGGTCATCAGGGCCGAGCCCTTGTCCACCGGATCCTCGACGATTTTCCATTTGATCGGCATCGCGGATTTGAAACCCGGCCCTGCCCAATAGATCCACTTCTCATCGAGCATCTCCCGCGTGCCATCGATGATCATTTCGGCTCCCGGCAGCGGCTTGGCGTTGAGCCCGATCTCGGCGAACACGTTCGTGGCAAGGCCGTTCAGCCAACAGGCGAGCGAGCAGCAGAGGAGCAGCTTTTTCATGGAGGAAATGGAGTGCAGGGGTTTGCCGGTCGGCGTTACTTGGACTTCATGAGGTCAACCATGGCCTTGCCCATGGCTTGGCCGACTTCCATGTAGGTTTCGGCGTTGCCGCCGTAGTGGCCGTTGCCGCTGCCGCCCTTTGAAAGGGGGTTTGAATAGACCGTGGCCACATTGCCCTTGAACTCCGGATACTTGCCGGAGGTGCCGTCAACCGCGAGCTGGGCATCGAGCACCAGCCCGCCATTGCCCTTGCTGCCCTTCGTGGCTTCGCCAAGGGTCGCGAGGACGAACTTCGAGTTCGGGGCATTGAAGTCCTTGCGCAACTGCTTGATGAAGGCGACGAGATTCTTCTCGTAGCGCGCTGAGTTTTCGGGGCTGCCGCAGTCCTTTTCGCCCTGCCAGAAGAAGAATCCGGCGACCTCGTATTTTGTGGCGTCGGGGAAGTGGGTGGCGAGATCCGCAAGCACTTTCTTGGCATCGTCCGTGTCGTCGTCGTACTGCTTGCCGGCATACCAGGCGGTGGGTTTGGAGCCATCGCCTTTCGGGTTGTCGGGAGTTCCGCGATAGCCGGGAACCATCTTTCCTTCGAATTCATAGGGCTCGGTGCCTGGCGGCAGGAGATCCCAACCCAGGCTGCGGTTGCCGATGCAGCTTTTAAGAATCATGACTGGGGCTTCGATGGCATTGCCGACAGGATTGGCGATCCCGAATTCCGGGCCGATGGTGCCGGCCTTGACGGCCATCCATTCGTTGTTGAGCAGGCCCTTGCCCTGCATCATCCGCACAAAGCGGACATCCTTCCGCTCCGCCCATGCCCCTGCATCATCCACGAGGTAGGGATAAAGCTTCTTGGTCTTCACGGCATTCTCCAGGGAGCCCTCGCCGCCGGTGATCTTGCCGAGGCCAACCATGTTGGATTGTCCCATCAGGATGAATACTTGGACCGGCTTCGTCATGTCTGCCGGTTTGGTGATGTCGACCGGCTTGCCATCGGAGACGATGGCGACACCTGAAGCCGCTGGCGCGGCATCCGGCGCGACCTTGCCTTGCTCTTCAAGGAACGTGTTGTCCGCAGCCGAGAGTTTTTCTTTGGAGAATTTCAAGACACTCCCATTGGGCATGGTCACCCCGACTGATCCGCTGGCGGGATCATAGGTTTTCAGCTCACCTTCGAAGGTTTTGCTGCCGTCTGCGCTGGTCCAGGTGCGAGCCTGTGCTACGGAGAAGGATAGGGCTGAAAACGCGACTGCGGCGGAAATCATGGGAATGCCGAGACGGAGCGTTTTGATTGCTGGGAAATGAGGCCGAGGAGTCGCTTTCATCAGTTGTGCTGCTTGAGGAACCAGCGCATTAAACGCTCGCCAATCTTATGATGTTTCATCGCGCCTCGGACGCGGCACTTTCATTACCTCTCCAACACCACGAGATGGTTATTGAAAGGGGTGCCGCCCCAGAGGGGTTCGACGCGGACGTTTCCGAATGGCGAAAGGATGCGTCTGAAATCGTCCGCCGTGGGATAGTGGCCAGGGCCGGCTTTCATCCAGTTGGTGAGCTTGGCTAGAATGTCTCCGGCGACGGTGATTCTGAAGCGCCAGGAGTCATCCCGCAGGCCTGAGCGGATGACGAGCCTTCCACCCGGAGCGACGCGTTCGGCCGCAAGCGTGAGAAGGGTTTCCTGTTCGGCGGGATCGAAGAACTGGAGGATGTCGAGGATGGTGACATTGCCGGAATGCACGGGCAGCCCGGTGCGCGCATCGTGGTGATCGAAGTGCAGGCCGTTGTAGCTTCCACGGGTCATCGCGCAACGGGCTCCGTCGATTTTCCGCTGATCGTAGTCGAGCCCGTGGACCGGGAAATTCAGGCCGCGTTCGCGGAGATAGAGCGCCAGCAATCCAAGCCCGCAGCCGAGATCGAGCAGCGGCAGATTGGAACTACGGAGTTCCTCGTAGACCGCGCCGTAGAGCGGATCGGACTTCAGCTTGGCCGGAATGTAGAAGCGGTCCCACCTTCTCGGGAAGAAGCTGGCGAGGCGGGCGGTGCTGGGTTCGCTCACGAGGTCGGCGGGGTTTGGGAAAGCAGCGGATTGTCGCCACGTAGCGCGAGCATCGGCAGCCGGGCGAGGAAGCCCAGGAGCAGCCGGGCGTGCATCCAGGTGAGCAGGACGTTGTCGCGCAGGTAGCGGAATTGGGAAATGCCGCCCTCTTCCTTCGACGGGTAGCGGACGGCTGTTGGCAGATTGAGGATCGGCACCCCGCGCCAAGCGAGGCGGACGGCACACTCGGGATCGAAGTCGAAACGCCGCGCGAAGCAGGTGCTTTCGAAGACTTCCAGCAGCTCCTTGGCCGGGTAGAGACGCATGCCGAAGAGCGAGTCATCGATGCCCCAGCCGAGGGTTTCAAGGTTCGCCCAGAAGTTGGAAACCTTGCGGCCGTTGACGCGCAGGGCAGGGGCGGAGGCGTCGAAGACCGGTCGACCAAACACTGCGGCCTCGGGGTGTGCGGCGGACCATTTCAGGAAGATCGGGATCGAACTGGCGGGATGCTGGCCATCGGCATCCATCGTCAGGACATGGGAAAAGCCGGTCTCGATCGCGTCGCGCAGGCCATGGAGGACGGCGGAGCCTTTCCCGGCATTCTGCGGAAGCTGGATCAACCGGAACTGGCCAGCGTGCGACTGCTCGAAGTCGCGGATGGTTTCCGGCGAGCCGTCGGTGGAGCCGTCGACCACCACCCAGACCGGCGTCGAATGCTCCAGGGCGGACGCCACGGTGGCGCGAAGAATCGGCCCCGTGTTGTAGGTCGGGATGAGGATCAGCGGTCGCGTGCCTGCCATGTCCGGACGGGTGTAGTCGCCGAATCGGCATCGGGCAAGTCCGGGCGAATCAGAGCTGGAACTTGAGGCCGGGCTGGTTCTGAGCCCTGCTAGCGGGCGGCTGGCTGGGTTTTCGATAAAGCCGGGAGAATCCAGCGGTATTCGGTCAGCCGATTGCTGTATCCTCAACCAATCCACCCGCCATGATCCACCTCACGAAAGTCCTCTTGCTTCCGTTATTGAGCCTGCTCCCCGTTGGGGCGTTCGCCGCCACTGCCATCCCGACCGCGCACACCACGCGCAAGATCGAGGGCTGGAACGTGCGGGTGGATGACCGCTTGCTGAAGGGCGAGGGCGCTTCCAAAGGCGAGCAGGCGCTGAAGCTTCTCGCGGCACGACTTGTTGCGATCACCGTGGTGGTCCCGGAAAAATCGCTGGCCAAGCTGCGGGCGATCACCATCGAGCTGGACCTCGATTACGGTGGCCTGAACTCGATGCAGTATCATCCGGATGCCGACTGGCTGAAGAGCAACGGCTATTCGGAAAAGCTCGCGAAGTGTGTCCACATTCCCGAGGTGGAGGACTTTCTTTCGCCGTCTGAAAACCATCGCATGCCGTGGGTCGTCCTGCACGAGCTGGCCCACGGGTTTCACGATCAATTTGTCGGCTTCGAAGACCCGAAGGTGATCGCGGTTTGGAAAAAGTTCTGCGACAGCGGGAAATACAAATCCGTCATGACCAGCCAGGGGGCCATGCGCGAGCACTACGGGCTGACGGACCAGAAGGAGTTCTTCGCCGAAATGACGGAGGCCTATTTCGGATCGAATGACTTCTATCCCTTTGTGACCGGTGAGTTGAAGCACGCCGAGCCCGAGACCTTCGCACTCCTTGCGGAAATCTGGGGTCCGCTGCCCGGTCGTTGAGCCTCACTCCCCGCCGACCATTTCGCGGCGCAGAGGGTGCGGTCGCGAGAGCTCGCGGATGAACAATTCCTCCAATCGCGCCGTGAAGTCTTGGGCTGATTCGCCGGGCTGAACGGTCTGCATTTCGCCGAGCTCGAACTCCATCGTGATCGGAAACACCGGACGTTTCCAAAGTGGCCAGCCCTTTTCGGCGAAGCGGCTGTTGCTGCGGATGAAGACCGGGATGACCGGCACGTTGGCGCGTGAAGCGATGATCGCGCAGCCGCCCTTGAACGGATTGATCCAGCGGGTCTCGCGTCGCGTGCGGGTGCCTTCCGGGAAAAGCAGGAGCTGACCGCCTTCTTCCAGCGCCCCCGAGACATCCCGGATCATCCGCGTGGTCGAGCCGTTCGGGATGTAGCCGGCGAGCCGTGCGCCACCTCCGAGAAAGACGTTTTTCAGGATGCATTCCTTCATCACGCAGACCGCGAAGGGCAGGCGGGCGATCACGAAAACCACGTCCCAGAGCGAGGTGTGGTTCGGCGCGAGGATGAAGGGATGGCCGAGGTTTTTCAACTGATCCAGCGCCCGCAGATCGGCATCGACGAGGCGGAAAAGCTTGAGGAAAACAACGAAGTTCTTGAACGCCCAATGGATCATCAGGCGGCCGACCCGTTCGCCGGTCTTGCGCGGCAGGATCAGGTTCAGCGGCACGCTCAGCAGGGTGAAAAGCAAGCCGAACACCGCCCAGTAACTCAGGCCGAGGACCATCGCAAAGTAATCCCAAGGCGCACGAAGCCACCACCGGAGCGTGGCGGGAACGGCGGCGGGGCGGGGAAGGACACTGGGTTCGGCAGGTGGCACGGAGCAGGTAGGTGGGGGGAATGGATTCTGAAGGCCGATCACCGTTCCGAGATTAGACAGGGCACGGGCGGCGGGTCGATGGTATTTTTGTGACCTGAAGTTTGGTTGGAGTTCCCTGAGCGCAAAAACTTTCACCCCCCTGCCACGACAAAACCTCCTTGGCAGGGTGAATTGGCGACATAGCTTCGCGATTCAGGCGTATGGGTTGTGAAGTCGACTCATTCCTTACCGATCCCAACTCCAATATGAATCTGTCTCGAACGACCCTGAGCCTGTTATCCGCGACCGTGATGTCCGCCCTGGTTTTCGCCACCGGCGCGAGGGTGATTGCGGCGGACAACGCCCCGGCCCCGAGCGGAAAAAAGCTGCTGATCTACGTGCTCGCCGGACAGTCGAACATGCAGGGCCATGCGGAGGTTTCCACCTTGGCCTACTTGCCCAAGCCTGCCTACGTGCCGAGCAAGGAAGAGTGGGCCTTGTTGACCGCTGGGCTTAATCGCGAAATCAAGCTCAAGTCGGAGGCCTCCATCAGCGAGGCGCTTCTCAAGGACCCTGCCAAAGCGAAGCTTCCGAAGAAGGAGTTCGGGGAACTGGTCCAGAAAGCCCTCAGTGCGGAAGTGGAGAAGGTGCGCGGCGAGCGTTACGAGGTGTTTCGGAAACGTCAGACCGATCCGGCGCGTGTGGCCCGCGACAAGGAACTGTCCGCCATTTTCACTCCCAATCTGACCGATGCGAAAGTGCTCGAGACCGCCGCTTCCGCCAAGCCGATGAAGGGCGCTGTCGAAGTGGCGACCGAATGGGAGAAGAAACTGAATCTCCCGATCGGGAAGCGCACCTTCATCGCGGCCTATGGTGGCGTCAATCGGGCTGCTGAGCCCGGCGTCGCCACTGGCCCGCTGAGCACCGGATATGGTGCGAGGCCGACCGCCTTCGGGCCTGAGTATGCGTTCGGAAT
>JANOKL010000510.1:0-23030 GCA_031419215.1 Luteolibacter sp. | reverse complement strand
GAAGACGACCGGAGAAGCCACGATGGCACCGATGCTGGGGCTGGAGCTGACGACGTTCACTGAGGCGGTGATGCCGCCCTGAAGGCTTTGGGCCGTAGCGACATTTCCGCTGGAATCCAGCAGCACCGAACTGAATGGTCGCCGTGCTCTCATACTTCTTCGGCATGACGTAGGTGATGACCGATGAAATTAGCAGCCCGAGAATCGGCATGGCCAACGCCATGACGAGAAACACCCACCAGAAGCGTTTGATCATAATCGGATCGTAGGGTGTAAGCCACTCGGCTCAATCTTGTTCTGGAAGCCCCCTCACCCGCTGATCTTGCCGTCCTTGATTACCAGCGTACGATCCCCTCTCGCAGCGAGGGCTTGATCATGGGTCACGACGATCAAAGTCACTCCATGTTCGGTCGCGAGGCCGAGGAGGATTTCCATGATCTGGGCGCTGGTGGCGGAGTCGAGATTGCCGGTCGGTTCGTCGGCGAAGAGGACCTTCGGCTGGTTGACGATGGCGCGCGCGATGGCGACCCGCTGCTGCTCGCCACCGGAAAGCTCGGCTGGAAGGTGATCCGCGCGTTCGGAAAGTCCGACCCTGTCCAGAGCGGCCTTGGCGGCAGCCTCGCGGTCCTTGCCGCCAATCAGGCCGGGGACCATCACGTTTTCCAGGGCGGTGAGTTCCGGCAGGAGGTGGTAGTTTTGAAAAACGTAACCGATCCGTGAATTGCGGAAGGCGGCCTGCTGGCGTCGGCCCATGCTGTAGAGATCGCTGCCGTCGATGCTCACGCTGCCGCGCTCGGGATGTTCGAGCCCTGCAAGGGTGTAGAGCAGCGTGGTTTTCCCCGCGCCACTGGGGCCGCAGAGGAAGACCTTTTCTCCGGCGGAAATGCTCAGGTCGATGCCATGCAGCACCTCGACCAGTTTCCGGCCAAGCTTGTAGCTGCGATGCAAATCCTTGGTTTCAATCATGACCTGTTGGCTCACGTCGGAAGACTAGTCTGGTGATCTGGAAACCGGAACTGAAAATGCGACACCCGCGCTGAACGAATCCAGCACGGGTGTCTTCCTAGCCTCCCTGAGAAATTCGGTTCACTCGTTGGGAACCGGCGGCACGATCTGCGGCTGCATCCGGAGGCGCAGGCCGTTGCCTTTGAAATCCATGTCGATGTTCAGGCGTTCGATCCGGCTGTGCACATCGGCGGGAGCGGCGGCCTTGTCCTGCTCGGTGTCCCAAGGACCCGACCAAGCTTCGTTCCCTTCCTTGTCGAGCACACGGACTTCCTTGCCTCCGTCCTTGCTCTTCAACTCGACGGAGCCCTTTTCGTCGAGCAAACGGATCGTGCTGGCGCTCTGGAAATTCATCTGCTTGGGAATGCCTGCACGGTGTGCTCCTCCGGCGGCCCCGAGCATCCTTTCGACCTTCTTCTGCATCTCCTTCATCGCCTCGTCCATTTCCGGAGCTGCTGCCTGGCCTTGAAGCTGAAGCATCCCCTGGACATCGCCAGCGCCCCTGATGGTGCGTTCGATCGATTCACGGATCTTCTTCGCCTGATCCTGAGGCATGTCCTGAAGCAGGCGGTCGAGCGGTTGATCCGCCGCGCCATTCATACCCATGGCACGATCCGCTTTCTCGCCGAGGATCACCTTGCGGTTGGCTGGCTTGCCTTCGTGGATGTAGTCGATGGAGACCTCGTCGCCGGGCTTCTTTTCAAGAACGTGCTTGGTCAGGTCGGCATGGCTGCCGACCGGAGTTTCGTCGATCCTGGTGATGACATCATTGACGGTGAAGCCAGCCTTGGTCGCCGGACCTTCCGGATCGAGCACCCGGACGAGTGTGCCTTCACCTTCCTTGAGACCAAGGTGCACGCCGAGAACTTCAGGCACCTGCGAGGACCCGAGGCCGAGGTAGGCGGAGACGGCAGCCTTTGCCTGCTGGAGCGGCATCTGTTCGACCTTTGGAGCGGCCTCCTCAGGAGCGGGAACCGGTTGGGCCTTCGGCTCCTCCGGTGGCGCTTCGATGGCAGTGGCCCGGAGCGCGAATGCCGAGAGAATTCCGGCGAGTTTGAATGTGTGGATCGCGTGTTTCATCGTTGACATACTAGAAGCGTCGTAGGACGCGGTTTTTGTCTGGATTCGAATCAATCGATTTTTTCAGGAACAAGAATGTATTCGACGCGGGGCTGCTCGACCTCGACGCGTTCGCCCATGGCATTGATCAAGCTGGCGCGTTCCTTGAACACCACGCGGACCACCCGGTGCGGACGGTTTTCCTTCCAGACCACTCCCTCGTCGCTGGCGGTCTGGACATTGTTGCCATAGCTGGCAGGAACGAAGCCCCCGGAGGTCCTGGACGGCATCGGATTGGAAACGATTGTTCCGCCATTTTTTGGAATCGTTCCCGTCGGCATCATCAGCGCGGTCATGCCGCCAAGCAGTGCAACCGCAGCCGCTGCGACCATCGGACGGAACCGACGGATGTTCTTCGGAGCCACGTTGCCCTTGGTGAACATCACGATCTTTTCGCCGACCGGGAATGGCGTGGATGCCACCACTTTCTCAAGTGAGGCGAAAAACTCCGGAGGCAGGGCCGCAGGACGATGGCTGGAGAGCCGCGATTCGAAATGCAGTTCGGAAACGGTCAGCTCGGTGAGCGAGCCATCCGCAGCGGATTCCAGCCGTTCGAGCAAAGCCCGATCCGCCCGTGAGGGGCGAAGGCCTGCGAGGCTGGATTCAAGGTCGTGGAGGTCGTGGTTCATGGAGGAGATTTTCAGATCGAGAGATCGCCATTTCGGCGTGCGCCACCGAGCTTGCGCTGGAGGGCTTCAAGTCCGTAGCGATACCGGGAGGCGGCTGTGTTTTGGGAAATTCCGAGGGCCTCACCAATTTCGGCAAAGGTCCGTTCGCCCCAGATTTTCATGATGATCACCTCGGCGAACTTGGGCGGCAGTTCCTTGAGGCTGGCTTCGAGTTGAATGCGGGTTTCGTCGTCAGAGGCCTCGCTTTCGAACCAAGGATGGAACGACTCGCGTTGATCGAGATCGGTTTCCAATCCTACGGTGTCCTCCCGCCGGCGGCGGCGGTCGTCGCGGCGGCTGAGGTCGATGGCGAGACGGCGGATCGCGGTGTAGAGGTAGGGCATCCAGGCCTCCTGACCACCGACGAATTCGCCTTCGCGAAGCTTATCTGCCAGCTTCACCAGGGCGTCTTGGAATATGTCCTGCGCGTCCTCTTGGGAACGGGTCTGTTGGCGGGCGAAAAGCAGCAGGCGTGGGCCGTAGGCTTCCAACCACGAACGCCAAGCGGATGCGGAGGGTGAGAGATCAGTCGCGGTATTCAACGTTGAAGAAGCTTCATCCATGGAGCGATGCAGGGCTCAGGGTTTGTCTTTCGAGAGGCGCAGAAAATGCGAAGCAAGAGCCTGACCGGTCGGCGAATCTTGATTTTCCGCCAGTTTCCGGGGAGTCCCCTCGCCCACCAGAGTGCCGCCATTCACCCCGCCGCCGGGGCCGAGGTCGATCACCCAGTCGGAGGCGGCGATGACGTCGAGGTGATGCTCCACCACCAGCACGCTGTGCCCGGCATCACGAAGCCGGAAAAAGGCGGCGAGGAGCTTGTCGACGTCGCCGAAATGCAGGCCGGTGGTCGGCTCGTCGAAGAGGTAGAGCGTGTGAGGAGCCTGCGGTTTGGCAAGTTCGACCGCGAGCTTCAACCGCTGGGCCTCGCCACCGGAAAGGGTGTTCGCCGCCTGACCGAGCCGGACGTAGCCAAGGCCGAGCTCGACCAGCGTATCGAGCAACGGGCGCAGTTTCGGGATCGCCTTGAAAAAACCGGCGGCCTCGGCAATCGGCATGTCGAGCGAGTCGGCGATCGACTTGCCTTTGAACGTGACTTCGAGCGTTTCGCGATTGAAGCGTCGGCCATTGCACGCCGGACACGGCACCCAGCCATCGGGCAGGAAATGCATTTCAATCTTGAGCCGCCCCGCCCCTTCGCAGCGTTCACAGCGACCACCTGCGGTGTTGAAGCTGAAGCGGCCCGCGTTGTAGCCGCGCTGCTTGGCGAGCGGGAGCTTCGAATACAGATCACGGATCAGATCGAAGGCGCCGGTGAAGGTCGCGGGATTCGAGCGCGGACTGCGGCCGATCGGCGACTGGTCGGCGACGACGAATTTCCCGATCGCGTTTATGCCGTCGATGCCATCATGCGCGCCCGGAGGATCGCCGGAGCCGTTGAAATGACGGGCCATCGAGCGACGCAGGATGTCATCGGCCAGCGTCGATTTTCCGCTGCCGCTGGGACCTGTTAGACAGATCAGGCGACCGAGCGGAATGGTCACGTCGATGCCGCGAAGATTGTGCTCGCAGGCGTTGCGGATCTTCAGGCTGGAGAGCGGTAGGCCGAACGCGGGTTGAGCAGGATAGGGAGCAATCTCGCTGCGCAGCCATTTTCCGGTCGGCGAATCAAGCGTGTCAGGCGAACCTTGCCCGATGATCAATCCTCCTTCGACTCCAGCTCCCGGACCCATGTCGATGACATGATCGGCGGCGCGGATGATCTCCTCGTCGTGCTCCACGACCACCACCGTGTTGTCAAGATCGCGAAGCCGCTTAAGCGCGCGGATCAGCCGGGAGGTATCGGACGCGTGAAGTCCGATGCTTGGTTCATCGAGCACGTAGAGCACCCCGGAGAGCCCCGCTCCGAGTTGGGTGGCGAGCCGGATGCGCTGGGCCTCCCCACCTGAAAGCGTGCCGCTCGAACGGTCCAGCCCGAGATAGCCGAGGCCGACCTCATCGAGAAACGAAAGCCGATTTTTCACATCGTTGGCCAGCCGCTGGCAAACGGCGGCTTTCACCGGATCGATCGCGATTTCGTCTATCCACTCCAAGGCCTCATCGACCGGCAGGCCGCAGAAATCCTGGATGCCGAGCCAGCGCCCATTCTGGCCTTCGATGCGGACCGCGAGCCATTGCGCCTTGAGCCGACGGCCTTCGCAGACGCGACAGGGCCGATGCGACATGACCCGCAGCAGACGACGACGCGAGGCCTCCGATTTCGCTCCTAACAGCTTTCTCTCGGCTTCTGCGCAGAGCCCGTCGAAGGTCTTTTTCTGTGAGCGCTTTTCACGACCGACCTTCCAGCCGGTATCGAGTTCGCCGCCTTGAAAGATGAACTGCTTCACCTCGTCTGTTAGACCGGCGACGCTCGCTCCCTCCTCCAGTGAAAACATCCGCATCAGCGCCTCGACCTCGCGTTTCCACTGGCCGTGGCGCGGCGAGCCATCCTTCCACCAGCCCTTGATGCTGGACGCAAGAGGCTTTGCAGGGTCGCCGATGAGCAATGCCGGATCGCAGAACGATTCGGTGCCGAGACCTTCGCAGGCCTCGCAGGCTCCGAGATGCGAGTTGAAAGAAAAATGTCGCGGCGAGAGCTCTTCAAGGATCACACCCGTGGTCGGATTCCGATAACTGGTCTGGAAGGAAAGATCCCGCCAGGCCTCCGAGTCCAGCGTTTGGATCGAGGCACGGGCTTCATTTCCACAAAGCTTCAGCGCGGTCTCCACCGAGTCCGCCAAGCGCGCCTCGCTGCCGGGGCGGACGACAAAGCGATCCACGACGATCTCGATCGAGATCAGCCTCTCCGGCCATTTCGCCGCGGCCTCTTCAATGTCGAGCACCTCGCCATCAACGCGAACGCGGACGTAGCCCTGCCGTTGGAGATCGCCGAGCAAGCGTTCCGGCTCCGAGGCCTCCTCGACCGGCACGGGGGCCAGCAAGACGATCTTCGTGCCTTCGGGCTGGGCGAGCAGGGTGTTCACGATGTCCGCCGAGGTCATCCGCTGGAGCTTTTCCCCGGTCGCCGGATCATGCGGAATCCCCGCCGCCGCCCAGAGGACGCGGAGGTAGTCGTAAATCTCGGTGGCCGTGGCAACGGTCGAGCGCGGGTTCAGTCCGCCGTTTCGCTGCTCGATCGCGATGGCCGGGCTGAGCCCTTCAATCGAATCGACATCCGGCTTTTCCAACTGATCGAGGAACTGACGCGCATAGGCGGAAAGCGACTCCACATAACGCCTCCGGCCCTCGGCATAGAGCGTGTGAAACGCGAGCGACGATTTCCCAGATCCGCTGGGCCCGGTGATGACCACGAGTTTCCCGCGCGGAATGTCCACATCCACATTCCGCAGGTTGTGCTGCCTCGCCCCGCGAATCCGAATCATGCTGGGAGGAGAAAGTTCCAAGTTCCAACTAGCAAGTTCCAACGAAGAGGAACCCTCCGGAGCCTTTGGCTCATTTTCTTCCGTTGGAACTTGGCACTTGGCCCTTGGAACTTTTTCCTCCCCCTGTGCCCCGCTCCGCTGCTGTTGAAGTCGCCCGTCGCCTGACCGATGCCGGTCACGAGGCGCTGTTGGCAGGTGGCTGCGTGCGCGACAAGCTGCTGGGTCGCGAGCCGAAGGACTACGATGTCGCGACTTCGGCCACGCCGGCCCAGGTCTTGAAGCTGTTTCCGGGCTCCAACGAGGTCGGCGCGCACTTCGGCGTGGTCATCGTGAAACAATGCGGCACGCACATCGAGGTCGCCACGTTCCGGACCGATGGCAGCTACAAGGACGGCCGACGTCCGGAATCGGTCGAGTTTTCCACAGCTCCGGAAGACGCCCAGCGACGCGATTTCACGGTCAACGGGCTGTTCGAGAATCCATTCACCGGCGAGGTCATCGACCACGTCGGCGGCTTGGCGGATGTGGAAACGAAGACGCTGCGGGCGATCGGAAATCCAGTGGCGCGCTTCCGCGAGGACTCGCTGCGGCTGCTGCGGGCGGTGCGTTTCGCGACCGTGCTCGGTTTCAAGATCGAGCCTGTGACCTGGGCCGCGATCCAGCAGCATGCGCACGATCTGGCGAGGATTTCCCCGGAACGGATCCGCGATGAATTTTCGAAGCTCATCACCGCGCCCGACCGATCCCGCGGGCTCGACCTGCTGGTGCAGTCCGGCTTGATCCGGGAAATCATCCCCGAGGTCCTGCCGATGATCGGCTGCGAGCAACCGCCCGAATGGCATCCCGAAGGCGACGTTTACACCCACACCCGGATCATGCTCGAGATGCTCGGCCCGGAGGCGTCGCTGGAGCTTTGCCTCGCGGTGCTGCTGCACGACATCGCCAAGCCCCCCACGTTCACCTTCGACGAGGCCGCGAACCGGATCCGTTTCAATGGCCACGATGCCATGGGCGCGGTCATGGCCGAGGAAATCCTGCGCCGCCTGAAGTATCCGAACGACGTCATCGCCGCCGTCGTGCCGATGGTGGCGCGGCACATGCAGTTCATGAACGTGCAGAAGATGCGGGTCGCGAAACTCAAGCGCTTCATGGCCGAGCCGACCTTCGAGCAGGAAATGGAGCTGCACCGCGTCGATTGCGGATCGTCGAACGGTTTCACCGACAACTACGAGTTTCTGATCGAGAAGCGCGAGGAGTTCGCCAGCCAGCCCCTGATCCCACCCGCCTTCGTGAGCGGAAAAGACCTCATCGCGCTGGGATTGACGCCCGGCCCTCGATTCAAGGAACTGCTGGAAGCGATCCAGACCGAGCAACTGGAAGGCAGATTGCACGATCGGGAAACGGCCCTGGAGCTGCTGCGGACGCTGGTTTCGGGACCCTCCGGCACAGAATCCGCGTGACTTCCGGCAAAAACGGCGTGGCAAGCGGCGTAGTCCCCCCTAGTTTTCGCCCAAGTCCATGAGCCACACCATCCCCGTCGAGCACACCGATCCGGTCAACGCGCAAATCCTCGCTGTTTCTGAAGACCTGATCGCCGGCTTCCACCAGCATCCCTTCCACGTCATCGCCGAGAAATCCGGCGTCGATCTGCCGACGGTCCTCGAACGCATCCGCGCCATGCTCGAAGGCGGCGTGATCCGTCGCGTGCGCCAGACCCTGCTTTCCACCAAGCTCGCCCACGGAGCCCTCGTCGCCTGGAAGGTGCCGGAGGAAAAGCTCAATGCCGCCTTCGATTTCATGTCGAAAGAGGACCCCTTTTCCGGCCATGTCGTCATCCGCTCGACCGACACTGAGGTTTCCGGTTCCGGATACCGCCTGTGGACCACCCTCAAGGTGCCTGTCGGAGAATCGCTCGATTTTCATGCCACTGCCCTGATGCGACTCACCGGTGCGACCGAGTATCTGCTGATGCCCGCGAATGGGGTCTTCGCCCTCGGGGTCGGCCACATCCGCCGTCGCGCCATGGAGCCTGGCGACAAGTCGGACGAGCCCGCCGTGATGATGACCACCGTCCCGGTCGAACTGACCGATGAGGAGTGGGAAGTCCTGCTCGCCCTCAAGGAGGAGCTTCAGCCGGATGAAATCGTCGCCAGCCCCTGGGTGAAGCGCGCGGAAATCGCCGGCGTCAGCCTGGAGCGCTTCTGCGAGGTCGCGGAAGTCTTGAACGCCAAGAAGGTCATCGGTCGCTTCTCCACCTTCCTCGAACACGTCAAGCCCTCCTCCACCGGCGAGCGCGTCACGCGGTTCAACGGACTCTTCCACTGGGCCGTGCCGAAGGGCCGGGAAATGGAAGGTGGCGCAGAGGTTGGTCGCCACTACTGCATGACCCACTGCTACTGGCGCGAAGGCGGTCCGCAGTTCGGCGATGTCAACATCATGGGCGTCGTCCACGGCACCGAAAAGGACCGCGTGCTGGAGCACAAGGCCGCCATCGACAAGCATCTGGAATCCATCGGCATCCCCGTCTCCTACACCAACGTCTTCTGGGGCGGCCGCTCCGAGATCAAGCCCTCGGAAATTTCCCCGAAGGTCTATCACGAGTGGCACGCGCAGCATGCCTGAGGAGTCGCGACATTCCTGTCGCGACAACCCATGCTTTTACAGGGGAGAGGAATCTCCCCTGCTCCCTATTCCAAGGCTCTTGCGGCGACTTTCTGCATCCGCTAGAAGCCGGTCACCCATGGATGAACCACCACGCCCGAAACTCTGGCTCCTTCGCACGCGGAGGTTCTGGTTTGGGATCTTGCTGCTGATGTTGCTTGTCGGAACTTGGATCGGCTCTATCCTCTTTGACGGTGGCACCGAACGAATTCAAAGTTCCATCCACTCCGGCGATAAGAGACAGACAAATCGGCCCCACTACAGATCAGATTTTTGGTACGTTCATTATGATTCTGGTTGCCTCTCTATATATTGGGGAAGGTCTCATGTGGTTTATGGGTTTAGCTCTGAACTACCTGAACCCGATGTGTGGAATCGGTGGTTTCAAAAAGCTGACGCCATTCGGTCAGAACCTGGAATGGAAAACTACCCGGTCGGTCCCTGCTTTTTTCCGAAAATGATTGGAACCTCTGGCGACTTGGGAAGCATTCAGGATGGCCAAAGCGGGAGATTGGAACGTTGGATCACCCTCCCCCTCTGGCTCCCCGTCCTTCTCTGGCTGATCATCTGGCCACTTTGGATTCGCCGCCTCACCCACAAGGAGGCCGCCCATTTCGCGAAGCTTCAGTGACCACCTTGGAGTGCGGCGGGAAGTGAAACGCCACGCCGCTTTCAGATGCGGATTCGATTCACGGGTTCCGGGAAAGTTTCAGATCGTCTCAAGCTCCCGACCTCCATGAAGATCGGCCGCGGGTGACGATCGGGGACCGGAAACAAGGATGACCACCCATCCCGCATGCCAAAGCGGTGTGGCACAGCGTTTCCCACCGCACTCCATGACCCGAACCGGCGGGCTGAAACCCCGCCGACCGGAATTCGATGCAGAAAATAGATTCACCCCGCGCACAAAAAAGTCGTGCCCTGAATCGTGTGACGTGATGCATTGTAGACGCGATGCAAGCTTGCCTTCTACCTCCCCGTCACCCAGCGCTTTGCCATCCGCTCACGGCCAACCGACAGCTCGGCGATTGCCCGATTGCCAACGTGGCGCTGAGCCAGTTGATCTGCACGGAGCTGATCCGTTCCGGCTTCCAACTCGTCACCCAGTCCGAGTGCTGCGACCGCACGCTGCGCGTCCCGATCGACAACTGGATCGAGATCGGCGCCCTGCTCCTGCTGGGCCGCACGGCGAAGCCCGCCACGCTTTTCGACAGCGACAATAACGTGCTCGCCTGGAAGGGCGGCGCGGAGCCGTCCGACTGTCCCGAGCGCCTTGTCACCGATGCGAACTGTTTCACCGTCCGCTTTCCCTGGGATCTCCTGCGCATGAACGAGGAAGTGCTCGCGATGATGGACGAGTCCTCCCAACACGGCGAAGTCAGCCCGCTGGCCACGATCATCGGCAATGTCCGGATCGGCGCCGGATCGAAAATCCTTGCCGGCACCGTTCTCGAAGGCCCCGTCGTCATCGGGCCGAACAGCCACATCGGTCCGAACGCTTACATTCGCGGAGCCACCTCGATCGGAGCCAACTGCTACGTCGGCAACGGCGCGGAGGTGAAAAACTCGATCCTCTACAACAACACCTACATTTCCCGCCAGTGCTACGTGGGCGACTCGATCATCGGCACCCACGTCACCCTCGGTGCCGGCACCTGCACCGAGAACCATCGTCATGATGGCCGCCACCACGTTTCCATGATTCAGGGAAAGCCCGTGAACACCGGTAGGGTCAAGTTCGGCGCGATCATCGGAGATGGGGTCAAAACTGGAGTCAACACCTCGATCGAGGCAGGAATCAAGATCGGCATCGCCCGCACCACCAAGGCTGGCTCCTACGTGGGCAAGGATCTGCTGTGACGCATTTGTCACGATCCAGACCCTCGCAGCCTGACGAAATCGGCACTACACCCAAAGCCGATGCATAAAATTCTGATCGTCGAAGACGAGCGAGACATCGCCGACCTCATCGGCTTCAACCTGGAGCGACAAGGCTACGGTGTCCTGAAAGCCTACGATGGAATCACCGGCACCGAGGTTGCCATGCGTGAGCGACCGGATCTCATCGTGCTCGATCTGATGCTTCCCGGTCGCGATGGATACGGAGTCTTCAAGGAACTCCGCCGTGACACCCGCACCGCGCAGATCCCGGTCATCATGCTCACCGCCCGTGCCCAGACCGAGGACCGGATCGCGGGACTGGAAGCCGGGGCCGACGACTATTTGACCAAACCTTTCAGCCCGAAAGAACTCATGCTCCGGATCAGCGCGGTTCTGAAGCGCTCAGACTCACCTCCAGGAGCCGTCGATTTCAGCTACGGCCCGTTCCGCTTCGACAAGAACTCGCTCAAATTCTATCTCGACGCCGAACCGGTCGACCTTACCAGCACCGAATTCAAGCTCCTGCTCTACCTCTGCGAACGCGCAGGAAAGCCTCAGGACCGCAACGAACTGCTGCGCACCGTCTGGGGCTACAGTGATGAAGTCCACAGCCGCACGCTGGACACCCACATGAAGCGTCTCCGACAAAAGCTCGGCCTGCACGGGGCATTGGTTGAAACCATCCGCGGTGTCGGCTATCTCGTGGCCTTGCCCATCGGATGAGCCCCACCCTTGCCATTACCGCCGCCGTCTTCGCGTATGCCGCCCTTGGCTTTCTGCTGTTCATCTCGTTGCGAGAAAAACGTCGCTATCGCGCCGAACTCGCCGCGTGGAAATCGCGTCTGGAGAGCGATACCCAGCAATCGCGCAACGAACGCGACCGCCTGCTCGACGCCCTCGGCGATGCGTTTCTACTGGTCGATTCCGACGAAACCATCCGCTTCGCCAACAAAGCCGCTCACGCGCTTTTCGAGGGCCGTGAAATCGTCAGCCGCCAAGTCCGCGAGGCTTTTCTCGATGGCCGACTCGCCGAGGCGCTCCTTCACTGCCTTCAAACTGGAGAACCGGTCCAATCCCGCGTCGTCCTCCCGCAGCAAACCTCACCACGCGGCGACCTCGAAACCCGCGGCGTCAATGCCTGGATCATCGATGCAGCCCGCCTGCCCGACTCCCCGGACTCCAACCCCCTCACGCGCGTGGTAATCCGGGACGTCACATCCGAGCACCAGCTCGAACAGGTCCGCAAGGACTTCGTCGCGAACGCCTCGCACGAACTCCGCACGCCGCTGGCCATCATCAACGGCTACCTCGAGAACCTCCTCGATGAGGGCATGCTCGATGACCGCGACATGACCCGGCGGTTCCTCACCGTCATGCGGAAACACTCGGATCGCATCTCGCGCATCGTCGAGGACATGCTGGTCATTTCCCGACTGGAGTCAGGAGAAGCCGCCGCCCTGAAGCTGGAGCCCTTCAAGTTCCGCTCTTGCATCCACGACATTCTTGAACGCCTTGAATCCGTCATCAGCCAGCAAAACGCGGACGTCCACGTCACCATGCCGGACGAAATGCTGCGCCTGAATGCAGACCGCTTCTACTGGACGCAGGTGCTTTTCAACCTCGTCGAGAACGCCCTCAAGCAGAACCCGCACAAGGGTCTGCGGATCGACATCGGTTGCATCCGCCAGCCCCACGGTGTTCGCATTTGGGTCGCGGACAACGGAGTCGGCATTCCCAGCGCCGACCTTCCTCACATTTTCCGCCGATTCTACCGGGTAGAAAAGCACCACTCGCAGCAGGAAATCAAGGGCACCGGCCTTGGCCTCTCCATCGTCAAGCGCGCCATCGAGGCCCACGGCGGAACCATCGGAGTCACTTCGGTTCCAGGACAGGACACCCGCTTCTTCATCGACCTGCCGCTGTCGGTCATCGTGGAGTGAGGGTTGAGGTGAATGGTAAGTGGTGAGTCGTGAATGGTGCTGCGGCTGTCTCCACGTCCTTTGCAGCTCGAAAGCCACCGAGCTACTTGGCGGGTTCCGGATCAGGAAGACGGCCAATCGTAGCTGCCAAATTCACAACTTTTCCCCCAACCCTCAGCTCGCTGCCTGACCCGAATCTACCACAATCTCTAAACGAAAGCGCCAGCACACAAGTGGTGGTGATCGATGTAACCTTGCCGCCGGGCTGAGGCACATTCCCATCTTCATCCACGAATTTCGCCTGGAGAATGAAGGAATCGTCGTCTTCCTTGCCTTTTGTCAGCGTTACAGAATCAGCACGCGTGGTGGAATCCCTGCGAGTATCAAAAGTAGCTGCCTCCAAACTCTGCTTGCCATCCTTTCCAATGGTCAGGAGGTAACCTCGATAAACACCTCCGCCCTCACCATCATACTTGCAGGAAATCAAATACCGCCCCGGCTCCAGCGCTCGGACAGGCTGGATGAGGACGAGGCTAAGAACGGCGAAGAACAAGGTTTTCATGGATGGTGAGGTTTTGAGATTTCGCGGGAAACAACGAGGCACGTTTGACGATCCCTCATCTAGAAAATTCACCCCAAAGCTCCAAGGCCGATCTTCGTGACCTGTCACCTTGGACTGCGTGCAGGAGCCTGCCGCCGTCCAAGGTTTCACATCCGATCCCACGCCTTCCAGAAACTCTCGGTCTGCTTCGCATCCGGCAATACTTCCAAGAGCACCGTTTCATCCGACTGCTCGATGAGGTCGAAGTCATCCGCGTTCGTGATGCGGATGTGTTTCATGCCCCAGAGTTTCGCCCAGCCGGAAAGGTCCGCCATTTGTGGATTGGTGAAACATTCCACCGCCCGCGGGCTCATCGCGGAAAGTCTTGGCAGGCGTTCGAAGATGCGACCGCCGTGGTTGTTGATCACCGCCAGCACGCGACCCGAGGTCTCCACCTGATCGAGCACGAAGGGCGCTGCCAGATCATAGAGCGCGGTGAGGTCACCGATCATCGCCCAGGCCCCGGATTGGTCCGCGGTCCAGCCGAGCCAGGTGCTGGCCTGGCCGTCAATGCCGTTGGCCCCGCGGTTCGCGCGGACCATCGTCACCGGACGATCCCACTGCGCGAACGAGTTCCACTCTCTAACAGGCAGGCTGTTTCCAAGGTAAACCGAGGAGCCAAACGAGGCGTAAAGCGAGAGCGTGCGGACCATCGCCGGCTCGCTGTCGGGATAGGCTTCGAGGAGTTCATCGATGAGCCCGTTCTTCCGTCCGGTGAATTCGAAGTGATCCAGCACATCACCCACCGGGTCCACCTCGCCGATCGCCTTGAGCACGCGCTCGACCTCGCCGTGGATGACGTCCGAGTGCCGCGCCAGACCTGAAAACCCACTGCGGGTGATCGACCACACCTCCACGCCCGGCATCTCCTCCAGATCCCGCCAGAAGCGCCCGGTCGGCACATCGCCGAGTCGGAGTATTTTTCCGGGCGGGTTCTCTTTCAGAAGCCGATCCGCATCCGGCAGCGCGAAACCCTGCAAGGCCTCACGCAAGCCGCTGGTGCCTTCGATGACGATCGGAACGCCGAGACTTTGGCAAAAATGAAACACCTCCTCGTGATCGAGCGGCTCCAGCCCGCCGACGATGACGACGAGTCCGCGATAGATGTCGGTCTTCAGCCACCGCGCCAACCCGGCGACGTTCGGACGGTGGGTGACCGGTTCGAATTCAACCGCCGCTTCGAAGGAGACTTCGGAAAGCTCGAACTCCTCCTCCAGTTCGACATTGAGATGCAGCGGACCTTTTCCGGTCCAGGCCGAGAGATCAGACGTCGCGTGCGGCCCGAACATGCCCGGCTGCTCGATCGACTGCGGAGCCCCGGTTCCCCGGAAACGCGCCGGACGATCGGCGGTGATCGCGATGAGTGGTCGCGCCTGGTAATGCGCCTCGATCATTGCCGGCAGCAGCTCGGCAGCGGCAGTGCCACTGGTGGTCACCACCGCACAGGGAGAAAGCGTGGAAAGCGTTCGGCCGAGGGCAAAGAAGGCCGCACTGCGCTCCTCGAAATGCCGCCAGACCTTCACATGACCCTGCGCCTCCGCACGGGCCAAAGCTTCCAGCAGGGCCGCATTCCGGGCCCCGGCGCAGACCACGAACTCTCCCACGCCCGCCTTCAAGCAAGCGCGAACCGTTTCAACCGAGATCGTCCATGTGTCGTCCACGTGAGGGTTCTAGTGGATCGTGAAGGCTTGTCCAAGGTTGTGTGCGGGAAGATCGGTGAACCCTCTTCCTCAAAACTCACAATGCCCTGGCGTCCTCGCGAACGGAATCACATCGCGGATGTTGCCCATTCCGGTGACGAACATCAGCAGACGCTCGAAGCCCATGCCGAAGCCAGCGTGTGGGACGGTGCCGTATTTCCGAAGGTCGGCGTACCAGCCGTAGTCTTCCTGCGAGAGTCCATGATTGGCCATGTTGCCTAACAGCACATCGAGCCGCTCCTCGCGCTGGCTGCCGCCGATGATCTCGCCGATGCCGGGGACGAGGACATCCATCGCCGTGACGGTCTTTTCATCATCGTTGAGCCGCATGTAGAAGGGTTTGATCTCCTTCGGGTAGTTGAAAACGGTGACCGGGCGCTTGAAATGCTCCTCGGTGAGCCAGCGCTCGTGCTCGCTCTGGAGGTTAAGGCCGTATTCGACCGGGTAGTCGAAGGTCTTTCCGGAGCCCTTCAGGATCGCGATGGCGTCGGTGTAGGAAAGCCGCTCGAAGCCCTTCTCGGCGACGAACTCCAGCTTCTGCCGCAGGCCCTTGTCGACGAACTTCTCGAAGATCGAGAGGTCGCCGTCCTGACCGTCGAGCGCGTCGCGGACGA
The DNA here is from genome assembly GCA_031419215.1 of Luteolibacter sp. Lineage (GTDB taxonomy): Bacteria > Verrucomicrobiota > Verrucomicrobiia > Verrucomicrobiales > Akkermansiaceae > Luteolibacter. The sequence goes on along the minus strand of JANOKL010000510.1, from coordinate 7,443 downwards.
GGTATTTCAGCATCTCCTCCGCGAGGTCCATGTCGCCCTGGAGATCGCAAAAAGCCATTTCCGGCTCGATCATCCAGAACTCCGCTGCGTGGCGTGAGGTGTTGGAATTCTCGGCACGGAAGGTGGGTCCGAAGGTGTAGATGTTGCCGAGGGCACAGGCGAAGGTCTCGCCTTCAAGCTGGCCGGAAACGGTGAGATGCGCGGCCTTTCCAAAGAAGTCGTCGTCGAAGGATTTCTTGGTCGGCTGGGTGGGGTCTAGCGTCGTCACTCGGAACATTTCCCCCGCCCCTTCGCAGTCGCTGGCGGTGATGATCGGCGTGTGGATGTGGTGGAAGCCGCGTTCCTGGAAAAAGCGGTGGATCGCGAAGCTCATCCGGCTGCGCACGCGGAACATCGCGCCGTAGAGGTTGGTGCGCGGACGCAGGTGGCCGATGCTGCGGAGAAACTCGGGAGTGTGGCCCTTTTTCTGAAGCGGGAAATCATCCGGTGCCGCGCCGATGAGACGGATCGAGGTCGCCTGCACTTCCCAAGCCTGCCCACCACCTTGGGACGGGACCAGTTTCCCGACCACTGACACCGAGGCGCCGGTGCTCATTTTCGCGAGATCGTCGGAGCCGGGAATGCCGACGTCGGCGATGATCTGGAGATTTCCGAGGCAGGAGCCGTCGTTGAGTTCGAGGAAGGAAAAGGCCTTCGAGTCACGCCGGGTGCGAACCCAGCCGGCGGCTTGAATGGACTCGACCGGCCCCGTGGCCTTGAGAATGTCGCGAATGGTCTGACGCATGGGGATGTCTGTAAATGGGAGCGTGAAGATCGGCAAGCCAGCCGATGAAATCAGAGGAACCTCGTCAGTTCCTCAACCGTTTCCTCATCCAGACGTCGAGCCAGGGCCACCGTCAGCGAGACCATGTGGAGGTAGTCGTTGAGGTCGATCACGCTGTTGTGCGAGTGGATGTAACGCGCCGGCACCCCAAGCACGATGCTGGGCGTGCCGCTGTTGGCCTGATGGAATGAACCGGCATCGGTCCCCCCACTGCGGCGGACGGTGACTTGATGGGGAATGCCTTCCTCGCGCGCCGTCTGGATCGCGAGTTGGGCGAGGCGCGGATTGGTGATGGCGGAAGGATCGTACAAGCGGATCTGCACGCCGCCGCCGAGGCGGCCTTGGGACTCGGATTTGTTGAAACCCGGAGTGTCATCGGCCGGTGGGCCTTCGAGGACGATCGCGACATCCGGCTTCGATTGCACCGCCGCCGTTTTCGCGCCGCGCAAGCCGACCTCCTCCTGCACCGTGCCTGTTAGAATGAGCCGGTTCGGATGGATCGACTGGCCGAGAATGCGTCCCGCCTGGATCACTCCGGCCATGCCGACGCGGTTGTCGAAGGCCTTCGCCATGTACCAGTCCTCGTGGGCCATCGGCGTGAAGGGCGACCACGGGCAGATTGGATCGCCCAGCGAAATACCGAACTCCACTTCCGCTTCAGTTCGCGACGTGGCCCCGACATCAATGAACATCTGATCGAGCGTCATCACCTGGCGACGCATGGCCTCGGGCAGGAAATGCGGAGGGCGGGAACAAATCACGCCGATGAACTTTTCGCCGCTGCGGGTCCGGATTTCCACGCGCTGGGAAAGCAGGTTGTGCTCCCACCAGCCGCCGACCGCGACGAACTGGATGAAGCCGTCCGGCGTGATGTTCTGCACCAGAAAGCCGACCTCATCCATGTGCCCGGCGATCATCACCCGCGGGCCTTCACCTGTCTCACAAAAAACCGAACCGTTGCGGTCCGTGGAAAGTTCACCAATCGACTCCAACTCATCGACAAAGATTGCCCGCACCTCGTCCTCGTGGCCGGGGACCGAGTGGGCTTCCGTGAGTTCCTTCAACAGGGCTAGGGCATGATCACGCACGAGGTGACACTAGCGTCACCCACCACTCAGGCCAGAGGAAATGGCGGATCGACTTCACCTTCCGCTGGGCTAGGCTCCAATCCGTTCACGATGCCCCCCAAGCGCTCCAACAGGCGGCTCCTGGCCTTGCTCACCTTGACGATTTCGCTCCAGGCACAGGAGGGCCCGCGCCCATGGAGCCCTGACCACCAAGGCGGCGCTCCGCCCCCCCGTGGTTGGCGCGGTGGTCCACGCATCCCGCTCGACGGCTGCGATCCGGCGACAGCGAATTTCAATTCCCCCTGGCCTGCGACTGCAGGCGTGAAAGGCGCTGCGATCACCAAGATGATCGAGGAAACCCCAGCGGAAATACGATTCATCTACGAGAGCTTTCATTTCCGAATTCAATCGGACGTCGCGATCCGACCCGCCGACCTCACGAGGATCGCGACCATCCTGGAAGCCTGCTTTCAAGCCCATCACGACATCCCGCTGAACAACCGCCGCACCCGCTCACCGGGTGCGCCCAGGCTCAAGGTCAGGCTGTTCGAAACTTTGGAGAAATACAAACAGTCCGGCGCACCACCCGGCACCGTCGGGGCCTACCTCGGGCGTTCCGACGAGCTGGCCGTTCCGTTGGAATCCATCGGCCTGAAAAAATCCGGCAGCAGCTACACTTTCGATCCGAACAGCGATTTCCACGTTCTCTTCCATGAGATCACCCACCTGCTTTGGGCGGACCTCGGCCCTTGCGCCGGCACCTGGATGTCGGAGGGATTTGCCGAATACATGGGCTGCCTGGCCTATCGCGACGGCAGATTTTCCTTCGCTCAACTTCCAAGCTCGGTTCTCACCTTCGCCACCGCCCATGGCGAAAAAGGCTCCAATGGCGGTCGAGCACTTGGAAAGGAATTCATCATGCCGCGTTTGTCCGAGCTGATGACCTTGTCACAGGAGGCCTATTACAAGAACCCGAACAACAACTACGGTTACGGTCTGCTGCTCGTGCACTATTTCCTACTGGCCGACGGCAAAGGCGACGGCGCGACATTCAAAGCCTGCATCAAAGCCCTCCAATCCGCCCAATCGGCGGAAGAAGCGCGCAAAATTCTGTTAGGCGACGGAGGCTATGAGGGATTGGAGAAATCCTTCGCCGCCGCGATGCTGAAGAAGGGTATCGGGGTCACCTTCCGTTAGGCTCGCCCCATCAAACAAGCTTTCGAAATTCCATCCCCCTCTTCGTTTCGAATTTAGGATTTAGAATTTCGTGCTTTCCCCTCTTCAATGCCTGAAATGCCGGTGACCGGTGAAGATCATCGCCATGCCGGCTTCATCCGCCGCTGCGATGACTTCCTCGTCGCGGATCGAACCACCCGGCTGGATGCAGGCGGTGGCTCCGGAGTCGATGGCGGCCTTGAGACCGTCGGCGAAGGGGAACATGGCGTCGGAGGCGATGATCGAACCCTTGAGGTCGAGTCCAGCTTCCTGGGCCTTCCACACGGCGATCCGTGAGGAATCGACGCGGCTCATCTGGCCTGCCCCGATGCCGAGCGTGCGGTCGGACTTGGCGTAAACGATGGCATTCGACTTCACGTGCTTCACCACGCGCCAGCCAAAGCGCATCGCACGCATTTCCTCTTCGGTCGGCGGACGCTTCGTAACGACCTTGCTTTCGAGATTGTCGAGTCCAAGCGCGGTGTGGTCGCGGTCCATGACCATGAGGCCACCCGGGCAGGAGCGGATGACGGGGGATTTCTTTTCCGCGAGGTAGGCGTCGTTGATCTTCATCAGACGCAGGTTCTTCTTTTTCTGGAGCAAGGCGCGGGCTTCCGGTTCGAACTCCGGCGCGATGATGACGTCGGTGAAAATTTCCGAGATCACCCGGGCCAGTCCTTCGGTGAGCGGGCGGTTGCAGACGATCACGCCGCCGAATGGAGCCTGGCGATCGGTTTCAAAGGCCTTCTGCCACGCGATGCGCAGGTCCTCGTCGTCCTGGCCGACGCCGCAGGGGTTGGTGTGCTTGAGGATGGCCACCGTGGGACGGACGAAATCGAGGATGATGTCGGCCGCCGCTTCGATGTCGAGGATGTTGGTGTAGCTGAGTTCCTTGCCCTGGATCTGGCTGAAGCAGCTCTTGAAATCGCCATACAGCGCGCACTTCTGGTGCGGGTTGTCGCCGTAACGCAGCTCCTGTTCGAGCGGCAGGCTGACGGTGAAGGAGCGACGGCTGCTGTCCTTGCATTGGCCGAGGAAATTGGTGATCGCCGCGTCATACTGCGAGGTGCGGAGGAAGACCTTCACGGCCAGCTCCTCGCGCAGGCCACGGGTGGTGTCGCCGTGGTTTTCCTTCATCTCCTCGATCACGCGGTGGTAGTCGGCGGGATCGGCCACGACGGTAACGCTGGAATAGTTCTTCGCCGCGCTGCGGAGCATCGACGGTCCGCCGATGTCGATATTCTCGATGGCGTCGTCGAGAGTGACGTTCGGCTTCGCGACGGTTTCCTCGAAGGGATAAAGATTCACCACCACGAGGTCGATCGGCGGAATGTCGTGCTCCTTCGCCTGGGCGAGATGCTCGGCGTCGTCGCGCTTGTGGAGCAGGCCGCCGTGGACCTTGGGGTGCAGGGTTTTCACCCGGCCTTCGAAGAGTTCGGGAGCGCCGGTGTAATCGGAAACATCCGTCACCGGCAGCCCTGCCTCACGGAGGGCCTTGGCGGTGCCACCGGTCGAGAGCAGCTGAACGCCGAGGGCGTTGAGTTCCGTGGCGAATTCGGCGAGTCCGGACTTGTCGGAAACGGAAAGGAGGGCGCGGGTGATTGGCATGGGACGGTGCAGGTTGCGCTGCGGGCACCCCCGGTAACGGAGCCCCCCCACCGGGGCAAGCGGGAATCGCGCCAGTCCAGCCCCTGAAATCCCCGTTTCCGGGAAAATCCCCGTCATTTCAGGGCTCCGGACACTATTCAAGCGAGAGCTCTTTCCCGGGAATGAGCGTCGACCGGTGGTTGAAGCCCAAGCAAGGGCTGTTTTCGGAATCTGCAATCCATGCCGGTTTCGAGACTAATTTCTGCCCATTGTGGTCAGCCCGATGGTCGGCGAGCCTTCGAAATCTGCGCTACGCAGGCCTTGGATGCGCACGATTCACATCAGCGCGCATGAGCGTGTGGACGCATGAATCAACTTTCGCCGCGCGGTGACGAAAGTGTCAGGTGGCGATATCGTCGCGACATTCTGGGAGATCATCGGGGAGGGCATCTGCTGTATTTCGGCGCTCTTCTAACGACTACACATGAAACTCAAGTTCAACTCCAAGCTCGCAGGCACTCCCCTGCTACTCGCCCTCTTCGCACTCAACACGAACGCCCACTCCCAAGTCACCGGCTTTCGCCAGCATCAGGTGATCCCGATGTCCATCGGCTCCGGTGAAGTCGTTTCCTTCTCGCCTACCCAACACACCCTCGCCGTCACCGACAACTCCGCAGGCGGCGTGCGTCTCTATCGCCATAACACCACCGCCTTCGCCAACCACGCGACCGTCGATGTCGCAGCATGGTTCACCGCAAACCCAGTCGGCGGTTTCGTTTATAGCGATGTGACCAGCGTGGCCCTTTCCACCGATGGGTCGGGCATCGGTGTCGCCGCCGCGATCAATGGCTCCACCGTCAACGTCGGCGGCACCAACTACACCACGTCCATCCCACAGCTCGGACGTCTGGTGTTCTTCAATCTCGAAACCGGCGCCGTCATCGGCTCCGTGGCCGCCGGCTACCACCCTGACATGGTCGCCATCAAGAACGGCAAGGTCGCCGTCGCCAACGAAGCGCAGCACGCCTGGGTCGGATCAGGTTCCACTGTCACCATTGCTACTTTCGACAGCGTCCAGCAACCCGGCTCCGTCACGGTTGCCGACCTGACCGGCCTGGATTCCAGCACTCTCGCTGCGGCCCTCGCCACCCTCCCGGTCACCACCACCGATTTCAGCGGAGTCTCCGGCCTCATCAGCGGCCTGCGCGACCACACCTCGTTCGACCCCGCCAACACCAAGGCCAAGTATTTCCACATCGAGCCGGAATACATCGCCTTCAGCCCGGACAATACCCAGCTCTTCGTCGGCCTTCAGGAAAACAATGCGATTGCCGTTCTCGACATCGCCACCAACACCTGGCTCAACATCACCGGCCTCGGCCAGCAAGCGATCACCATCGACGCCTCCGATGACGACGACCTCTTCGACGTGACCAACGCCTGCTTTGGTCTCCCCATGCCGGACTCTCTGGCCACTTGGACCGCTGCTGGAAACACCTACATCATCACCGCCGATGAAGGCGATGCCCGCGTGGACGACGGTGACATCCAGCGCCTCTCCGCAGCGAACACCACCTACGGCCTCGCTGCCGGTTTCACTCCGTCCGTCGTTAACAACGACTTCGGCCGCCTGAACATCCTCAGGGACCAATCGCTCAACGGCCCGGTCTTCCCAACGACTACGCCGAACTCCGACATCAACAAGATCGTCAGCATGGGCTCACGCGGACTTTCCCTTTGGAAAAAGGAAGCTGACAACTCGGTGAGCTTCGTTTCCCATCTTCCACTTGAGTCCGAGCTCGTCGCCCGTGACCCACAGCGTCACAACTCCAACAACGGCGGCCTCAAGACCGCCTTCGACAGCCGTTCGGATGACAAAGGCCCGGAGCCGGAAGCCGTCGCCGTCACCACCCTTGCCGGTGGCACCGTGATCGCCGTCGCCGGACTTGAACGCCAGAACGGTGTGATCGTCGTCGACATCACCAACCCCGCCTCACCGCAAGTCCTCCGCTACATCAACGATAGCGGCCAAGGCCTCATTTCCCCGGAAACCGTCTCCATCATCGACGCCCCGAGCAGCCCAACCGGCACGGTGCTCGCCGTGGTCGGCTACGAAGGCATCATCGACAACAACGTGGCTGGCGGTGTCGGCGTTTACGAAATCAACCCCGCCTCCTTCCGCCTGCAAGTCCTCCACGCTTCCGACATGGAAGCCGACGTCTCCTCCGTCACCAGCGCGCCGCAGTTCGCCGCGCTCGTGGACAAGATCGAAGATGCCGCTGGAAACAATGCCTCCATCACCATCGGTGCGGGCGATTGCTTCATCCCCGGTGCTTTCCTCTCCGCCGGAAATGACATTGCCACGCGTGCCGCGCTGAAGACCGCTCTTGGATTCACCTTCGGTTACAATGCGAGCGGCGTCGATCTCCGCGAAAACTCAGGCCGCCCGGACATCGCGATCATGAACTCCATCGGCTTCGACGCCACCTGCATCGGCAACCACGAGTTCGACCTTGGCACCACCGAGTTCGCCAACATCGTCCTGCCGCTCCCGCAGACCACCCGGACGAACATGCGCCACTACGGCCCGGCATTCCCCTTCCTCAGCGCGAACCTCAGCTTCAGCGCTGACTCCACGTTGAACGCCCGCTACACCAGCGCGATTCGCAACACCGGAGCCTTCGCCCCGCACCCGAACGAGAACTACCCCGGCATCAGCACCTCGCCCACCAACGCCAAACTCGCCAAGTC
>JANOKL010000509.1:0-3686 GCA_031419215.1 Luteolibacter sp. | reverse complement strand
GCCTTCTTGGCTGGAGCCTTTTTGGCGGCAGCTTTCTTGGCTGGAGCCTTCTTGGCAGCAGTGGAGTCGTCGGACGACTTTTTCACGACCGGCTTCTTTTTGACGATTCCGCCGAGCTTGGCTTGTTCGGACTTACGCTTGAGGTAGTCCTGACGGCGGCGGCGCTTGATGACCTTGTTGGATTGTTGTCCCATGGTTGCTGCCAAGGGCTTTAACCCGTGTCCGACGTGACGATCAAGGGGAAATCCTTACTTTTCTCATTGGACATCCCCGGAAGCCCGGTCAGTCATCCCTTTCGACATGCCCGGACTCATCATTGCCCCACGCGCCAGAATCTTCCACGGCCACGAATGGGTCTACGCCACGGAGGTCAAAAAAACCTTCGGCGACCCACAGCCGGGCGATGTGATCACGCTCAAGGATTTCCGCGACCGGCCGATGGGTACGGCCATTTACAACCCGAATTCCCAGATCGTCGCGCGCCGCTTTTCCCGCCGTCGCCAGGACCTCGATCTCGATTTCTTCACCCGCCGGATCAGCCAGGCGCTCGAACTCCGCCAGCGTCACGGGGTTGATGAACGACTGTGCCGCGTGGTCTGGAGCGAGTCGGACGGACTCCCGGGCCTGATCGTCGACCGCTACGGCGACCACCTCGTTGTCCAAACCCTGACGCTCGCCTTCGACCAACGCCGGGAAATCATCCGTGATGCCCTCGTCGCTGTCTTTTCCCCGAAATCCATCCTCCTTCGCAACGACTCCCCCGTCCGCAAGGCCGAGGGACTGGAGACGGTCATCGAGATCATCCACGGTGAGAACCCTGGCCCGTTCACTGTCCGGGCGAACGATCTGGACTTCGAAGTCGACCTCTTCGACGGCCAGAAGACCGGCCTCTACCTCGACCAGCTCCAATCCCACGCCGAGGTCGCGAAATTCGCCGCCGGCAAGCGCGTGCTCGATTGTTTCACCAACCAGGGCGGCTTTGCCCTCGCCTGCGCCAAGGCTGGCGCGACCAAGGTCACCGCAGTCGACATCTCCGCCAGCGCCTGCGACGCCACCCGCCGGAACGCCGCCCTCAACGGTCTCGAAATCGAGGTCATTGAGGCCAACGTCTTCGATTTCCTGAAAAGCGCCGAGCCCGAGTATGACCTCATCATCCTCGATCCACCGAGCTTCACCCGGAACAAGAAGACCCTCATGGACGCCATGCGCGGCTACAAGGAGATCCACCTCCGCTCGCTGAAGCTCCTCGACAAGGGCGGCATGCTTTCCACCTTCTGCTGCTCCCACCATGCCAGCCGCGAGCTGTTCGTCGAAAACCTGATCGATGCCGCAGTCGACGCCAAGAAGTCGCTCCGCCTCGTCGCCAACCACGGCCAGCGCGCCGACCACCCGGTCGTCCTTTCCATCCCGGAAACCGAGTATTTGAAAGGCGTCACCGTCGAGACGATGGCGGGACGCTGAGTCGGTCAGTTAGCCGGCATCAGGAAATAGCGCTTCGCCAGACGCACGGTCGGATCTTCCACCAGCGGACCCTTTTTCAACCGCCTGATCTCGATCGGTTCCTGAGTGTAGGGACTGCGGATCAGATCCGGACGCCCGTCGATCCGCTCCGCCACCGGATAGTCTTTCCCGGGATCCGGCCGACCCGCCGCCTCGTTGGCGGACTCGCGGTTTGGGAATGAGCGACTGGTCGCGGGATAGTGGGCTGGATTTGAAGAATCTCCGCAGCTACTGAGCAGAAGCGGGAGGCAGAACAAGAGCGCATGGCCTGAGGTGTTTTTCATGATGAACGATTGAAGTGATCTATCCACATTTGCAATGCTCGTTCGCCTTCCACTTCAGTCAAGAATGTCCTGCCTCTCATGAACCCCGCCCCGCTCTGGCCTTGGAAAAGCGAGAAAGCCCTGCGCTTCGACCGCTTCATGGACCTCGCACTCCACGACCCGGAGCGCGGCTACTACGCCCGTCGTATTCGTGGAGTCGGAGCCAGCGGGGATTTCACGACCGCGCCGATGATCTCCGGCCTGCTGGCGAGAGGCATCGCCGCCTGGGCCGCGAAATCATTGTCTGCCAACGGATGTCGCGACCTGATCGAGATCGGCCCCGGCGAGGGAAAGCTCGCCGCCGCCGTTCTGAAAGCCCTGCCCTGGCATCGCCGCTGGCGCACCCGGCTCCACCTCGTGGAAACTTCCCGGCCGCTGCGCGAAAAGCAGCAGGCGCTCCTCGGAAAACGCGCCGTCTGGCATGACACGCTGGAGTCCGCGCTCGATGCTTGCCAGGGAGAGGCCTGCCTTTACTCGAACGAACTGATCGACGCCTTTCCGGTCCGACGCTTTCGACTCGAAGGCTGGGGCATCAGCGAGCTGTTCCTGATCCCCGGCGAGGTGCCGCGCGAGGAATGGCGGCCAGCCGATCATCTCCCCGACTCCGTCCAGTTCGCCCACCCCCACAGCCCTGGCCAAATCCTCGAAGTCCACGAATCCGTCCAGCACTGGCTCACCCGCTGGATGCCACACTGGAAAAAGGGAGCCATGCTCACCATCGACTACGGCGCGGAAACCGCCGAACACTACCACCGTCGCCCTCGTGGCACGCTTCGCGGCTACCTGCTGCAACAGCGGATCGAAGGCCACGCCGTCTATCAGAATCCGGGCCGACAAGACCTCACCGCCGACGTCGATTTCAGCGACTTCTCAAACTGGCTGCATGACCTCTCTCCGGGAAAAGCCACCCTCATCACGCAGCGGGACTTCCTCCTGCCTTTCGCCCGTCCGAATCAACCTGCAGACCTCGCGCTCACCGATGAAAACGGCGCCGGAACTGCCTTCCGCATCCACTCGTTCCAAAAGTGAACGCTGGAAATCCGCGCGTTTTCCGCTCACTTACCTGCATGCATCGCCACCTCTGGATTCTGGCCTCTGGACTCTTCTCTCTCGCGGCTGGCGCTTTCCAGCTCCCTGAGAACTCGACCCAGTGCATCGTCGGCACCGCGAAGGACTGGAACACCTCCTATGTCACCCTCGCGCTCTATCAGAAAGCTGGAGGCAAATGGCAGCAGGTCGGAGCCGCGTGGAACGGTCGGCTCGGAAAAAGCGGGCTCGTCTGGGGCAGCGGGCTCAGCCCTGTTCCGAAGGGTGCCAAGACCAAGCAGGAAGGCGACAACCGCGCACCGGCCGGAGTTTTCTCCCTAGGTGGTGCCTGGGGCTATGATGCCAGCATCCGCAAGAACTCCGCCCTGCCCTATCGTCAGGTCACGCCGCGCGATCTGTGGGTCGAGGACCCTGCATCGCCCAGTTACAACCGCAACGTCGTCATCGACCATGACCCGGCCACCAAGTGGGAAAAGAAGCAGCAGATGAAGCAGGACGATCCGGTCCACAAGCTGAAGCTCTTCATCGCCCACAACGCCCCACCGAAAGCCGTCCCGAATGCCGGCAGCGCGATCTTCTTCCATATCTGGCGCGCCGATGGCGCCAAGCCCACCGCCGGCTGCACCACCATGCCCGAGGAAAAGCTGCGCTGGCTCATCGCCAACATCGATCCCTCCAAGCGCCCCATCTACGTGCTGCTCCCAAAGGCCGAGTATCAGGCGAAGAAGGCGGAGTGGGCGCTTCCGTGAAATAGGTCCTATAAGACCCATAAGACCCATAAGACCCATAAGACCCATAAGACCCATAAGACCCATA
>JANOKL010000508.1:0-7043 GCA_031419215.1 Luteolibacter sp. | reverse complement strand
GCCTGAGGATCGAGGTCCACGAGCAGGACCCGCTGGCCGCGCAATGCAAGCGCGGCGGAAAGATTCAGGGCGGTGGTCGTCTTTCCGACTCCGCCTTTTTGGTTTGCGATGGCAACGACTTTCATGTGGCGCACCGGGGACCGGACGGATGCGCACTTTCCCCGGAGGAAGTGGCACTGGCAATCAAAACCGCCGCCAGCCGGGAAATCATCATCCACCCGTGACCCTCATGCCGTTAGAAGCTTGGCATTCCTTTCTTCCTCGGCTCTGTTGCGGCCATGGCCGAAATCGACTTGACCCACCCGCCGCATGCCGATCCTTTGCGCGCTTATCGAAATCGCGACGGCCTCTACGGCGCGGATCTGGTGACCGCCGCGCTGGTCCATCTCGACTTCTTCACCTGGCTGGCCGCGCATCCTTCCACTTTGGAGGAAATCTGTGCCCACTTCGATTTCGCCGAGCGCCCGGTCGATGTGATGCTCACCCTTTTCACGGCCAATGGATTCATCCAGCGCGAGGTCGACCGCTACATCGTCACCGACGTCGCCCTGGATTTTCTCGTCGCCGATTCCCCGACCTCGCTCGCTCCTTATTATGCGTCGTTAAAGGACCGCCCTGTGACCAAGGATTTCCTTAAGGTCCTCGCCACCGGCAAGCCCGCCAACTGGGGCGGCTACGATGAGGACAAGGCCGCTGATTGGCATCGCTCGATGGAGGATGAAACCTTTGCCCGGCAATTCACCGCCGCCATGGACTGCCGCGGCACACTCCTCGGACCTGCGATGGCCCAGGCGCTTGATCTCACCGGCTTTTCCAAGGTCCTCGATATCGGCGGCGGCTCCGGCATCTACGCCTGCTCGCTCGTCGCCAATCACCCGCACCTCAGTGCCGTGATGTTCGATCAGCCCTCGGTGGAAAAGATCGCCCGCGCCCGCATCGCCGAGCTCGGATACGCGGACAAGGTCAGCGTCGCGACCGGCGACATGTTCACCGACCCGCTCCCGGCGGATTGCGATGTCCATTTGTTCTCCAATGTCCTCCACGACTGGGACATCGACGAAGTCCGGAAACTGCTCGTCATTTCCTATTCCGCGCTCCCGAGCAGCGGACTCCTCATTATCCACGACGCCTTTATCGATGAGGATAAGTCCGGCCCGCTGTCCGTCGCCGAGTATTCCGCGTTATTGATGCATTCCACTCAGGGGAAATGCTACGCCACTTCCGAATACCGCGAGTATCTCTCGGAGGCCGGGTTCGAGGATATCGTCTGCCAGAATACGGCAGCGGACAGGGGAGTGATGACGGCGAGAAAGCCAAATTCGAAATCCGAAATCTGAAATCCGAAACAGCAGAGCAATAAGTCTACTGTCTCCGATCCCCAATCCCCGATCTCCTATCCCCATGGCCGAATGGAGCGAATCCACCCTGAAAGCCGCTTCCGGCTGGAAAGCCTTCAAGGACGGGAAATCCCTCTTTGAATCCGGCCAGGTGGTGCAGGCGAAGTCCTCGCCCGATGGCTGGACCGGCTCCGTCAAATCCGGCAGCCGCCTGATCCGGCTCGGGGTGAAGGTCCCCGGCCCGGGCCATTTCGAGGTGAAATGCTCCTGCCCGGAAAACCAGGCCACCGGCGCGATCTGCGCCCATGCTGTGGCCACCGGGCTTTCCCTCGTCACCGCTCGCGCCCCGGCGAAAGCTCTAGCGACCACCCCGAGCCCGACTCCCCGAGCGGACGTCATTCCTGCCTTCGTGGTGAAATTCCCCCCGAATTGGCGCGACAGCCTGTCACGGGGAAAATTGACCGCCACCGTTGCGATCGACCCCGCAGGCACTCCGGACCCGGCCGACAGCGGCTTGGCCGACTGGCTGATCAGCCAAAACGTGACCTCGCTCAAGTCGCCTGTCCCGCTTTCGCTCGACCCCGCCCGCTTGCCCGGATTTCTTGAAGTCCTGACCGACCACCCCAAGCTCCTCGCCGGCACCATCCCGATTTCCGTCACCAACGGCCGGATGCTCCCGCTCGGCCAACCCATGAGGGAAGGGGACTACGTGCTTCTGAATCCAAGCGAAACGCCTGTTTCAATCAAGGGGATTCCCTACACCATCGGAGAATCCGAGATCTCCCGACTTGGCTCCAGTCCTCCGCCGAGCGATCTCGCGCCCTACTTTGAAGACTGGTCCGCTGGTCGCCCGGCTCGGGTTCCACTCCGGCTCCTGCTGCGTCGCGCCCCGATTTGGGAGGACTGGATCGCCCTGCCGGACGACTCCTGGCTGGGAAATCTCCGGCTCACCCCGGCCATCCCGGGTTTCGAGCTGGCCCTCGACGGCACCCTCCAGCAACTCACCGCCAGGCTCAGCGTCCGGTATTTCGATCTTCCGCCACTCGTTCCCGGCTGGTTTGAGGACTCCCATTTCCCAAAGGCCGCGCCAGATGGCTCCTGGCAGGTCCGGGATTCCGTCCTTGAAATGGAAGCTCTCGCCGTTCTGAGCGCCGCCGGATTTACGCCGAAGGACGCCCGCGACGGCACCTACGCCCTCAGCGGCGAATCGTCCATCCTCGCATTCTGCGCCCACCGGCTCCCCGAGCTTCGCCAGCGTTGGAAAATCGACGAAACCCCGCGCCTCCAGAAAACCGCCGGATCCATTCAGGCCGTTCGACCGAAATTCGAGGTTCTAGGCTCAGGCGAGGATTGGCTGGCTTTCGACTATTCATTTCAAACGGGCGCTGGAATTGAGGTCTCGCGGACCGAGGTTCTTCAGTGGTTGCGCTCCGGACGATCCTCGAAAACCACCCCGGGAGGCCGGACTTTGGTGCTCGATCAGGAAGCTACCGAGCTCCTCGATCCTCTGCTCTCTGAGCTCGATATCCGCCAGGAAGACGGCCACTTCATTGGCCCGAAGGCGATTGAAGAGCTTGTATTGGAATTTCGTAATAAATCCGATAAGACAAATAAAACCAATTATTCAGAACAATATTCACACCCACTTTCAGCCACTCTAGCAGCCGGGACGAGCGAGTTGCTCCGACCTTACCAACGGGATGGGATTTCCTGGCTCTCGGATCGCCTCGAGCGCTTCGGCGGAGCGCTTCTGGCCGATGATATGGGCTTGGGTAAAACACTTCAAACGATCGCTGCAATCGAGCGTGTGTTTGAACTGGATTCCGGCGACTCAGGCGGTCCAGTCCTGATCGTGACGCCTACCTCTCTCCTCGGAAATTGGCGGGCGGAGTTCCAGCGATTCGCGCCCGGGAGGATGATTCGCATTCTTCACGGAGCCCAGCGCGATGCCGAGCGCGGCCGAATCGGGAGTGAGGATGTTATTGTAACAAGTTTTGGAACCTTGGCCCGGGATCTGGCCTGGCACCTTGGCAGGGAGTATCGGCTCGTGGCCGTGGACGAAGCCAGCCTGATGCGGAATCCGGACACGGATCACGCCAAGGCGATCTCAAAACTCCGTTCCAAGCGCCGGATCGCCCTCAGCGGAACGCCCGTGGAGAACGGAGTTCGGGACCTGTGGTCGATCTTCCGGTTCATTCAGCCAGGCTGGCTGGGAACCTTGGCGGATTTCAAGGATCGCTACGAAGCGCCGCTGCAGCAAGTTCCGCGTCCTCGGGCTCCGCTGGACCGGCTCAGACTGAAAACCTCGCCGTTCATTTTACGTCGGACCAAGGAGGAGGTCGCCAGCGATTTGCCTTCAAAGCTGATCATCGACGACTACTGCGAGCTCTCGGCCGACCAGCGTCAGATCTACCGCGACATCCTCAGCGAAGGCGGAAAGCGGATCGACGAGATTCGCCGCAGCGCTGGAACCGGGGCGGCCCGGATGCAGATGCTGACCACGCTCCTGAGGCTCCGGCAGGTTTGTTGCGACCTCGCGCTGCTGAAAAACGATCGTTTGGAAGCTCTATCGATCGAGCGGCGCTCGTCCAAGCTCGAACGTTTGCTTGAGCGCGTAGATGAAGCAATTTCAGGGAATCACCGAATGCTGGTGTTCAGTCAGTTCCAGACACAATTACGAGAAATTCAGAAGAAGCTTTCCGAGCGTCAAATCGACACATTTCTGCTCGATGGCTCGACCCGGAACCGCCAGGAGCTGGTCGATCAGTTCCAGAAACCGTCCGGACCGCCGGTGTTTCTGATCAGCCTTAAAGCCGGCGGCTACGGCCTGAACCTGACCGCGGCTGACACCGTGGTGCATTTCGATCCATGGTGGAATCCAGCCGCCGAAGCCCAGGCGACCGACCGGGCGCACCGAATCGGCCAGAATCGAACTGTGACCGTATACCGGCTGCTGACTCGTGGCACGGTCGAGGAAAAGGTCGTCCGCCTCCAAGCCAACAAACGCGAGCTCGCCAACGCCACCTTCGACGACTCCGGCCACAGCGAACCCCCCGGCTGGTCCGAGGCTGAACTCTTCGATCTCTTAGGCTCCTGAGGGTCAATAGCTTCCAGATTTAAAACTTGTTACAATGTATGTAATGCGGGGAAGAAAATCTTGACAGGTTTTGATTGAAACCCGGCTTTTTTGCTGCATTCTCCCCCTGTCACTCCTCGCGGGTGGTTTGTGTTGAATGCACAGAAATAGACCCTGAAGGACTACGACCCTTCTTTGTCGTGCGCGGCCTCTTCTGATAGAGAGGCCGCGCATTTTTTGTTTGACGGCTTTGGCCTCTTTGTGGTTCTGGTCGATCGCCGCTCAGGCGGTCCGGGTGTCGTAGCTCGGTGGGTGTCGTAGCCCAAATCAGCCATGCATTCAGCCAAACCAGAAAGCGCAAGCTCGCCCGCTGCGGCCCTCCTTGGGGTCGATGTCGAGGCATGCTCACCGGGTCATTCCCTGGCGCTTTCGCTTCGCGTCCAGAGGAAATGATCATACGAGGTGAGATCAAAATGGGTGAGGATCAAGTTCCTCTCGGCGCGTCGGCTGAACCTCTCCGCGTAGTTCGCTACGGTTTTCGTGGCAACAAGTCGCGCCGCAACCTCATGCGGCATTTTATCGCCACCCTCATGCAACCGGGTGTGTTCGATAACCTTATGTCCCTTTCCCTCCAGGTGGAAACACCTGAGGAATTACACTCTCTCAGTCCTAACCGCGCCGGGGGCCTGAGTGAACCTATACCGGCCAAACCTCTGAAGCGACGCCCCGGCGCTCCGAAGGAATCCAAACCGGGGCACCCTACCCAAAAAAAATAAAGCCATGCTGCTCAACCTCGAAATCGAAGCTATCAAACTTGGGCTCGGAAAATCAAAGTCCGGAGCCGAACTCACACTTGCGGACGCTGCACGGCCACGGTGCCTCGTCCCTTTTTCGTATTACATCGGCGACGTCGCCGCCTTTGAAGAGGCCCACAAGGTCAAGCTGACGGATCTCCGCTTTAAGGCGGTAACTATCGGCTGCACCGCAATGGCCTCCTCTGTCATGGGCAACGCGATCAAGCTGGAAGGTGAATTTCAACTTGCCCTCAATAACGACAAAGCCAGCAAGTGATTAACTCACTGTCATTTCATTTGCAGCGCGTAGAGTGGCAACTCTACGTGACGCTTACCTTCGGAGCCAACTGGAGCGGCACGAAGACCCGGAATAAGATCGAGCGCATTTTCGCCTGGCTGCGCCACATTGTGGAGTTCCACACTGGCAAGCGTGATCTTTCCCGCGTCTGGTTTGTCGCCTCGGAAGAAGCCGGGGAAATGAATGACAGGTACCACGTCCATCTGTTGGTCGGGAATCTACCGAAGACCCCAAATCGGGGCGACTGCTTCTCAATGCAGTGGGAATGGAAGGAATCCTTCCGAGGTGGGTTCGCGAAAATCAGGCCGTATAAGCCATCCCTGCGAGGGGTCGCTTATGTCCTCAAGACTCTGGATCTTGTCGATTTACGCGCTGTTTCTTCGGAATCAGCACGCGACAAGGCCCAGACTCTTGCGGGCTCTCATGTCGGAAAACCGACGACTTACGCGGGTGCCAACGCCTACGAGGTCGGAAAAATCGGTCAATCCTTCGAGAAAGGTCTAACGGTTACGCTCTCGCTCGGTCTCCAAGAGTTATTGGAGACAGGGGCCAATTCCCGTCGAAGCTCCGCCCGGTCGCGGAAGTTCTTTGAGAGACGGTCGAAGAGAGATGCTCCTCGCACACTGCCGAAAAAACCAAGCTCCCTGGGAACCAGCTCTCCAGGGCAAGCCGTAGACACTAACAGGGCCTGAATCGCTGTGCTGTGGTGTCGTGGGGATGTTCGTCCCGGGAGTGAAATTTAGTCCTTGGGGACCCTATGGCCGATCTATTCGCCAATCCGGGTCCCTGCCGCGGGGGCAATCTGGCAGCGAGCGAAGCGAGCGCCAGATGCCCCCCGGCTGGGCTACTTGAAGGATACCTATGCCCAAATCACTCGAAGCAATTCTTCAATGCCGCCCCCTCTAACAACTTTCCCGCTCATCATGAAATCCGAAGAGATCAACCCGATAGTCGAAACCCTCATCCTGCTCGCCGAGCGGTTCTGGTGGTTCATCGTTGCGGCCTTCATCGCTCGTTCTCTCATCGCCATCGCCAAGAAGAAATCGAAACTCGATGGACACTGAATTCCTCACTTCTGGCTTTTGGCATGCCTTGCAGATTTGGATTCCCGTCCTGCTCGCGGTAGTGGCCGCAAGGATCGCATTCAACCTGATGCGCCGATAACTCTCCCGCCTAGTCCGCCTCCGCTTTGCGGGTTCCTCCTGGGGGCAAACCAACTGAAAAAACGATACCATGAATTGGATCAAGAACATCGGAAGCGCGGCCAAGTCCGTCGCGAAGAAGGCCGTCAAGGTCGTGAAGGAAAACTCCGCCAAGGCCTGCGCCTTCGTGGTTGGTGCGCTCGCCATCGCTGGCGGTGCTCCTGCTCATGCGCAGTCTACCGGTAACGAAGGCGTTGGTGCCATCGTCAGCGCCCTCAATGGCCTCAAGCCTGACTTGGGCACGGTCGTAACCGCTGCCATCGGAATTGCGCTCATTTCGATGGGCGCGATGGTGGCCATCTCCATCGGCAAGAAGCTGATGGGCAAGTAACCCCT
>JANOKL010000507.1:0-5039 GCA_031419215.1 Luteolibacter sp. | reverse complement strand
GCGGGAAAATGGTGACGTTAAATCACACGGTCGGTGACCTCAGCAACGCCGGTGTTGGCTGGCTGGATGATTCAGGACGCGCGTATGGTTCAGGTGTGGTTAGACTAAACCCAAGCGGCGGAGGAAACGCGGAAGTGACGTGGGCCCCCGATGGTTTGTCCCCGACGGTCTTGAAAGACGGGACAAACTATCCACGAGAAGGCAATCAGCATATTCTACCCCAAGACATGCGTGTAACCATTCTTGCAGATGGAACCAGAAGTTTCATTGCAAATGCAGTAGAGCCAATCACAAATAACGGCAATATGATTCTCAGCCCAGTCAACGCCACAGGTAGCAGCAGCTATCAGTGGACTTTGTCGGAAGAACCCGAAGCCACGTCGCCAGTGCTTTCTATCGCGAATCAGGTCGCCGCGCCGGGTGTGATCGCCGTTGCTCCAGATGGCAGCCTGATCAGCATCGACACGACCACGAAAGTTAACGGCCAAGATCTTGGATCCTCCACTTACGTAAAGGTAGCCAAGGTTTCCTCGAATGATTTGATCGCCTTCTCCCACGAAAAGCCACCTCTCTTCCGCCACGGCAATCAATGGAACAAGGCGAAGACGCTTACTCAACCAGCCATCGACGCTTCATCTAACACAGGCTTCATCTTTCTTTATGGAGGCCAAGTCTGGTCGAATGGACAGGTTTTCAAGCCCCACGAAATGGCACCGAATCTTCCTTACGAAGATTTAGGTGGATTCGCGTGGCTTGACGCCGCTCCGTCGGGTTTCGCATTGGCCGTACACTCGTCGACGGGATTTAATGGCGTAAGTGCACCTCTTTATTGCCTGGCAGTTCCGGTCAAAGTAGAACCGCCCGCCGTGATGGACGAAGAAATCCCATTTCGAGGAGTGGACTCGATCTCGGTTAGCTCCATCAAGGGGACATTCAGCGGCACTCCAACGGCAACGTCCTATGTGTTTAATAAACCCGATAAATATGGATGGCTGAATAGAACGTGGATCATGGTTCCCGCAGGCTCAGATGCGGCCGATCCCGATCAAGGAACCACTGCTGAAATCAAGATCCCGGCAATGGCCCCTGGAGCGAACTTCAAAATCATCCCGAGTTCCAATCGGATCACCGTCACGTCTGATCAATTCATCCCTGGATTTTACGAGAGCTTCCGTTTGACTGCGACAACTGGAGATACTCTCGACACGGGCTTGAGGTTGGCCCTGGGGCATACGGCTGCCCAAGGGGAGGCAGCAACGACACCGATTAACAGTGAGAATGCAGTTATCGGAGTGAAAATCATGAAAAAGCGCACTGTCAAAATCGCCCTTCATCCAATGGTGCTCAAAAAGGCAGGCAGTGACAATCCGCCAGATATCTTCCCCGCAGCTACTCCCGCAGAGAAAGCTGCGACAAAGGCTAAAATCGAAATGCGCCTCAATGATATTTATGGCCCTCAAACAAACACCTTTTTCAATGTGCAGGTTCTTGATCCGGTTTATGCGGACTTCGACAAGTCTGTTGCAGGGGGCAACGAGCCCCGCTACTTTGATCCTGCCAATATGGATGAAAGAGGTCCCGCCTCTCCAGGCAGGCTCTCGCCATCGTCTGGTGCTAACATAGACGTCTGGGCTCTGGGTGGTGTCACAATCTCTCCTAAAGGCAGAAAACTGAATCGAGCAGGGGATGAAATCATTGGATTTCGATTCTTCCCTCCAGGCGGCCCTAACGTAGACGACAGGGATCCAAGGATCATCATCAACGGAGATCTTGGAAATCTCATTCCTGACCCTATCGATGCACAAACCCCAGGAATAGGAAACATCTTGGATCCAGCGCCAGCGGAGATTTTGATCCTCGACGTCCTCGCTCATGAATTGGGACACGTAATGATCGGAGCAGGTCATCCAGACGGAGTAGACGACATTTCGGGCCTCAATAAATCCAATGGCCCAGCGCAATTGCCCGGAGTGGATAACACACGGCGATTGATGCACAGCTTCGCAAACCCTGATGCGGCGAGCACGCAACTCGTTAAAGCCGAATGGGATGCGATTGAGGAGTGGTTGGATAAAAACATCAAAGATGAGGAGGAATAAAGATCGCCATGCCACGTTTTTACTTAAATTGCATCGTATTATTTTTGTTATCGTTTTTTATCTTTTCGATTTCAGCAAAGGGCGCATTGCCTGAAATTCCAGAAGATCCTCAAAAGGCTCAAATGTGGGAAATACGCAGACTTTCAACTATTGCAGAAATCCAGAAGAATCCAGAAAAATCCATTCCTGGATTAGCTGAGATGCTGCGCCAGTTAAAAGTTTTGGGTTATAGGGAATGCTCGGAGCGGGATAATGTAGTTAATGCAATTGAATTGGCGATTCTGACCACTCCTAACCATGCAAAATTCTTCACCAGTCGTCTAGAGCAAGCAAAAGAGGAAATGCAAGCGAATAAAATTAGCTATCATGAATATACCAAGGCTCAGGAAAACTTGTCTGTGTTAGCTTTCTTGCCAAGTCCGGAAACCGTTGCTGAACTTGGAAAGCTACTTAACGATCCAGTTGGCCGAGACGGCAAGATCCTTGGTGGAGGAGACGTTTGGGAAGGCGATGGGTGGCTCCCAGTAAATTGCCAAATTGCCCTATCCTGCCTAGAAATCTTGCCAATAGAAAATGGGCCACAGCTCCTCAAAGGTGATGTCGATGTCGAGGTTTTTATAGGAGTCGATAAATGGAAAGACTGGTGGGAGGAGGTGAAGACAGGCAAGAGAACTTACCGCTTCGTCGGCTCACCCGTTGAATACGGCCCGGATGGCCCGGTTCCCGCCAAGGAGTTGCAACGTCGTGAGCGTCAGCGCGAGGCTACTTCCGGTAATTCTATTGCGAGCAAACAAGCAGATGCAGAGAAGCCTATAGAGGGATCAAAGATAAAATTGACTGCTATATTTGCGTCTGTAGTCGCCGGGATTTTGCTTATGATAGCAGGCTGGAAAGTATATAGAAGACTAGGAATCGTCCGATGAGGGTAACCGGTAATGCTGATCGGGAAATGAAATGGAAGACGCCAACGGCCAGGTGACCCGCATCCTTCATGCGGCAAGCGAGGGAGACAAACAGGCGGCGGAAGACCTGATTCCGCTGGTCTATGGTGAGCTGCGCAAGCTGGCGGCCTGGCGCTTGGGACAGGAAGCAGAGGCACAGACCCTCCAAGCGACCGCCCTGGTGCACGAAGCCTACTTGAAGCTCTCGCCCGGGGAAACGCAGTGGCAGGGGCGAAAGCACTTTTTCTGCGCGGCCGCCGAAGCGATGCGCCGCATCCTGATCGACCGGGCACGGCATCGAAAAGCCGTGCGCCACGGGGGCGAATGGCAGCGGACCGGGTTTGCAGAAGACATCATCGCTGTTGCTTCCTCACAAGATGACGAGATTCTTGCCATCAATGAAATCCTTGATCGTTTTGCGCAGATCGAACCTCGTAAGGCCGAGGTGGTGAAGTTGCGCTATTTCGTCGGAATGACGATCGAGGAAACCGCCGAGGCCCTTGGGATTTCGACTCCCACGGCGAAGCGCGACTGGATCTATGCGCGGGCCTGGTTGTTCCGTGAACTGAAACGGGATGATTGATCAGCCTTCCGCCACTCGTTTCCTTGCACCTTGGTTCTGACCTTGCCGCCCGTGGCTCAAAGGGCTTTCTATTTTCCAACCTCAAACCACGCCCAATCCGCTATTATGAAACTGTTCCACCAATGCATCCCCGCACTCATCCTGACCGCTCTCGGCCTCTTTGCCGCGCATGCCCAGGAATTGGAATCCACCACACCGGTCGCCGGTAAAACGAACGGCGGAAAATGGTGGAACGGCAACTACGAGCGGATCAACACCGACCTCAAGACCGCCGGGGACAAGATCGACATCGGGTTCATCGGCGACTCGATCACCGCCCGTTGGCGAGGCAGTGAGAACTGGACCAAACACTGGGGAGCCTACAAGGCGGTCAACATGGGCATCGGTGGCGACGGCACTCAGCACGTGCTGTGGCGTTTGCAGAATGGCCAGTTGGAGGGCTACCAGGCAAAGATGTTTGTCGTGCTGATCGGCACCAACAATCTGTGGGGCAAAACCGCGAAACCGGCTGACGCTGCCGCTGGAGTGAAGGCGATCCTCGATTTGATCAAAGCCAAGCAACCGCAAGCAAAGATCCTCCTGATGAGCCTTCTGCCCACGGGCGAGAAACCCGGCCCCGGCCGCGATTCGAGAGCCGCCGTGAATGAACTCATCTCCAAATACGCCGGAGGCTCGATCACCTACATGGACATTTACGGCAAATACCTTCAGCCCGATGGCACCATCAGCAAGGAAGACATGGGCGATTTCCTGCATCTCGCTCCCAAGGGCTATGACATCTGGGCGGACGCTATCATGCCCAAGGTGAAGGAAATCGTGGGTGAGGGTCAGCCCGTCGAAAAGGCTGCGACACCCAAGTGACCTCAACGCCGCGCGACGTGGGCTCGCCTTCCGTTTGCCCCATCAACAGCCGTCGTGAAGCCACCACCCGCACCGGAAATCATCATGGAAGCGGCCCTGGAGATTCCGGGGCTGACGGAGCGTGCTGCCTACCTCGCTGAAATTTGTGGCGACAATTCGTCTCTGCGTGAAGAGATCGAGACACTCATCGCCGCCCATCTCGCGGACGAGGCCTTCATGGAGCCCTTGGCCGATCCTCTGTGGCTGGAAGCACGCAGCGAGAGGGAGGGGGATCGGATCGGTCGCTACAAGCTGATCCGGCAGATCGGCGAGGGTGGTTTCGGCACGGTCTTTCTGGCGGAACAAGGCCAGCCGGTGAAACGGCAGGTCGCGCTCAAGGTGATCAAGCCGGGGATGGACACCAAGGAAGTCATCGCCCGTTTCGAAGCCGAGCGACAGGCGCTCGCGTTGATTAACCATCCCTACATCGCGAAGGTTCATGATGCGGGGACCACGGAGGGCGGGCGGCCTTACTTCGTGATGGAATTGGTCGAGGGACTGCCAATCACGAAATAC
>JANOKL010000506.1:0-7081 GCA_031419215.1 Luteolibacter sp. | reverse complement strand
GAATATTTCATCGGCGGTCCCACTGGCAATACCACCGGCTTTACCCCGCTACCCGGTGTGGTCGATACCGCTGGCGTCCTCAGTGTCACCTGGACCAAAGCCACCGGATACACCGGCACCTACAACGTCGACTTTGTGGTGGAAACCTCGTCCACGCTTACCGGTACCTGGACAACCGCCGTTCTCGGCACAGGTGCGGACAAGGTGGAGATCACTGGCAACGAGGTGAAATTCACCTTCCCGGCAGGCCCCACGAATTTCGCCCGACTCAAGGTCCTCACGACTTTGTGATGCATTGGCAGAAGCCGACAACCTTCCGCACAGCTCGCCTGCCCCTTGATCTCCATGACAGACAGACCACTTGATCGATCCAGCGGAACCGTTCACCGGTTGATGGTCGCGGCCCTGTTAGGCTGTTCGGCCTTCGCCATCGCGGAAAACGACAGGAATCTCGCCGCAGGGACGAAGATCACCGCGAGCAGTGTCATGTCGGGTAGCAAGGCGGAGTCCGTGGCGGACGGGATTGTCGCCGACGAGTCCCGCTGGCTCGCCGCTTCCGGAGACAAGTCGCCGTGGATCGAGCTGACCTTTCCAGAGCCCGTGAAAATCGGTGCCGTGGATGTGTTCTCCGGTTGGAAAAGCGAGCCAGGGCTGGATGGCTTCGACCTCACATTCGAAGTGGATGGAAAGCAGGTCAACCCGCAGCAAGGGAAAGTCCGAAGCGCTGCGGAAAACATCCGCCGGATCGAAGTCGGGCTCCAGAACGTCTCCAAACTACGGCTGTCCCTGGCCAAGCCCGGTCCCGGCAGAATCCGAGAGATCGCCGTTTATGAAAACAAAAGTGCCGTGTCCGGCACGGGGCTGAAGGGCATCGCGGTGCTTGCCGCCGTGGTGGATCGCTCGATCCATCAGATCGCGGTCAATCAAGTGGGCTACGAGACGCTTAAACCCAAACGTTTCACCGCACCCTTGTCACCCGATGGTACTCCATTCTCCATCCGCTCCGAAGGTGGATCGGAAGTCCTTCACAAGGGAGTGATCCAGGGCGGGGTAGGAGACTTCAGCTCGTTTCGACCTAGGACATCGTCCACCCGCTACTTCATAGATGTCAGCGGGGGCGCCCTGAAGGACGGGCGGAGCGATCCCCTCCTGATCCGCAGCAATCTCTATCAGGACCAGTTCTGGCAGTCGGCGGTGGATTTCCTGATCGATTCCAGATCGGTTGTGGGAACCCACCCGAGCGCCTTCGGCGGATGCCCATGGCGCGACGGCACCTATTACGATGCCATCATTCCGTCGCTGACTCTCTTCTACCTGGCGGACCGTGAAAAGATCGCGGCCATGCCCCGTCAGATCGACTGGGCGGCCGACAAGGCCCGCGTGACTGCTGCCGATTTCAAGTTCGACGCCAAGAACCCCTCGCCCGAAGGCGTCATGGACGCCGTTCGCGGCTACTATGAACTCGAACCGCCCAAGGCCGACGCCCCGGACGTCGTCAAACTCATCCACTGGGGCGCGGGCTTTTACCTGATGAAACCGGTGACCCAGGATTGCATGGGGGATCCCGATAAGCGCATGCTGCATTCCCAGACGGTCGAACAGGTGGCCTACGTTGTCTGGGCATGGCCCGCGCTTAAGCAGTGGCTGCCGGAATCGTTCTATCGGAAGTGCAGGGATTTCTGTTTTGAAAACTGGAAGCCCTCGCTCGAAATCGACAGTTGGTGGGATCCGAAAACCTACCTCACGCCGGAACAGCTCATCGGGGGCAATCCGATGGGTGGTCTGCTCCACCCGTACAAGGGCCGTCATGCTCCTGGCCACTCGATCGTCCCGAACCTCTTCATGCATGAAGTGGCGAAACGGGAAGGACGCGCCGATGCCGGGATCTATCTCGATGCCGCCGTGAAACAAGCCACGTGGTGCGTGGAGAAGCTCGATTGGAACGATCCACGCACGACCAAGGGTCATCGCATGAGCGAACACCGCACGATTCCGAATCTCGTCTGGATGCTTCAGAAGTATCCGCAGCAGGCTCCCGCCGGATTGAAGGATAAGATCAACCAATGGGTGGACGTGGCGCTGAGCCGTTCAGACAACCTATGGGACTTCCGCAGATATGACCTGCAGGACCACTGGACGATTCCGAAGGTCAATGATGTCGGGAACTCGCTGTCCCTGCCTGCCAGCCTGCTTTCCGCGGCATGGGTGGTCGATCCAGCCAAACGAAAGCGGATCGAGGAAATCGCCTACGCCTCGATCGATCATGTCTGGGGGCGCAATCCCCGCCTTGCCGCCGCCCCGTGTGATCCGAAGATGGGCTTCCCGGAAGTCGAACGAGGCTGGCCGAAGTCCCATGCCCACAATGTCTGCGCACGCTTGGAATTGTGCCGGGGATCCATCTCCTCCCTGCCCGGAAGCGAAATGTATCCCTTCAATCCGGAAGGTGCCTATCGCCATGCCGAGGGTTGGGTGAACTACGGTTCGGCCTGGTGCGTCAGCCTCGCCTATTTGAAACTCGATACGGGCGCGAAAACCACCCCGACTCCATGAACCGAGCCCTCAAGGGGCCTGTTCGGCGGATTCGACGTTCCTTGGCGGAATGGTGGACGTGATCCCGGATGCGTTTCGAAAGACCCGCCCTGTTTTCCCGGTAATGGGCCTACCGCCACCCGGGGCTTTTGCTTGTGCCTCCCGTGCCGGCCTGCCTTGAATCGACCACTTCCACCATCTGACCATGAAACGATCCATCCTGATTCCCGCGCTGACTGCCGTGCTGTCTTTCTCCGCCTCTGCCGCACCTGACGCGAAGCCCCTCAAGGCCCTGCTGATCCTTGGCGGCTGCTGTCACGACTACGCCACCCAGAAGGAGCTTCTGAAGGCGGGCATCGAGGAGCGCACGAACATCACCGTGGACGTCTGCTTTACGCCGGACAAGTCCACCAAAGCCACCTTCACCTGCTACGAAAAGGACAACTGGGCGGAAGGCTACGACGTGATCATCCACGACGAGTGCTCGGCCGACATCAAGGACCTCGCCGTGGTCAACCGCATCCTCGCTCCGCATCGTGCTGGCGTTCCTGCGGTGAACCTTCACTGCGCCATGCACTCCTACCGCACGGCTTCGGATGTCAAGAAGCCTGTCGACTCCGGCACCGATGGCTCGCTTTGGTTTGATTTCCTTGGCCTCCAGTCCAGCGGCCACGGCCCGCAGCTTCCAATCGATGTGACCTACGTCGACCCGGCCAACCTGATCACCAAGGGCCTGGAAAACTGGACCACGATCAAAGAAGAGCTCTACAACAACATCAAGGTCCACGACAGCGCCAAGACCGTTGCCAAGGGCAAGCAGGGCAACGCCGAAACCATCATCGCTTGGACCAACGAGTATGGCGAAAAAAAGACCCGCGTGTTCTCGACCACTCTCGGCCACAACAACGACACGGTCTCCGACAAGCGCTACCTCGACTTCGTGACCCGCGGCCTCCTCTGGGCCGCTAACAAGCTCGACAAGGACGGCAAGCCGCTCGCCGGATACGCGGCTCCGGTCGCTGCCGCGAAGTGATCGGCTGACAAGCTCATTTTCCATCAGACCCCGAGCGGATTCCCCGCTCGGGGTCTTTCGGTTTTAAGGCCATCCGTATGAAACCAGTCGCAGGATGCGCTGGATCGTGCACTTCGCCACTAAAAGGATTCTAATTTCCGATGTTGAGATTGATGATATAATACTGAAGATCAAACGATTGGGTTCGATTGAATCGTGAGGTTCGGCATCTGCTAGAGTCAGGGCAGCCATGAAAAAAGCCGCCACCAAGACTGCCGCAAAATCCTCGGAAACGATCAGGATCGGACTCGATTCCAAAACCCTCGGGCAGGCCGTGGGTCTATTGTCCAGCATCCTCGCCGACCAGCATGTACTGTATGTGAAAACCCGGAACTTCCACTGGAATTTGACCGGACACCGCTTTCAGACGCTGCACGCATTTTTCGAAGCCCAGTATGAGGCCCTCGCACTGGCCATCGACAAGACCGCCGAGCGGATCCGGATGCTGGGCAGTGCAAGCCCGGGATCGATGAAGGAGTTCCTCGCGCTGGCCACGCTCAAGGAGGTCCCTGGGACCCTGGTCACCGGCGAGCAGGCGATCGTTGCGTTGAAGAACGACCATGAGGCTGCCGCGAGGGAGGTGAGAAAGGCCGTTCTTCTCCTTAATGAGGGCGATGACGCCGGAACCACGGATTTTCTGACGGAACTCCTTCAACAGCACGAACAAACAGCGTGGATGCTGAGGAGTTTCCTCGATTGAGATCTCCATGGAGCCGACACGACCCAATGGGTTCTGAATGAAACGAATTTCCCTTTCCTAGTTTCTGTTCCAACCTCCCTCATGCGGTTTTGGATCGGTAATTTGTTGAGGTTTGCCCTCTTTCCAGCAGGCCTTTTGTTCTCCAGTTGCGCGACCCATCTCGGTCATGTGGGCGGCGCCACTCCACGGCCTGTAAAGACGGATTTCACCAGGAAGTCCGACATCGTTTACACGCCGAAGCATTGGCCAGAGGCTCTCCAAGGTGATCTCTATCGGCCGTTGATGAACCAACCGGCACCCGGCGTGCTGCTGCTTCACTTCGGCGGATGGAGAGGGGATGATCACCGTCGCGCGATGAGCGGGATCGCCCGAAAGTTGGCCTCGCGCGGCTATGTGGTGTTCAATGTGACCTACCGCAAGTCGCCGCGCTGGATCTATCCGGCCCAGGTGGAGGACCTGCATCAGGCGCTGGCTTGGATGCGACGAAATGCTGCGGAAAACGGAATGAACCCGGATCAGATCGCGACTTATGGCTACTCGGCGGGCGGTCAACTGGCCTCGCTCGTGGGGCTGATGAAGCATCCTTACGATGCAGGGATCAAGGCGGTGGTTGCGGGTGGCACTCCTGCGGATCTGACGTTTCCGGACAAGGATCGCATGGTTCACGATTTCCTCGGCGGAACGAAAGAATCGCTGCCGCAGCGATACCACGACGCCTCACCACTGAGTCATGTAGGAGGGTCGAACCCGCCGCTCTTCCTTTACCACGGAAGCCGGGACACGCTGGTGGAAACGGAGCAGATTCGGAATTTCGCCACCGCCTTGGGAAAGGCGGGAGTGCCGCATGAGCTGCATTGGCTGAAGGGGCGCGGACATATCCTGGCCTTCCTTTTTCCGGGCAGTGCGAATGACAGGGCCATCGATTTCCTGGATCGAGTCTTCCGACCCGTCGTCAAGGACGGGTGAAGACGAAGAAGTGCTGCCAGGGCAGCGAAGGATCATTGCGGACGAACTTGAAGCCCGCGCCCTCAAATTCGAGGCGGACCTGGGCCTCGGTCATCTTGTGGTGCGCCTTGATCGGGACCTTCGGGTCCTCGCCACGGAACTCAAGGAGGTAGATCTGCCCGCCGGGCTTTAGGGCCTTGAAGAGGGAGGCGAGCATTTCCTTGGGATGGTCGAACTCGTGGTAGGCGTCGACCATCAGCGCCCCATCAAGCGAGTTGGCGGGCAGCTTCACGTCGTCGATCGCGCCGAGGTGGGGTTCGACGTTGGTGATGGAGAGCTCGGTGGATTTTTTCTTCAGGAAATCGAGCATCTCCGGCTGGATGTCGACCGCGACGACCTTGCCCTGCGGAACCATCGTCGAAATACGGAAGCTGTAGTAGCCGGAGCCGGCACCGATGTCGGCGAGAACGGCGTCCGGTTTCAGCTTCATCAGGGCGAGGGCCTTGGTGGGGGCTTCCTCCTGCTCGCGGTTGTCGCGCTCCAGCCAGCCAATGGCCGGATGTCCCATGACGTGGGCGATTTCACGTCCATGGAAAAACTTGCCGATCCCATCGCGGGAGGCAGGTGAGAAGGTGTAGTCCGGCTGGGCTGGAACCAAGGGCGGAGGCGCGACAGGTGCGGAGGGAGCAACAGGCGCAGCAGGTGCGGCTGCGGCTTCCTGTGGTTTCAGGAAGCGGTAGCTCGTCATGGCGAGTCCGACGATCAAAGCCAGGATCGGGAGGGAGATGAGAATCGTGACGAGTTTGCGCATGGGGAGGAAATGACTAATGACTAAATCCTAATGACTAAAGAAGAGTCGAGGACTCTGCCTCTGAATTTCACTCTACCATTGGAACTTGGCCCTTGGAACTTGGCACTTCAACCCATTCAGCGCGCCTTGGCCGGCGCGAGCAGCTTCAGCTCGTGGATGCTCCAGTATTTCCCCGGTGCGGAGCCGGTCTGGGTGATGCGGAGGAATGAGGTGGTGACGGGTGAGGGGAACTGGATTTCGGTGAGCGCGCTGTTGCCCTTGCCTTCGACGATCGGTGGGTCCCAGGTTTTTCCGTCCTTGGAAAGCTCGACCTTGTAGGCACGAGGGTAGTCGTTTTGAGAGGTGCCGGAGTCGAGCAGGATTCCTTGGATGAGTTCGGGCGCGGGAAGTTTCACGGACACCCAGTCGCCAGGGCTTTGTTCCTTCTTGGTGGTCCAGCGGCTGGTGGAATCACCGTCGCAGCCCTTGGAGAGTTCGCTCTCGTTGAGATTCGACGTCAGGACCCAGGTGCTTTTCGCTTCCACGGGTTGTGGGGTGAGCGACTCCAGCTCGGCGATGGTCCACGGGGTGGTGCGGCTGGCGGTGTCGGCGCGGAGTTTCTTGATTTCCGGGGCGGTGACGAGCGGGCCCTGGTTTCCGAAGCTGTTGCGGACGTAGTTGGTGATGTCGGCGATCCATTGATCGGAGTTACTGGCCATCGTCATCATCTGCGACTCATAGGTCTTGCCTTCGATCGGGCCTGCCAGACCGTGAAGGAGCACTCTCTGGAGGGAGTCTCCGCGCTGCACGGTCTTGGATCCGGCGAGTGGCGGGGCGAGGGTGACGTTGGCATTGCCCGCCATCGGCATGCCTTTGCCATCAAATCCATGGCAGGCGAAACAGACTGAAGAGAAGATCTCCTGACCGCGGGCGAGCGAGGCCTTTTGTTCCTTGCTGAAATCTCCAGCGGCGAGCTTGGGCGTTTCGGCGAGCAGCTTGCTGCCGATCTCGCGGATGCCTGCCGAAGTGGAAGTGGCGATCACGG
>JANOKL010000505.1:0-4580 GCA_031419215.1 Luteolibacter sp. | reverse complement strand
TTCGCGCCGCCACCGGCCATCCACAGACTGAACGCGCTCGGATGGTGATCGCGGCCGACGTGTTTCATTTCCATGCCGCCTCGGTTCTCGCGCATCGGGGTGCGGCCGAATTCGCCGCTCCAGATCACCAATGTTTCCTCCAGCAGGCCACGCTGTTTCAGGTCCTTCAGGAGGGCGGCGATCGGCTGATCGATGTCGCGGCACTTGTCGGTGAATCCCAGCTTCAAATCCGTCTGTGGACCGGTGCCGTGGGAGTCCCAGCCCCAGTCGAAAAGCTGGATGTAGCGCACACCACGCTCGGCCAGACGGCGGGCGAGCAGGCAGTTGTTGGCAAAGGATTCCTGGCCGGGTTTGGTGCCATACATCTTGTGGACGGCTTCCGGCTCCTGCTTGATGTCGAAGGCATCGGACGCATGGATCTGCATGCGGTAGGCCATCTCATACTGGGCGATGCGGGTGACCGTTTCCGGATCTCCGGTGTCCTGGGCGATGCGCTGGTTGATCTTTGAAAGCGTGTCGAGTGTGCGTCTCCGCATGGCGCCGCTGACGCCGTCGGGATTCGCGAGATAGAGCACCGGATCACCCTGCGAACGGCACTGCACGCCCTGATAGACGGAAGGCAGGTAACCGGAGCCCCAGACCGATTTCCCGGCATCCGGATTGTTGCCGCCGGAGGTCAGCACGATGAAGCCGGGCAGGTTGTTGTTTTCCGAACCGAGGCCGTAGGTGGCCCATGCGCCCATCGAGGGACTGCCGAGATTCTGCGTGCCGGTGTGCACCAAGAGCTGCGCGGGACCGTGGTTGAACTGGTCGGTGTACATCGACTTCACGATGCACATCTCGTCGATCATGGTTTCCGTGTAAGGCAGCCGATCGGAAATCCACTGCCCGCTCTTTCCCGCCTGATGGAAGGGAAACTGCGAGCCGAGCATCTTCGGCACGCCTTGGATGAAGGCGAACTGTTTTCCCGCCAGGAACTCCTGCGGACACTCCTTGCCATCGAGTTTGGTGAGCTCCGGCTTGTGATCGAAAAGCTCAAGCTGGCTCGGCGACCCGGCCATGTGCAGGTAGATCACCCGCTTCGCCTTCGCCGCGAACTGCGGCAGATCCGGCGCGAATGGATTCGAGGAATCCTTCAACAAAGGTCCGGCGGATCCCCAAGCACGATTCCCCTCACTGGCCAGCCACAGCGCACCCAGACCCACGCCGCAGCGGTTGAGGAAATGACGCCGCGTGAGATGCTGGGCGCGGTCGTGTTGGAGTTGTTGGAAGAGGTTCATGAAGAGAATGACGAATGAGGAATTTCCGAATGACGAAGAAGAGGGGCGTCAAGATTGGGGCGGGCTGGTTGGGGCAGAATTGGCCAAGGTGGTTCGGCGGATCTTGGAGAAAATCAGGTGCAATTCGTTGGCTTCCTTCCAGAGGACTGCTGCTGGGTCGCGGAGGTTGGGGTCGGCTTTGACGATCATGCGGAGCCAGAACTTGGTTTCACGGGTTTCCTTCCGACAGGTGTTGATCTTCAGGGCGAATTCCTTGCGGGAGACCGCGTCGTCCGCTTCGCAGTAGTTGGCTCCAGCACTCGTTCCGGAACGAACAATCTGCGAGATGAGCGGGCGCATCACCGAGGTTTCCTTGATCGACATCGCGAACTCGATGATGGCCTCCCCAAAAGCAGCTGTCCGCTCCTCGAGATCAAACTTCGAAGCGCTCGGATTCGCGGTCGTTCTGGTCGGATCTTCAGCCATCTTGGTTCGTCATTCGGAAACTCGGAATTCGTCATTTTAACGCGTCAGCGCGCTATCCAGGTTGAACATCGTGTTGGCGACGAGGACCAGCGCGGCCTCGTCGGGGGTGGCGCCGAGCTTGGCGGACTCGGCGGGTTGCTTTTCGTAATCGGCCTTCGCCTCGGCGTGGAGGGACGCGAGGGCGGCGATGATTTCCGGGCTGGCATCGTCCAGCGTGAGGCGCTTGTAGCCGGCGGAAAGACGGGCTGTTAGATCGGGGCCGGACGTTCCCATGATCTTCGCAAAGGCCTTGGCAAACTCCATGTGCGCCGGATCATTCAATGTGACCAAGGCCTGCAAGGGTGTGTTTGTGGTGATGCGCCGGGCATTGCAGACGTCGCGGGTCGGCGCGTCGAACATGAGGAAGGCCGGGTAGCCGCTGGTGCGCTTCGAATAGGTGTAGATGCCGCGCCGATAGCGGTCCTCGCCGCTGGAGGTGGTCCACTTCGCACCGCTGTAAACCGACTTCCAGATGCCCTCCGGCTGCGGTGGATAAACCGGTGGGCCGAACTGCTTTTTCGAGAGCAGCCCGGAAACCAGCAAGGCCTGATCGCGGACCATTTCCGCCGACAGACGCTGACGCGGACCACGCGCGAAGAGCTGGTTCTTCGGGTCCTTTGCCAATAGAGCCGGACTCGCCGCATCGGCCTGGCGATACGTGGACGACAGCACGATTTCCCGCAGGAAGGGCTTCAGATGCCAGTGATGCTCCTTGGAAAGTCGGAGTGCCAGATGATCGAGTAAGGGCTGGTTGCTCGGCAGCGTGCCGGAGGTGCCGAAGTCTTCCAGCGTCTCGACGATGCCGATGCCGAAAAGCTCCGCCCATAGGCGGTTCGCGAGCACACGAGCCGCGAGCGGATTCGTTTCACCCGTGATCCAGCGGGCGAGATCAACGCGGCTCAAAGGACCCTCTTTTTTCGGCGGCCGGACGATTTCGGGAATGCCCGTCTGCACCGACTTGTCCTTCGTTGAACGATTGCCGCGAAGGAACACCCGTGTATCACGGCGGGCCTTGTCGGCGCGCTCGACGATCGTCGGAATCATCGTGCCGGGAATCGCATTGTAGGCCTGCTGGAGCTTCGCCAAGTCCGCCCAACGGGCTGCCCGTTCCGGTGTATTCAGAAAGCCTACGAGAGCCGCGTCACTGGTCGTGGAGATGCGGAAATTCCTCAGCACGCAGCTCTGGTTCTCGCCGTTGCAGACCGCACCGTGGCGGATCCGGATCTCGAGCTTCGCATCGAGCGGTGGAGTGGTGACGGTTTCCGGAACGAAGCAGGCCTGGCGTGGACCGCGCAGCACGGGGAAGTCCCCAAAGCCGCCGCCGCCCTTGCTGATCGAGTCGTTCGGGTCATAGGGACCCGCGAGGAAATCCGCCACCACTTCCTTGAATTTCACCGGCTGCTTCGTCCCATCCGCCAGGATCAGGTCGGCATCCAGTCCCTCGATGACCGAGCCATGCTCGGACCACTTCGTGGGGTCCTCGCTTTCGGGGAGGATGTCCACCTTCAAGGCTCCCAGCGGCGCGGCGGGCAGGGTAATTGTGAAAACGGATCTCGTCGGATTCGTGCCGGTGGCCTTGTAAGTGCCGTCGGCCTGTTGCGCGAGCTTGCCGGTGGCAGCCGAGGGGATCGCGAAAATGGCCTTCGCCTGGGCCCAGCCGGAAAGCTTCTCCGCCACGGCGCGGGCCTCGTCGTTGATCGCCCTGCGCGTCGCGCGGATCGCCTTTTCCAATCCAACAGCCTCGCCCTGCTTCGCAGGATCAGCCGCAAACTTTGTCTTCGGAAACTCGTTGTTGAGGTCGGTGTCCTCACTGTTGTCGAAGAACGCCATGAATCGATAATAGTCCTCGTGCGGAATCGGATCGTAGGGATGCGAGTGGCACTGCACGCAGCCGAAGGTCGTGGCCTGCCAGGCGGTCCAGGTCGTGTTCACGCGGTCGATCACCGAAGACGTGCGGTATTCCTCATCGTCCGTGCCGCCCTCGGTATTGTTCTGCGTGTTGCGGTGAAAGGCAGCGGCGATCAAGTCATCCGGCTCCGGGTTTGGCAGGAGATCACCGGCGAGTTGTTTCTCGGTGAAACGATCATAAGGCATGTCGTCATTGAGCGCGCGGATCACCCAGTCACGGAACGGCCAGATGTCGCGATGCGGATCTTTTTCAAAGCCCAGCGTGTCGGAGTAGCGCGCGAGGTCCAGCCACATCGCCGCCCAGCGCTCGCCATACTGCGGGGAGGCCAGCAAGCGATCGACCTCCGCCTCCATCGCGGCTTTGGGATTGGCGGCAGACGCCTGTTGAAAGGCATCCCACTCCTCCAGCGTCGGCGGCAGACCTGTTAGATCGAATGACACCCGACGGAACCACTCGGCCTTTGAGGCCTCCGGCGCAGGCGAAAGCCCGTTGGCCTCCAGCTTCGCAAGGACCAGCTTGTCGACCTTTGTCACCGCCCAATCCGCCCGCTTCAGCACCGGATCAGCGGGCTCCACCGGCGGCATGAACGACCAATGCTCCTCCCACTTCGCGCCCTGGCGGATCCACTCGGTCAGGGTCTGGATTTCCGGGTCGGACAATCGTGGGCCGTGCTTCGGCTTCGGCATCACCTCGTCCGGATCGCGACTGTTGATGCGTTGGACCAGCTCGGAGGCCGCCGGATCCCCGGGGACGATCGCGGGCTTTCCGGACTTCGCCTTTCCCAAGGCACGTGCCCGGTAGATCAGGGAAAGCTCGCCTGCTTCCTTCACCCCTCCGTGGCAGGCCGTGCAGTG
Source organism: Luteolibacter sp. (assembly GCA_031419215.1). Classification (GTDB taxonomy): domain Bacteria; phylum Verrucomicrobiota; class Verrucomicrobiia; order Verrucomicrobiales; family Akkermansiaceae; genus Luteolibacter. Next base: position 33 of record JANOKL010000505.1, on the reverse strand, counting down.
CTTGGTGAAGATTGGCCGGATGTCGCGGTTGAA
>JANOKL010000504.1:0-7940 GCA_031419215.1 Luteolibacter sp. | reverse complement strand
GCTGGTGCTTTTCCTCAGTGACGAGGGGCAACTCACGCATCTCTCGCCCTATGACCTGCTCGGACTGCTAGGGGCCGCGCTGGCGGGCTGGGTGGTGGTCGTGATCCGGAGGCTGCGCCATGAGGAGCACCCGGCGACGATCTACGCCTCGCAGGCATTTTACGGCATGCTCTCGGCAGTTCCGGCGGTGACGAAAGTGTCATCTCTGCCGCCCATCGCGTGGGTCGGGCTGATCCTGGCAGCCGTCGTGGTTTCATTCGCGCAACTCGTGATGACCCGCGCCTATCAGAAGCTGCCGGTCTCACGCGGCTCCGCCATGCAGATGACCGTGCCGATCGTCACCGCCGTCGGCTCGTTCGCCTTTCTGGGAGAAACCTTCCACCTCCATGAATTCATCGGTGCCGCCATCGTCCTCCTCGCCACCTGGCGGGTGGTGGCGGCGAGATAGCCCTGACTTTTCCCCCATTGCCATTTCCAAGATGCACGTTAGCCTCCGCCCCTTTCCCATGACCGTTCCCGAGTCACTCCAGCAATACGTTCTGCCCACCTACGGCCGCTTTCCGCTCGTTCCCGTGCGCGGCGAAGGCACGCGCCTGTGGGATGAGAATGGAAAGGTCTATCTCGACTTCTGCACCGGCATCGCCGTGTGCTCGCTCGGCCACGCCCATCCACGGCTGACCGAAGCGATCTGCAAACAGGCCGCGACGTTGCTCCATGTTTCCAATCTCTACCAGATCCCGCAGCAGGCCGAGCTCGCGCGCGTGGTCGTCGAGGAACATGTGAAGGTGCCGGGAAAGGTCTTCTTCTCGAACTCCGGAGCCGAGGCCAACGACGGCCTCGTGAAAACCGCGCGCCGCTTCGGCCATCAACGTCCGCAGGCTAATGGATCGCCGCGCTATGAGGTCCTCACCTTCAATCAATCCTTCCATGGCCGCACACTCGGCGGCATCGCCGCGACCGGTCAGGACAAGGTCAAGGAAGGCTTCGACCCCATGCTGCCCGGTTTCCGGCACCTGCCGTTCAACGACATCGCCACGCTCCAAAATTCGATCCGTCCGGAAACCGTCGCCATTCTCCTGGAGCCGATTCAGGGCGAAGGCGGCGTGAATGTGGTGAAGGCCGACTTTCTAACAGCCATCGCCGAGCTTTGCCGGAAACACGACCTGCTGCTGTTCTTTGATGAAGTGCAGGCTGGCTTCGGACGCTGTGGCGATGCCATGGCCTGGCGGACGATTTCGCCCGACCTCCAGGTCGACGGCATCTCGTGGGCCAAGGGCATGGGCGGCGGTGTGCCGATCGGGGCCTTCTGGGTTTCCGATCGCGCGATCAACGACACCGGCGTCGCGCTTTCCTCACTGATGGGCCCCGGCTCGCACGGCTCCACCTACGGCGGAAATCCCCTCGTCTGCGCCGCCTCGCTGGCCGTGCTCGCAGAAATCACCGAAAAGGATCTCGCCGGTAACGCCCGCAGGCAGGAACAACGGATCCGCGAAACCGTCGCCGCCTGGAATCTTCCCATCGTCACGGAGGTTCGTGGAAAAGGCCTGCTCCTCGGCATCGGCATCGATGCCTCCAAAGTCGAAGTCCCCACCGGAAAAACCGCCGCACTCATCCTCGTCACCAAGGCCATGGAACACGGCCTGCTCATCGTCCCCGCCGGCCCGGAAACCCTCCGCCTGCTTCCGCCCCTGAATGTCACCGACGCCGAAGTCGACGAAGCCCTCACCATTTTGCGCGAAGTGCTGGGTGAATGATCATCCCCGATCCCCAATCTACGATCCCCGATCTCTTCATGAAAAATCTCCTCTCCATCGAAGAACTCACCGCCAAGGACATCACCTGGCTGCTGGACTCTGCTGAACATTTGAAGAGCGTACGCGGTCGTGATGCGGGGCAGCCGCTTGCCGGTCAGACCTGGGCGATGATCTTCACGAAGTCGTCGACGCGGACGCGCGTTTCGTTCGAGGTCGGCATTCGCGAGCTGGGTGGCTTCCCGATGTTCCTTTCGAAAAACGACATCCAGCTCGGTCGCGGCGAGCCGATCAAGGACACCGCCCGCGTGTTGGGCCGCATGGTTCACGGCTGCATCATCCGCACCTTCGCGCAGCAGGACGTGGTCGACTTCGCCCACTACTCCGGCATCCCGACGATCAACGCTCTAACAGACGACGAGCATCCCTGCCAGATCCTGGCCGATCTTCTCACGGTCCGTGAAAAGCTGGGAAGCTGGGAAGGAAAGAAAATCGCGTTCATCGGTGATGGCTTCTCGAACATGACGATTTCCTGGATGTGGGCGGCGAAGCATCTCGGCTTCGAGCTCGCGGTTGCCGCGCCTGCGGCCTACCAGCCGCCAGCGGAGTTCATAGCGAAGCTCGATGCGCCGAACGTCTCTGTCACCACCGATCCGGCGGTTGCTGCAAAGGATGCACACGTCATCAACACCGACGTCTGGCTTTCCATGGGCCAGGAGGATCAGGCGGAGAAAGAGGCTGCATTCGGTCCATTCCAGGTAAATGCCGCGCTGCTTGCCGCTTCCGCGCCGGGTCACATCGTGCTGCACTGCCTGCCTGCCTATCGGGGCAAGGAGATCACCGAGGAAGTGCTCGAGCTGCACGCCGATACGATCTTCCAACAGGCCGAAAACCGCCTTCACGCCCAGAAGGCGGTGCTCGTGCATCTCGCGACCAAGCGCTGATCAGGCGGCGGCCTCGTCAGCAGGCGTGATCGGCAGATCGACCATGAACTCCGTCGCCCCGTCCACGGTTTCCGCCATGCCGATGCGGCCGCTATGGGCGAGCACGATTTCGCGCGCGATCGAAAGACCCAGACCCACGCCGTCGGTCTTCTGACCGGGCACACGGAAGAACTTGTCGAAGAGTTTGCCACGCGAGTCTTCCGGCACTCCATCTCCGTGATCGATCACGGAGATCCTGAGAAATTTTCCGCAGGGCCGGCGGCTAAGGCGGAGAACGACCGCTTGATCCTGTGGGCTGTGCTTAAGGGCGTTGGAGAGCAGGTTTTGGATCACCTCATCAAGGCGGACAGAGTCACCGATGATCTCCGTCGGAGTGCCCTCGATCTCGATACGGACCGGGCAACCCTTCTGTTCGGCCGTGCCGCTGAAGAGCCGCTTCGCGCGTTCCAGGCTTTCCGCGAGGTTCACCGGGCGCAGTTGCAACTGGCTGGCTCCGTTTTCCACGCGGGCCAGATCGAGCAGGCGCTTCAGCGTGACCAGCAGTCTCTCACAGTCATCCCGTGCCGAGGTCACCATGTTCTGCTGCATCTCGTTGAGATCACCGGTGCGACCTTCCAGCAACAGATGCAGCACCATCCGGATGCCGGTCAGCGGAGTCTTGATCTCGTGACTGACGGTGGCCAGCAGGTTGGTCTTCATCTCATCGAGCCAGCGGAAACGCGTCACATCCATCAACAGTACCGCCCACCAGACGCCGTCGCCACTCTCCGCAGAGAACCGGAAAATCCTCGGCAGGAAATAATACTCCTCCTCATCAATCCGGAACAGTGCGGCCTCGCGAATATCGTCCGGCAGGCAGTCCCGGTTGTTCTCCACACAGTCGTGAAACAGCGACAGCAAGATGCCGGGAAGACGTCCGGAAACTCCCAGCCTGGTTTGCAATGACTCCGCCGCCGGATTGAGCTGGTCGATCGTGGCATCCTCGTTGAGCAGGAACACCGGCGCCGGGATCGCGGTGAGGACCGCCCGGTTCTGAAGGTTGGTCCTTAGCAGCCTCTCGTCCATTTCGCGGCGATGCTGTCGGAGCTCGAGCGCCATCTCATTGAATGAGGGGATCAGCGCGGATAGCTCGTTGTCGGACCTCGGGGTGGGCAGGCTGAACTCGAAGTTTCCCCGCTTCAGCTCCTCGATCGAATACGAAAGGCTGACCACCGGATCGACGATCTCCCGGGCGAGATGGAAATAGATGAGGATCGCAATGATGATGCCCAGGATCATCAGCGAGACGATGAAGAGGATGCTCTGGGAGGACTTTGCGGTTAGATTATCAGTGGTGGTGAAAAGCTGCTCCTGATAGAGCACGCGGATGCTTTCCGAAATGTCGGCAATCCGCTGGTTCAATCCGGAAATTCTCTGAATGACCATCCTGCGTTCCACTTCATTTTCCGGCGGGCGCTTGAAGAGTTCCTCATACGCGAAGGAGAAATCGGAAACGGTTTCCGTCATCCGATCCACCGCCTCATCCGCAGCCCGACCGTCCTTCGCCTTCTGAAGCACCTCCACCCGGTTCCGGATGTCCTGCATGACCTCGTCATAGCGGCGCCTGTCAGGAAGTTTGGCCCCTTCCGAACTCGAAAGGGGCAACAGGTAGGCGCGGCTGATCGTTGCCGTCAGGACCGGAAAGCGCTGCACCACATCGACCATCGAGTAGCACTGCTTCAGCTTCGTATCGAACTCCAGTGATGCATTCCGCAACAGCAACAGCCCGGCGCAACCGACTCCGAGGAGCAGGATTACAAGGGTGGTCAGTCCGTGTCGGAGTCGTTGTCGAAGCATCTGGGCGCGGGATTAATCCAAATCAAGGCGTTTCCGCTTACGATAAAGCGTCGCCTTGTCGATGCCCAGGATTTCCGCGGCCTCCTGGAGGCTCGGCGCCCAGTCGAGCACGCCGCGGATATGGGCGCATTCCAGGTCGTCGATGGTGAGTCGGCTGCCCACCCGCATCGTTTCGGAGGTAGCCTGACCTCCGCCTTCCATGGAACTGGCCACCGTCGGCACCGGAAGGTCCTCTGCGCTGATGGTCGGTCCTTTCGCAAGGATGGCCGCGCGTTCGATGGCGTTCCGCAGTTCGCGAAGGTTTCCCGGCCAGCCGTGTTTCACGATCGCTTCCCAGCCACTCGCGTCGAAGCCCTCGAAGCTGCGGCCGACTTGGTTGGAGAAGTAGTCGAGATAGCGCTTGGCAAAGTAGTTGAGGTCGCGGCGGCGCTCACGCAGCGGCGGAATCGTCACGGCGATGACGTTGAGGCGGTAGTAGAGATCCTCACGGAACGTTCCGGCGATGACGCACTGCTTGAGATCGCGATTGGTCGCGGCGATGACCCGGACGTTGGCCTTGAAGGTCTTGTTGTCGCCGACCCGCTCGTATTCGCGTTCCTGAAGGAGTCGCAGCAGCTTCGACTGGATGTCCATCGGCAGGTCACCGATCTCATCGAGGAACAGCGTGCCACCATCGGCGAGGGCGACCTTGCCGACCTTGTCCTTCACCGCGCCAGTGAAGGCCCCGCGAACGTGACCGAAGAGTTCGCTCTCCAGGAGTTCCTTCGAAAGGCTCGGGCAACTGATCGTCACCAGCGGCTTGTCGGCGAGCAGACTGCGCTCATGAACCTCGCGGGCGATCACGCTCTTGCCGGTGCCGCTTTCACCGAGGATCAGAATCGAGGCCGAGGTCGCGGCGGCACGGAATAGATTGTTGATCGACTCCTTGGTCGGCTCGTCCTCCGAATCAAAGTGCATCGGCACGCGGTTGGTCTGCACATCACTTTTCAGGGCGACAACCGTTCTCTTCAGCTCTTGGACTTCGACCTGGGTGTGGAGCGCCTTTCCGGCCTTCAGGAGGATCGCCCGCAGTTGCTCCGGAAGGAACGGCTTTTCCATGAAATCAAACGCGCCCAGCCGGGTGGCTTTCACGGCTGTCTGGATCGAGCCATGCGCGGTGAAAATGACGACCAGTTGATCCGGCTTTAGTTCGAGAATCTTCTTCATCACGTCGATCCCGTCCTCGGAACCCAGCCGCAAATCGAGGAACACCACGTCGAACGCAGCCTCCTTGACCCGCTTCAGGGCGGTCGTGGAATCCTCCGCCGCCTCGACGTAATGGTCTTCCGCCTGCAGCGCGTAGGAAGTGGCTTGGCGGACCGAGCGCTCATCATCAACAATCAGAATATCCATGTAATCTTCTTAGAACGAGTCGTGCCATTCCGACTTTGGGAATCAAGGTTTGCAAATCAACGACTTAGTGGCGTTCTGCAAACTACACGCGGCAGATGGTAAATGCAAAACGCAACTTCCTTTTTAAATCCATGCATTCTGCCTGTAAGCCTCACTTCTTGAAAAGGGCCTGCACGGTGGCCGCCGCGAGGGTGTGGCCCCGCAGATTCGGGTGATTCGGCTGGCTCAGCAGCTCCGTCTGGGGCGTGCCTTTCGCCACCTCGGCCTGCCAGGCCGCGAAAACATCGGCGAGCGGCACGTTCTCGTCCTTCGCCATTTTCCGGATCAGTTCGGCGCGCTGGAAGAGAGGATCCGCCGGATCGTTGAGTTTGGCGTTGGAATCCCCGGTGGGAGTCAGCAAAATGATTGGGACTTTCCGCTGCTTTGCCTGCCGGATCATCGACTTCCATGCCGCCTCCACCTTGTCGAGCGGCTGGCGGCGGTCGTTCAGCGCGTAGTCGATGAAAATGACATCCGGCTGGTGGCAGAGCACGTCTTTCTCGAATCGGGCCGCCCCTGAAATGCTGTCCTCGCCACCGATCGCAGTGACGATGCAGTTCATGACCGCGAACGGGTGTTCCTTTTTCAAGCCCTGAAACACGAGCTGCGGATAGGCCTCGAAGGGCCTGACGTCCGGTGTTTTCTGGTAGCCGGAAGGAACGCTGTGGCCGTGGAAAACGAGGTTGATCGTGTGGTTCTTCGGCCACTTCACGTCCATCGATGCCAACAACTCGGGCGGGAGCGCGGATTGGGCGGACACGTAGAGGTTGAAAGCAAAAAGGCAGAGGAGCGGTCTCATCGAGCCCATCTACGGAGAATCCGGCCTTCACGTATCAGAACCTCTCAACGCTTCGATCCCCGCCTGCCAAGGGCCCATCCCGCAAACAGTGGGCTGAGAAGCAATGCCGCCGCGATCAACATCGTTCGCCAGCCGACAGGTGATTCCTGGACGGCATCGGATTGTTGACGGGCCGTCTCCTCAACGGGCTTCTCTACCGCCATCGCTAATGACGTGGACAGAAGCAAGATGACGGCAAGACGTTTCATCAGGCTTCATCGAATGCTTCCGACACCGCCGTGATCTCGGGCCTGACAGTCGCGACGTTGATCGCGGTGGAGGCGAAACCAAGCTCTGCAGGCGAGGAGCCGAGCCACGCGGACTTCGCTCCGCGCAGGGAAAATTTCCGCGCAGCACCATCGATTTCCAACACGGTGTAAAGGGGCTTCATGTAGGGCGCGGTGAGGGCGACGGTCGGGAACTGTTTCGAGAGCTCCGGCGAAAGGCTCTCGTGCCTGTATTTTTCTCCGAGCCAATAGTAGGACGCGGAGTTCACGTGGTGGTACGGAATGCCGTTGATGACCCGCGAATGATCAATGTGCCAGTGACCGTTGAGGCAGGCGGCGACCTTGCGTTTGCCATCGGAAGTCTTCGCGGCTTCGAGCACGGCGCGGACCTTTTCCTGGTTGTCGATGCAGACCGGGACCTCGAGGCTGTGGTGTGAGAAGACGAAGGTGTTGAGCGTGGTTTTCTCCAGATCTGCCTTCAGCCACTCGAACTGGTCATCGGCCAGATGACTGGGATAGCCGCCTTTGAAATTTTCCGGTCGGTCATTCGAATCAAGCACGATGAAATGGAAGCCGCCGAGGTCAAAGGAGTAATGGCGTGCCTTCATGTCCCAGAACGCCAGGGTCTGCTCGCGCTTGAAACCACCGTCGGTGTCGTGATTGCCGAGAACGTGGAACTTCGGACCGGGAAAGGATCGAAAGATATCGACGAAGCCTTTGTTCGCTGGCTTCGGCGTGCAGAAGTCACCCATCTGCATCACGGCATCGACCTTCTCGGCGGTCATTTCATCGATGAAGGTCTTCAGCCGCTCATCAGCATCGTGGATGATGTCCTTGTGGACGTCGGTGATGAGGCCGATGCGGAGTGTCTTTCCCGGCTCTGCGCCAAAGACCGGCAGGGGCAGCAAGGAAG
>JANOKL010000503.1:0-1344 GCA_031419215.1 Luteolibacter sp. | reverse complement strand
GCCGAGAGCCCGCGCGTCGCCCCGAAGGACTTCTTTGCTCGGTATTGCACCGACTGCCATGGCCCGAAAAAGAGCAAGGGGCATGTCACCCTGCACGAACTCGGGGACGATCTCAGCGGCGCTCGCGATCCTGAGTTGCTGGACAAGCTCCTCGACGTCCTGGAAAGCCACGACATGCCGCCCGAAGACGAGGACCAGCCTTCGAATGCGGAGCGTGAAGCGATCATCAAATGGGTCGATGACGGCTTGCGGGCTGAAAATGCGAAGGCCGGCAAGGCGCCTCAGGCGGCGCCGACCGCGCGGCGTCTTACGAATTTCGAGTATGAAAACACGATGGCCGATCTGCTCGGGTTCCGCCTGAAGCTCGCTGAGAACCTGCCCGAGGATCCGGTGAAGCCCTATCATTTCAATAATACCGCCGAGTTCATGCGCATCGGGCCCGAGCAGCTCGACCTTTACCTTGAATCCGCACGGCGTGCGATGGCCAGTGCGATCGTCGATCCCGAGAAATCTCAAGTCCACACCAGCCGCCAAGAGTGGAAGCCACTCGGAGTGGACAGGGGGCTAGGAAATGACGAGGTCGCGGTATGGGGGAATTCCCGGTTCAGCCCGGGCTCTGGCATGGGCCTTAAGAGTTTCCCAGCCACTGGTGAATACCGCATCCGGATGAAGGCCTCAGCCATCCTTCCACCTGGGGTTCAGGAGCTCCCGCTGCGCCTGGTGATGGGATACGATCTCAACGTCAACGGCTCGACCCAGCGCATCGAGCCAGTCGGCACCGCCCGGCTGAAGAACTCGCCAGACCAGCCTCAGGTCTACGAATTTCGCGGCCGCATCGAGAACCATCCGGTCAAACCCGGAATTGTCGGCACAGGCAAGCCCGTGCCCGAAAGCCTGACCATCACGCCGCAGAACCTCTACAACGATGGAACCCTCAATGATGAGAATGGCTTCAGTCGGGAGCGGAATGCCTCCATGCCCCGCGCCGTGGTGGAATGGATCGAATTCGAGTCGCCGATTCTGGAAACATGGCCACCGGAACACCATCGGCGGATCCTTTTCGATTCCCCCCTTCGGACCAGCCAGCCGGAAGAATACGTCCGGGAAGTGCTGAAGCGGTTCATGTCGCGCGCCTACCGGCGTCCCGCCACCGAAGAGGAGATCGGGCGTTTCGCAGGGATCTACAAGCTGATCCTCCCCGACCTCGGCACCATGGAAGCCGCGATGCGCGAGACCCTTTCGATGGTCCTGGTCTCCCCGCAGTTCCTCTACCACACCGTGGCGGAGGAGGGAAAGGTGTCGCGGCAATATGAACTGGCCTCAAAGCTTTCCTATTTCCTGTGG
>JANOKL010000502.1:0-4628 GCA_031419215.1 Luteolibacter sp. | reverse complement strand
GTTCGGTCTTCATGGTTGGCGAGGTGCGAGTGGATGGCGCGCGCTCGCAGCTTTGGACTGCGATGGCGAGGATGGCCAGGATGAGATACTTCATGCGAGCGCGTAGAAACGCCTAACAGTTACTCGACGACGGGTCGTGATGGTTCGCGACGTGTCGTCCTGCACCGCGATTCTTTCAGATTCATGCAGTGAAGGTTTGTAAATTCACTGACCTTGGCAATTTCGAAAACTAGCACGCGTGGTGCCCGATCCTTTGCCAGGGTTTTGCAACCTTTCCGACTCGCCAGAGGCAGGAGGAAGTCATACAAGTTTGCAGCTTGTGTGGGGTTGAATCTTATCACCCGTTGCCATCGACCCTTCACCTCAACAGCCCGCTCTTGGAGGACCGGATGCGCTGCCCTGTGAGAATGCAGCTTTTCCCCGCTCTCAAATTGCACACTTGAGCGACTTCGCCGGAGATGGATCAGTCCTTTGGTTCTGACGATTTTTGAAGGAAACAGGCCGGACGATGCGTCACGACAAGAGTGTCGTGGCTCCAGCCTTGGCTCCGACGGGATTGGGTGGAGGGCGGCGATGACCGTGGACATCGAACGCGAACTCGAAGAACGGAAAACTGCCGTCCCCCACCGGATTTTTCCCTGGAAACCTTCCTGGCACCGGACCGATAGGCCCGGATCTGAAAATGCTAACGACGAAAGACGCGAAATTTCACGAAGGTTCGGGAAACTTCGCGAAATGGGAACGACTGGAGGGCTTGTCCCCGGCCCGTAGCGATGACGCGCCTAGGTTCGGATGGGCTGGGTTTCCATTTCCGCTGTCCCCCGCCGGACCGCCACGGAGGTCGGGTCCCTGCCTTGCAGATAGGCAGGGACCTTTCTCCGAAAGGTCCGGCGGGGAGCGGCTTGTAGGGTCATTGGGCAGTCGAAGGGTTCAGTTGGCTCACCCCCGCCGGACCGCCCGGAGGTCGGGTCCCTGCCTTTTGGCTTACTTTTTGCCGGCTTCGAGGCGTTCGCGGACCTTGGTTTCGATGTCGACGTAGAGGGCCTCATCGGCCTTGAGCGCTTCCTTGGCGGCATCGCGGCCTTGGGCGAGCTGGGTGCCGTTGTAGGCAAACCACGAGCCGCGCTTCTGGATGATTTCCATTTCAAGGGCGAGATCGAGGAGGGAGCCGGTGGAGGAGATGCCCTCATTGTACATGATGTCGAACTCGCACTCGGTGAAGGGCGGGGCGACCTTGTTCTTGACGATCTTGATCTTGGTCCGGTTGCCGGTGACGGTGCCGTCGGTGGACTTGATCTGGCCGATGCGGCGGATGTCGACGCGGAGGGAGGAGAAGAACTTGAGGGCGCGTCCACCGGGGGTGGTTTCCGGGTTTCCGAACATGACGCCGATCTTCTCGCGGATCTGGTTGGTGAAGATGCAGACGGTGCGGGCCTTGGCGATGAAGGCGGTGAGCTTCCGCATGGCAGCGCTCATGAGGCGGGCCTGGGCACCGACGGTGGAATCGCCGATTTCGCCATCGAGCTCCTGCTTGGTGACGAGGGCGGCGACGGAGTCGAGGACGATAACGTCGATGGCGTTCGAGCGGACGAGGGCTTCGCAGATCTGAAGGGCTTCCTCACCGGAGGAGGGCTGGGAAACGAGGAGGTCCTCGAGCTTTACGCCAAGCTTGCGGGCGTATTGGGGGTCGAGCGCGTGTTCGACGTCGATGAAGGCGGCGAGGCCACCGCGCTTCTGGGCTTGGGCGATGACGGTGAGGGTGAGGGTGGTCTTGCCGGAGGATTCCGGGCCGAAGACCTCGATGATGCGGCCCCGTGGGAAGCCGCCGACGCCGAGGGCGCGGTCGATCAGGAGGTTGCCGGTGGGGATGACGTCGACGTCGACGCGGTTGGCATCGCCCATGCGCATGATGGCGGCTTCTCCGAATTCCTTCTGGATGCTGGAGATGGCGAGGTCGAGGTTGCGCTTGCGGGCATCGGCGAGTTTTTCGGATGCGGTGTCTTCGTTGGCGGTTTTGGCAGGCATGGGTTTTTGCTACCCGAACAGTGTTCAAGACGCAAGAAAAAGATGTTCGACCGAACAAAAAAGTGCCTGGGCCCTGCGGGGGATCCGGGATCCGGGATCCGGGATCGGGGATTGGGGATCAGAGACCAGAGATCAGAGATCAGAGATGCAAAGGCTAAACGCCTCACCATCCACCATCTCCGATCCCCTATCCCCAATCGCCCGCAGGGCTAAGGCTCGATCATGTGGCCGGCGGCTTCCAGAGCGAGGGCGGCGGCACCGATCATGCCGGCTTCGTTTCCAAAACGGGCGGGCAGGATCATGAGGTGATCCTTGAAGGGGCCGGAGAGCTGGGCGTTGAGGTGGCGGGAAAGCGGCGAGAAGAGGACTTCCCCGGCGCGAGCGACTCCGCCACCGAGAACGATGGCTTCGGGATTGAGGAGCCAGCAGCAGTTCATGACGGCGCAGGCGAGCTTTTCCCCAATCTCATCCCAGAGCTTGAGGGCGATGGGGTCGCCACCGTGGGCGGCGGTGGCGAGGGCAGCGGGCGTGCATTCGTCGGCGGCCTTGTGGATACCGGCGTCGTGGTAGGCTTGGGAGGCGCTGGCGGTGATCTCGTTGTTGCCGATGTAGTCCTCAAGGGCTCCGAGATTGCCGTAATGACCGGCGCGTCCGTGGTGGTCGATGGAGGTCTGGCCGATCTCACCCGCTCCATGTCGCGCGCCACGGATCATTTGGCCGTTGGCGATGATGCCGCCACCGACGCCGGTGCCGAGGGTGATGCAAACGAGGTGCTGAAGGCCACGGCCGGCTCCACGCTTCCATTCGGCGTAGGCCATGCAGTTGGCGTCGTTGTCGACGACGGTCGGGAGGCCGGTTTTTTCCTCCATCCGGGCCTTGAGGGTGATCTCGGTCCAGCCGCGGACGTTGGTGAGATTGTAAACGATGCCTTTTTCGAAATTCACGAAGCCCGGCATGCCGACCCCGATGGCGGCGATGTGGGAGTGGCGGGAGCGGAGGTCCTCAATGACGCGGACGATGGCGTCGATGAGGCTGTCCGGGCCCTCGAAGTCCTGGGTGGCGATCGGTGGGGCGTAGTCGATCACATTTCCACGGAACACGACGCCGACCTTCACGGAGGTGCCGCCGAAGTCGACACCGATGGCAAGGGGAGTTTCAGACATGCCGGAGGTTGAGCGGAGGCTCCGGAATGCGCACGCCTTTTTCAGGCAAAGGCACGAGTGGCGACGAGCCGGAGACCATCGAGGGTGAGATCGGGATCGACGGCCTGGATGTCCGGAACGCCGCGTGCGATGAGGGCGGCATCGCCCCCGGTGGCGACGATGTGGGGCGTGCCGGAGAGCTCGCTGCGGAGCTGGGAAATGATTTCCTTCACAAGGCCGCGATAGCCGAAGACGGCCCCGGCCTGCATGGCGTGGACGGTGGATTTCCCGATGGCGGAGGCGGGCTCGACGAGGTCGAACTCCGGCAGAAGGGCGGTGCGACGCGTGAGGTAGCCGCTCATGGCTCCAAGGCCGGGCGCGATGACGCCGCCGCAGTAGGCTGGGGCGGCATTGACGACGTCGAAGGTGACGGCGGTGCCGAAGTCGATGACGATGGCGGGCGCGCCATGGCGATGGAGGACACCGACGGCATTGGCGAGTCGGTCGGCACCGATCTGTTCGGGAAAGGGGTAGTCGATGCCAATGCCAAGCGGGCTGCGCGGGCCTAACAGATGGACCGGGCCGGAGGTTTCAAGGAAGGTTGTGAGGATCTGCGCCTTGGCTGGGACGACCGAGCCGATGAGTGCGGCGGAGAATTTCACGCCGTCTAACAACACGGTGAGGGTCTCCGGTGAAACCTCCGCCGTTGGCAGGACGCCGCGCCAGTCGAGCAGGCCGGAGGCGTCTCCGAGGGCGAACTTGGTGCGGGTGTTCGAGTTGTCGATCAGGAGCCAGGGCATCGGGTCACCAGGAGTTCGTGAGGAAGACCTTGTTCTCGCCAGACTCCAGCGCGGGAGGTCCGGAAGCGGAACGCACCACGAGCGTGCCGTCGTTGAGGTGGAGCTTGAGTGGTCCAGCGAGATCGGCGGGATCGAGCCAGAAGCGGAACCAAAGTTCGGTGATCCCCTTCCCTTCATCGCCGGAGAGGGTGGTATCGGCCGGATCGAGCGCGCGGCCGTTGGCGGTTTCCAAGGACACGCGTTTCTGGAGATCGTGATCGGCCCCTTTCAGGAACACATCGACCCAGTAGTTCGAATGATCTCGGGTCACCCGGGCCTGGCGGATCTGAAAGCGGGCGACGGGATCGGCTTTCCACTCGTAGGGCCGGAGCCATGACCAAGCTGCAAAGGCTGAAACAAGGGCCAGCGCGATGGTGAGGATGCGGGTGAGCGGACGCACGGTCATGACGGGAGCGGGAACGGTGGCTGGATGCAAATGAAAAGGGCGGCCCGCTTTCGCAGGCCGCCCTTGGGGAGTGATTTAGAGAAGAAGCAGATCAGTGCTCGTAGCCTTCTTCGCCGTGCTCGGAGATGTCGAGACCCGCAGTTTCGACCTCCACCGTTGGGCGGAGACCCAGGATCAGTTTCACCACGAGAGCGATCACGATGGTTCCGATGATCG
>JANOKL010000501.1:0-1183 GCA_031419215.1 Luteolibacter sp. | reverse complement strand
CCGCCACCAGATCACTCATCCAGATAATCCCGCAGGGCTTCCCGCAGCGTGGTGCGGGCGCGGAAGAGGAGGCTCTTGATGGCGGGGACGGAAAGTTCGAGGACCTTGGCGATTTCCTCGTATGGCATCTGTTCGTAGCGGCGCAAGATGACCGCCACGCGCTGGGCTTCCGGCAGGGAGGAGATGGCGTGGTCCACGGCTTCCTGAAGCTCGCCTTGCAGCAGGGCGACGTCCGGTTCGCGCTCGGCCGCGGCGGCGACGTGGAAGTTCGCGGTTTCCTCGCGCTCCTCGACCGAGACCTCTTTTTTCCGGCTGCGGCGGCGGCTTTCGTTGAAGACGAGATTGCGCGCGATGGTGAAGAGGTAGGTGGTGAATTTCGCCTCGGGCCGATAGTTCTTCGCGTGCTTCCACAAGCGGATGAAGACCTGTTGGGCGATGTCCTCGGCCTCGGTCGGATCGCCGAGCATTTTCGCGACGGTGCCGATGACCGCGTGCTGGTGGCGCTCCACGAGTTCGCGAAACGCGGCGTGCTCCCCCTTTCCGGCACGCGCCATCAGGATCGCATCGAGCGATTCTTGGTGGGGTGGGCTGGGACTGTCCGCATCGGCCATGGCCATGGGTGGTCGGGTGGCGATTCCGGCACTGATCATGATTGCCGGGTGGAACCCTGCAAGTGCGCGGAAGTTGCAGGATTCAGGGAATCAGCGGGGTGGAGTCCGCCCAGGCCTGGACGTCGGGTTCGAGAAAGACGCCATCAAGGACCTCCCGGGCCCAATCCTCCTTGACGGCCAGCACGGTGAGGAGCCTCCAGGAAACGACTTGGATGGCGGGCATGTCGGTCCAGACCGTTTCGGCGAGGCAGCGCCATTCCTGGCCGGAGAGGGTTTTCGGATGTTCGAGCACGGCGAGGCAGGCCTCGGAAATGAGCAGCGTGCGGTCGATTTCCGGCTCTGCGGAAACGGGCGGGACCTCGTAGGCGCGGAGCGGAATGCCGGAGGCTCCGGTGAGTTCGCACTTCGACTTTGCCCGGCGCGCGAGGTCCTTGCCGAGTGCCTGGAGGGCGGTCACGCGAGATTGGTGGGTGTCATATCCCTTTGCCATGAGACGGCGAGTGTAACGGTTTGGGAGCGGGTGAAAACGACGATTCGCGTAAAAGAAGGATTGGGGATCGGGGATCGGGGAT
>JANOKL010000500.1:0-17072 GCA_031419215.1 Luteolibacter sp. | reverse complement strand
TCACCAACATGCAAGGCCGTGGCAGGCTTCACCGGGTGTCCGAGCCGCTTGATTTTCCCGCCCTCGCAGGCCGTCGCGGCAGCGGAGCGGGTCTTGAAAAAACGCGTCGCCCACAGCCACTTGTCCGCGCGCACGGAGTCGGCCATCGCGCTCAGGATTTCGGGGCCAGCCGGATGCAGTCGGTGTCGACCTCGAAGCTGAGATCGGGCCGGTGTTTCGCGACGAATTCGCGGACGCTCTCAATCGCCGGATAGACCTGCTCGGTCTGCCCCATGAAGCAGCGGGCGTCGTCGATGAGGATGACGGATTTCAGATCAGCGCGGGAAAAGATGTGGCCGAGTTCCTGCATGATCGGCGTGTCATCATCGCCGCGGGCGGTGTCGCCCTTCGAGTAATGGCCATCCAGCCAGAAGAGGGTAGGCCCATCGAGTTTCGGCACGAGGGTTTCGAGGACCTTGCCGCTGTCGCCTTGCAGAATCTCGATGTGCCGCTCGTTGATGAAGCGCTGCATGGCACGCTCATAAAAATGCGGGGCGAGCTCGATCGAGTAGAGCTGGCGGAAATCCTTCTTCATCGCCTCCATCATGTCGCCCTTGAAGGTGCCGGTCTCGACGAGGATCTCCAGACCGTAGCGGTCCTTGAACTCACGGAGCACGCGCTGCTTGATAGCATGAGGCGGCGGCGAGGGACGGCCCTTGGCCTCCCAGCGGCTGACCTCTTTCCAGTCCTTGAAGCGGCGATACAAACTCATGCGGGAAAGCCTGCCGCCCGTCGGCGCAGGGATCAAGTTCCAACGACTTCCGACGATTTTCTTTCCTTGGAACTTGGCGGTCGGCCCATGGAACTCCAGCCTCACCCCCGTGATCCGCGTGTGTCATGTGCTGGCCAGCGTCGGCGAAAAAGGAGGGCTCGAGAAAAACGTCATCGAGCTGGCGAACCATCAGGCCGCTCTCGGGCATGCCGTGTCAGTGGTGGCGGACGAGACGATGCGACCGCATTTCTCTCCACAGGTGAACTTTGTCCCGCACCAGATGGGCCGGGGTCGGATCAATCCCATCAACCTGCTGGAACTCCGGAAGCACATCCTTTCCACCCATCCGCAGATCGTGCATGCCCACGCCAACAAGGCCGGGGCGCTGGTGCGCTCGATCCGCCGTTTTTTACCCGGCATCAAGCGTGTAGCGACGATCCAGAACACGAAGTCGAGCAACCGCCCGTTCCGCGACTACGATGCGCGGATCACGGCCAGCGCGCAGGTCCGGGAGTCCATGAAAGGTCTGCCGGCCACGGTGATCTGGAACTCGATCGCGCCGCCGCCGCCGGGGACGAAGGAGGCCGCGTTGGCGACGAGGCCGCCGTTTCCGGGAAATGGTCAGCCGGTGTTTTGCACCGTGGGTCGGCTGGTGCCGGCGAAGGGCATGGACCTGTTGCTGGAGGCCATGGCCCGCGTGCCGGGGTTTTTCCTGTGGTTGGTCGGCGAAGGCCTGCAACGACCGGAACTTGAGGCACTGATCGAAAAGCACTCGCTCAATGACCGGGTCTGGATGGCCGGGCACCGCGATGACGCGGTTGGGCTGATGGGCTGCGCGGATCTTTTCATCGTGGCCTCGCGAAATGAAGGCGGCCCCTACACGCTGGCGGAAGCGCTGCACATGCGGGTGCCATGCATTTCGACACGAGTCGGATTCGCTGCGGAATTTTTACCGGACGAGGCGCTGATGCAGCCTTACTCGGTCGAGGAGCTGGAGCGCGCGTTGAAGCAAGCGCTGAAGGATCTTCCCGGGCTGAATGCCCGCCTCGAACCTTCGTTCGAACTGGTCGCCACCGAGGTCACGCTCGAAGCGATGACCAACAAGGTGCTCGTGCTTTACCGAAAACTACTGGAAGCCCCGTAGTTCACTCCGGCGCGTCTGCGGTCCCGGTCCGCGTGAACTTGTCCATGTGCTCCTGAACCCATTTGAAATCGTCTGGGTGCTCGACCTTGTAGCGCTCGTAACCCTCGGAGAGCGCGTTCAAACGGGCATCGAGCGACGAAAGATCGAGCTTTTGGCCGTAGTCCGCGCCTTTCGGATCCTCGACCGGCCAGGCCATCATGCGGGAAAGCATGATCGTGCCGAGCGTGGGCAGGGCGTGGGTGCCGTCGGCCCAATAGGTGACGGGGGCGCGAGGATTGTCGACCGGTGGAATGGCCTCGCAATTGAGCGGGTGGAAATCATTGAAGTCCCAAAAATCCACCGCTGGAGCCTCGGGATGGGCAGCAGCTTCCTCGGCGATCACACGGCTGAAGGTTTCCCGATCGGCGCGGAATCCCGGATCAGGATCTTTCTTGAGACGGAACACGGAGAGATACGCGGCATGATTCGGCGGGATGCAGAGGATCAGGCGGATTTTCTTTTCCCGGCAGAGGGCGATGATCGCATGCAGGGCCTCGACCTTCTTCTGACTGACTTCGATCGACTGCTTGCGCTGCCTGGTGAAGCGATCCGCCCAGCGGAATGACTCGTACTGAAGCACCACACGCAGCGGGCGCTTGTCCAGACTGCGCAGCCACTGCCCCTGCGGTGTGTAGGCGGCGAGTTTCCCGGTGCGGCGGTAGTTGAGGCTCTTGAGGGTCTGCTCGAAGGTCGAGATGCCGGAAATGTAGCGCAGGTTCCTTTCAAACGGCTCCCCCCCCCCGAGCGGAGACTCCTCGAAACCGGAGCCGGGCGGAATGGTGACGGGATTGGTCACGTCGGCGAGATCGACCCCGATGATGGCGAGGTCGAGTTTCTGGTGCTCGCTCGCGTAAGTCAGCAGGGCGAGGTGCTCGTTCAGCGTGCCGCCGCGCAGGGCGATGTTGGCGACGCGTTTCCCCTGCCACTGCGGCAACAAGGGGTCGAAGGCGATGTCGACACGCGAGGAGCCTAACAGCACGGCGTCCCAGGTGCCATTCGCGATCAGGCCGGCCTTGCCGGTGCGGGGGGATTTGTGGAGCGGCTTGTAGTCATCGAAAGCCTTGCTGCTCCAGGGCATCGGGGTGACCCACAGCGGATTGACCCAGGTGTTCAGCACGGACATTACTAGCATGACGCCGAGAAAAAGTCCGGTCAGCCACAGGAAGTAGCGGCGGAAGGCTTGCTCGGGAGATTTGCGGGCGTTGGACACGTCAGAACTGGAAGTAGATGAACTCGCTGATCTTGTCGAATTCTCGGAGCGTCACGTAGAGCAGCAGCAGGGTGAAAATGGCATGCAGCGGGATGGGCCGCCATTCCCACCAGCGACGTTTCCCGATCCGGATGCCGAATTCGGAAAGTCCGATGGCAGGACGGTAACGGCGGAGGAACTGCTGGGTGTTCGGGAGCAGGAACGCGACGATCAATCCGGCGACGATCAGTTTCCACACACGAGATTCCTTCACCACCCGGAGTGCCTCTTCAGGCAATCCCGTGAAACCATGAGACCCAATCATCGAGCCAAACATCGTGGAGGTGGCCTTCATCGCCTTGGCTGTGGAGCCATCGGCACCATGCTCGAAACCGCCCGCCTTGAAAGGCACCCACGCGATCAGAACGGCGAGGAAAGTCAGGGCAATCGCCAGCGGCTTCGGCAGCGGGGCCATGTTGCGCTTTTTCCGGAAGGCCGCCCAAGCGTGATTGAGACAGAGGTAGAAGCCATGAAGGAAACCCCACAGCAGAAAGGCAAATCCCGCGCCGTGCCAGATGCCGCCCAGCACCATCGTGAGCATGAGGTTGACGTAGCGGCGCGCCTTGCCCTTCCGATTTCCGCCTAGCGGGAAATAAAGGTAGTCGCGCAGGAAGCGGGAAAGCGTCATGTGCCAGCGACGCCAGAAATCGACGACGGAAAGCGACTTGTAGGGCGAGTGGAAATTCAGCGGAAAGCGGATGCCGAAGAGCCGCGCCGAGCCGATCGCCATGTCGGAGTAACCGGAGAAATCGAAGTAGAGCTGCAGCGTGTAGGACAGTGACCCGGCCCAAGCTTCCCCGAAGGTCGGCGGGCGAACGCCTGAGGCGGCGAGGTCGAAGATCGGGGAGGCGGAAAGCGCGAGGTTGTCGGCGAGCACGACCTTCTTGAACAGGCCCAGCGCCAGGATCGTCAGGCCGATCGAGAGATCGAGCGAGCGGCCCGAACGCTTCCTCGCGAACTGCGGCATCATCTCCTTGTGATGCACCAGCGGTCCCGCGATCAGGTGCGGGAAGAAAGTCACGAACAGCAGGTAGTCGGTGAAATGGTATTCCTCGGTTTCGCCACGGTAGGCATCCACAAGGTAGGCGATCTGCAGGAAGGTGAAGAACGAGATCGCCAGCGGCAGGACGATGTGGAGCTCCACATTCATCAGTCCCGCCAGGAAGCCCGCATACTTGTAGTAGCCGAGCAGGCCGAGGTTCGCCACCACTCCGACCGTGAGGATTTTCTTTCCGAATGGCGTGTGCTTGTGCCCGGAAATGAACCGGCCGAAGAAATAATTCCCCGCACAGGAGCCCAGGATCAGCAAGACGTAGAACGGCGACCACGCTTGCTTCGGGTCCGGATTCCACCAGCCGTAGAAGACCAGGCTCACCAGCACCAGCCAGGCGAAGGCCACACGGATCGGCACCCTCTGAAGCAACTGGAAACCGAGCAGCGCGATCGGCAGGAACAGCAGCAGGTAGATGTAGGAATTGAAAAGCATCCTGGCCGATCAGTCGCGTTCGAGCAGGTTTGGCACGGTCGTCCATCCGCCCGCGGGTTTCACCGGCCAACCGGGATCCGCCGGGGTCCACACCTCCTGGCCAGGCGAGTGCCCCAGCCAGGCACCCCACCATGAAAACGAGCTGTTCGCAACGATGGCGTGGCGGCAGCAGGTCATCAGGTGCAGGTCCTCGATCTCATCCGCGCCGACGCGATCGAGAAAGCGCACGGGCGAACCCTCAAAGACGACCTTTTCCCGAGCCCATTCGAAGTCATCACCAAAGACGAAGAACGAGGCCTCCGGAAACTTCGCCACGCAGGCGGAAATACTTTGGTTGTAGTAGTCCTCGTCAAGCCGCGGCGTGTAGCGCTCGCGGCGGATGTGGACCATCACCGGCACGGCGGCGGAAAGGATCTTTTTGCGGGCGTTGAGCGCGGCCTCGGAGGTTGGAACTGGCGGCGCGAGTTCCTTTCGCAGGCGGTCTGCGGCGTTCGAGAAGAAGGCCTCATCCTGCCAGTAGCCGTTCAGGTAAACTGGCTTTCCCTCGGGCGGGGTAACGTTTTTCAACAACTCCGGCGTGTAGCCCTCGCGCTCGGCAAGGTAGGATCGTGAAGCGGGCCGCTGCCATTTCGAAAGCGTGCGTGCGATCTTGTGCGACCACGAGCGGGTGTCACCGCCCAGACAGGCTCCCAGCGATGCCTCCTCGGCGATGATCGGAAAGCGGTTCAACCGATAGCTGCGACCGTAGTCGTCGCGCTGGAATCCGGTGCGGGCATCCAGTAGCAGCGTGCGGCCAAGCCTGAGCGCGAGCGCACGCCCGGCGGCGTAGCAGAACATCTGATTGCCGAGGCCGCCCTTGATCAGCGAGACCACCGGAGCCTGACCGACGGGTAGGTTCATGGTGGCGGGTTCTGGCCGTCGTCCTCGTCTTTCGGCTTGGAGCGATCATTGGCATAGCGGCTGACGGTTTCCTCCACGAACTTGAACTCCTCGGGGTGCCCGGTCCGATAGGCCCCATATTGCACCTGCAGATCGGCGAGACGGGCCGGAAGCTTTTCAACATCGATCACGCTGCCATAGTCGGCCTCCTTCGGGTCGCTGATCTCCCAGCCATTCATGCGGGCAAGCATGACGTTGCCGAGTGTTTCGAGCCCGTGCGTGCCATCCGCCCAGTAGTGCAGCTTTCCGGTGCCCACGCCGACCGGCGGAACGGTCTCCGAATTGAGCGGATGGAAGTCGATGAAGTCCCAGACGATCACCGGCTTGGCCGTCAGATGTGCGGCATTCGCTGCGGCCACCACGTCGACGATCGTTTTCCGCACCCCGGAGAAGGTGGGGTCCGGGTCCTGATTGAGGAAGAACACCGACAGGTAGGCCGAGTGGTTCGGCGGAAGGAGGATCTTCACTTCGACGCCCCGCTTGAGGCAGCTTTCGAGAATGTGGCCGAGGGCCTCGCGCTTCTTCGGAGCGATCTCCAGCTTCGACTTCCGCTGGCGGATCATCCGGACAGCGTGCGGGATTGAGTCGGTGAGGAGGATGTCGCGCGCCGGACGGACCGAGCGGTTGCGCAGCCAGTGGCCCAGCGCGGTGTAGGGCGGCAGGTCGGATTCCTTGCTGGCAGTGGCCGACTTGCGCTCGGATTTGAGCGTTTTCACGGAAGCGAGGAAGGAGGAAATGCCAGCCACGTAGCGGACCTCGCGCTCCACGACATCACCCGCGGGATTGAGAGGCGATTCGTAAAAGCCGGCATTGCGGGCCATGTCGTTCGGCTCTGTTAGATCCGTGAGATCCACCCCGAGGAAGATCGTCTTCAGGCCCTTTTGGTGCTCGAACAGGAAATCCACGAATGCACTCTGCTCATTGAGCGAGCCGCCGCTGAGTCCGAGATTCACCACTCTCTGATCGCCCCATTGCTTCAAGGCCGGATCGAGCGCGATGGCCACCCGCGAGGACCCGAGAAAGACCACGTCCCATTGTTTTGAGCGCGCCAAGCCCGCCTTTGCGGTGCGGAGGTTTCGGTAAATCTGGCGATGGTCGGCGAACTTCGCGTCGTCGGTCCATGGTGCATTGGAAACCCACAGCGGATTGACCCAAGTATTCACCAGACTGAACGTCGCCATCACGAAGGCGAAACAGCCGACGAGTCCGATGAAGAAGCGCCGGAAGGCCTTGTCTGAGCCAGCGAGTCCGGAGCGTTTGGTGGTGCTAGGTCGGGCCACGGGCTTAGAATTGGAAGTAGATGAACTCGCTCACCTTGTCGAACTGGGCGATGGTGATGATGAGCAGGATCAGCGTGAAGGCGAACCACATCCCGGTCGGTCGCCACTGCCACCAGCGGCGCGGGCCGACCCGATTGCCGTCGAACGTTCCGACATCAAGAGCCGGTGCATAGCGGCGGAGGAACTCCTGGGTGTTCGGCGCGATCCAGGCGACGAGCATCCAAAGACAGGCGCGCAGGGCATGGGAGTCCTTGGCAACGTAAGCGCTGTTGTCCGGCCAGCCTTGGAAGCCGTTAAAGCCGAACATCGCGGCGAGGATGTTCTTCGTCGCAGTCATGGCCTGAGCGGTCGAACCGCTGGCCCCGTGCTCGAAAGCGCCCGCCTTGAACGGCACCCAGGCGACGATCACCGCGACGAACGTCAGAGCGATCGCCAGCGGCTTCGGCAGCGGAGCCATGTTGCGCTTCTTCCGGAACGCCGCCCAACCGTGGTTGATGCAGAGATAGGCTCCATGGAGGAAGCCCCACAGCAGGAAGGCGAATCCCGCACCGTGCCAGATGCCGCCGAGCACCATCGTGAGCATGAGATTGACGTAGCGGCGCACCTTGCCCTTCCGGTTTCCACCGAGGGGGATGTAGAGGTAGTCGCGCAGGAATCGGGAAAGCGTCATGTGCCAGCGCCGCCAGAAGTCGACCACCGAGACGGCCTTGTAAGGCGAATGGAAATTCAGCGGAAAGCGGATGCCGAAGAGCCGCGCCGAGCCGATCGCCATGTCGGAGTAGCCGGAGAAATCGAAGTAGAGCTGGATCGCGTAGCTCGTCGCAGCGGCCCAGCCTTCCAGAATGGTCACGTCCCGGTCACCGCGCGCAGCGAGGTTGAAGATGGCATTGGCGATCGTTGCGGCGTTGTCGGCGATGACGACTTTTTTGAATAGCCCCAGCACCAGCATGGTCAGACCGACCGATAGATTCGTCCACTTGTGGTTCCGCCACGTTTCCTTCGTGAACTGCGGCAGCATCTCCTTGTGATGCACCAGCGGCCCCGCGATCAGGTGGGGGAAGAAGGTCACGAACAGCAGGTAATCGGTGAAATGATACTCCTCGGTTTCGCCACGGTAGGCGTCCACGAGGTAGGCGATCTGCAGGAAGGTGAAGAACGAGATCGCCAGCGGCAGGACGATGTGGAGTTCCACGTTCATCAGTCCCGCGAGGAAGCCTGCGTATTTGTAGTAGCCGAGCAGGCCGAGGTTCGCGACCACGCCCACCGTGAGAACTTTTTTCCCGAGCGGCGTGTGTTTATGCCCGGAAATGAAGCGCCCGAAGAAGTAATTCCCCACGCAGGATCCCATGATCAGCGCCAGGTAAAAGGGCGACCAAGGCTTCGACGCGTCTGGATTCCACCAGCCGTAAAACACCAGGCTCATCACCACCAACCACCCGAATCCCGCCCTCAATCCGTGACGGGCGATGATCGAAAACCCCAGCAGCGCCAGCGGCAGGAAAATCAGCAGGTAGGTGTAGGAATTGAAAATCATCGGGTCACGTGCTCGCCGTTTGGTTCGTATGGCATGGAATCGTCCACCGGGTCAAGGCGGGTGCCCGGGATTGACCACCCCCCGTCCGGGCGGGTTTAGTCGTTCCGGCGGTCATGGATCGCCGGCCGTTTCATGAATCCACCCCGCATCGCCATCCTCGGGAAGTCCCGCAGCATCCTCACCTGGTTTGAGGACACGCTCGACGGTTTCCGCCAGCAGGGCTGCGAGGTGACTGCGATCTCGTTCCAGGCCGACACATCAGCCGAGCGCGTTTCCCAGCAGCGCGGTGAGGGAAAGGAGCTCCACAACCCGGAAATCGTCCGCCGCAGCGCCGCCGAGCTTGCCGCTTTTTCCCCGGATCTCGTCGTGGTCCTGAACAAGGCCGGCCTGCCCGCTCCCGCTGCCGAGGCCTGGAGAAAGGCGATCCGCCCCGGAGCCCCGATCGTCGGCTGGCTCTGCGACTGCCTCAACAAGGTCCCGCAGAACCAAATCCCGGCCTTCGAGGGCGT
The DNA here is from genome assembly GCA_031419215.1 of Luteolibacter sp. GTDB lineage: Bacteria > Verrucomicrobiota > Verrucomicrobiia > Verrucomicrobiales > Akkermansiaceae > Luteolibacter. Next base: position 8,141 of record JANOKL010000500.1, on the reverse strand, counting down.
CTACTACTTCGACAGCCATTGCCTGACCGCCCTGGAAAAATTCCACGCAGAGCACCATCGCGAGCCCTGGCTGCGCTACCTTCCGCTGGCGGTGAATCCTGACCGCTATCCATTCCAACGCTCCGAGCCCATCACACCGCGGCTCGTCTTCGCCGGAAAATGCAGCCCGCACCGCCACCGCATCTTCGCGGAAATGCGCGCCGCTGGCCTGCCGCTCGACCTCTACGGACCAGGCTCGGGAAACCTCCTGCGCTTCTGGAGGAACTTCCGGCTCTCCTCCGAAACCATCGCCAGCCTCTACCGCTCCCACCTCGCCGTCTTCAACCTCCCCCAGCCCGGCAACACCGAAAACGGCCTCAACCTCCGCGCCTTTGAAATCCCCGCCGCCGGGGGCATCGGCACCTACCCGGACGTCGCCGACCTGCCGAAATGCTTCGAACCCGGAAAAGAAATCCTCGTTTACAAGGACGCCGCCGACCTCGCCAAGCAGTTCGACGCCCTCCGCCTCGACCCCGCCCGCGCCTCCGCCATGATCGAGGCCGGTCGCGACCGCACCCTCCGCGACCACACCTTCTCCCACCGCGCCAAAACCATCCTCACCGACTGGCTCTCCGTTTAGAATTTCGAATTTCGAATTTAGGATTTTCTCCGCCCGATGATCATCTCGCACAAACACCGCTTCATCTTCGTCAAGACCGCCAAGACCGCCGGCACCAGCCTCGAGGTCTTCCTCGGGAAACACTGCGGCGAGGACGACATCATCACGCCCACCTACCCGCTCGTCGAGGGCCACCGCCCGCGCAACTATGAGCGCTCGTTCTGGCCCTTTCCCGAGCTCTTCAGCTTCAATTACCCGCGCGACAACTCGATCTTCTGCGAGCGACGCTTCCTCACCCCGGTCCGCACCTTCAAGGATTGCTACAAGCGCCGCCGCTACCACGAGCACATCCCCGCACGAGTCCTCAAACAACGCGTCGACCCGGAAATCTGGGAGACCTACCACAAGTTCAGCTTCGAGCGGAATCCCTGGGAAAAAACCCTCTCGCATTACCACATGCAGAGCAAGGTCCGTGGCGGCACCATGACCCTCGACGAGTATCTGGATCGCGGCGATTACTGCCTCAACTACCCCTTCTACACGGATCAAGACGGCGGAGTGATGGTCGATCAGATCATCAAGTATGAGAACATGAACGAGGACTTTGGATCTCTTTGTCGACGCCTCGGCATCCCTTGGGAAGGCTCGCTCGGCGTCAACGCCAAGGGCGACTATCGCTCCGACCGACGCCCCTACACCGAAGTTCTCACCACCGAACAGGCCGACCGCATCACGAAGATCTTCCATCGCGAGATCGCGATGCACGGGTATCGCTTCGGGGAGTGAAAGTTTCCGGACCTTCCAAAGGTTGAAGGAGGGCAAATGAATCAGGCCATGAACCTCATCACCGGCATCAAGGGGCTGCCACTCGGTTGCGCGATCGCCTTGATGGGCATGAACGTTTTGGCCGAAGAACCAGACAAGGGCAGGTTCACCGACGCGCACGTTCACTTCCAGGATTGCAAGGAAGGTGATCTCGACAAGGTCGCCGAATGGATGAAGGCCACCAACGTGCAGCGCATCATCAACCACCCGCTGGCCCAATCCCGCCCGAAAAACGAAGAAGAGCGCAAGCAGCAGATCGCCAATTACGCGAAGTATCGTGGTCGCATGGATCGCTTCTGCATCCTCTTCCCCGAGGAGGTGACCAGCGTCGAGGAAGCCGTCAAGCTGCTCACCCGCGAGAAGCAGGATGGAGCCATTGGGTTCGGCGAACATTACGGAGTGAACCTCAAGTTCGATGACCCCTCGCTCATGCGCTTGTACGAGGCCTGCGAGAAGGTCGGCCTGCCGGTGATGTTCCACATGGACCGGAACAAGAACCTCGACGAAAAAGGCCTGCCGCGACTCGAGAACGTCCTGAAGACCTATCCGAACTGTATCCTCATCGCCCACTCCGACTGGTGGAAAAATCTCGGCGATGGCACCTGCGACCGGCTCCTTCGAAAATGTCCGAATCTCTACGCCGATCTATCCTGCACGGTGGGACGGAGCGTGATCGGTCGCGACAAGGAATTCGCCCGGGCCTTTGTCATCCGGAATGCCGACAAACTCCTGTTCGGCACTGACAGCGGCTGGTGGTCGCTGGGAGCGGACAAGAAGCCTGCGGCCGAGTTTTCCCTGATCGACGAGTTGAAGCTTCCAAAAGACGTGGAGGAAAAAATCTGTCGGGGAAATGCCGAGCGGCTTTTCTGGAGCAGGAAACCGGAGGCCCCGGCCGCCAAATGAACGTCGCCATGACCCAGTTGAAATTCCTCCACACCCTCGGGCTGCTCGCGCTGCTGGCAGTTGGATTCACCCACCACCTGACAGCACAGGAAGCAAACACCGCTCCCACCAAACCACTGCCCCGCGTCCTGCTCATCGGCGATTCGATTCGCGGCGGCTACGGAAAAGGCGTCCAGCAACTGCTGGCGGGCAGGGCCGAGGTCCTGATGAATCCGGGCAACGCCGAATACACCGGAACCGGAGTAAAGAAAATCGACGAGTGGCTGGGCGATGGAAAGTGGGACCTCATCCATTTCAACTGGGGCCTCTGGGACATGTATGGCTGGCAGTACGACAAGGAAGACCGCTCACCGGCGAAGTATGAGGAGCGGCTGGAAGTGCTCGTGAGCCGCATGGAAAAGACCGGGGCCAAGTTGATCTGGGCCGCGACAACCCCCGCTTGCATCGAGGCGGAAAAGACCATGCGCGACAAGTTCAAGAAGGAGGTCCTGATCACGCCGGAAATTCAGAAGCAGTATCAGGACGCTGCCCTGCGGGTGATGCAGAAGCACAAGGTCGCCGTGAACGATCTCCATGCGCTCATGCTGCCGGATCTGAAGAAGCATCAGAACGGACCTGACAACGTCCACTTCACTGGAGCGGCAAATGGGCTCCTCGCCAAGCAGGTCGCCAAAGTGATCTAGGAACAGCTCGCTGCCCTGCCTGCCCGCTGATTTCGGCTCCCGAATCATCAAGACGCCCAGTGGGAGGAAGCCATCCGAGTTCCAGATGCAGGCAACTTCATTCCCTTCGTCCGCGCCTGAGGAAGAAAGCCCTCGATCCAACCCATGAAATTCCTCATTGCCTCTCTCATTCTGGCCGCCACGGCCCACGCGGAGCTTACCTTCCAGCAAAATGACACCGTGCTTTTCCATGGAGGCTCCATGGTCGAGCAGTTGCTGGAGCACGGGGAGATGGAGGCGCGGGTGCAGCTCGCACAGCCGGGGAAAAACCTGCATTTCCGCAGTCTCGCCTGGACCGGCGATGAGGTGGCGAACCGCCTGCGCGCGGAGGGCTATGCGGCGCACATGAAGGAGCTGCTCGCAGCATGGCCAGCGAAGGTGGTCGTGCTCGGCTACGGGCTCAATGAATCCTTCGCGGGAGCGGCCGGGCTGCCGGCGTTCCGCTCGGCGCTGGAGGGTTACATGGATCAGCTCGCGCGGCAGCACCCGGGCGCGAAGTTCGTGCTGCTCTCCCCCATTGCGACCGAGGGCGACACAACACGCAAGGCAGTCGTGAAACTTTACGCCGACGCGATCGCAGAAGCGGCGAAGAAACGCGGTGCGCTGTTTGTGGATTTGTTCACGCCCACCGCGCAGAGCAAGACTCCGCTGACCACCAACGGCGTCCACCTCAACGACGCCGGAAACCGCGCAGTGGCCCGCATCATTGCCACGGCTCTCGCCGGCGTGGCAGCGGATAAAGCGGATGCCGCTCGTGTGAAGGAAGTCGCCGCCGCGGCCTCGCAGCTCGCCTACTACGTGGCGGAAGTGGTGCGTCCCAAGAACGGCATCCTCTACTACGGCCAGCGCAAGCGGCCTCAAGAGCGGGCGGCGGAAATTCCGCTCTACCTGAAGCGCATCGAAAAGGCGGACGCGCTCGTGCATGACATCGCACGCAACCCAGACTCGAAATTCGCCGATGCTCCCTTCATCGCGCTCGCTCCGCTGCCGCCGGTCACGAGTGGGGGATCGAAAAGCGGCGTGGGCACGGTGAAATCGCCCGCCGAGATGCAGGCCGAGATGCAGGTCGCCGATGGCTACACGCTGAATCTCTTCGCCTCTGAGGAGCAGTTTCCCGAACTGCGTGCACCGGTGCAGATCGCCTTCGATGCCCGTGGACGGCTGTGGGTGGTGACGATGCCGAGTTTCCCCCACACCGTCCCCGGCCAACCGCAGGAGGATAAGATCATCGTGCTCGAGGACACCGACCACGACGGCAAGGCGGACAGATGCACGACGTTCGCGAGTGGCTTCGACGCGCTGGACGGCATCGCCTTTACCGAAAATGGTGCCCTCATCGGCGAGCAATCGCGCCATTGGCTGATGCGCGATACCGACAGTGACGGACGCGCTGACACGAAGACCGAGGCACTGCGTGGGCTCGATGTCACCGATTCCCATCACGGCGGCATGATCGCCACCGACCCCATCGGCGGCGTGTGGTTTTCAGACGGCGTGTTTCACCGTTCGCAGTTCGAGACCCCATTCGGCGTGCATCGTGGCTTTGACTCCACCACCTACCGCCACGACCTGCGCACCGGACGCATCGAGACCGAGTGGCAGAGCCTGACACCGAATCCATGGCGCGTGACCTTCGACCGCACGGGCAATGTTTTTCAGATGTATGGCGGTGGCGATGTGGTCGATGGGCTGCCGCTGACGTGGACGCCGCTCGGCATCTACCAACCTTATGCCTACGGCGATTTGCTCGACTACGGCAAAGGAAGCGGTGCGACGAGCATCTCCAGCCCGAACTTCCCCGACGAATACCAGCAGGGCATCGCCAACGGCGTCCTGCTCGGGCCGTATGTGGTGGCACTGACGAAATGCGACCTCAGCCAGGGAACAGCACTCGGCAGCGGGCGGCTTAACCTGCTGACATCGCCGAACCCCGCCTTCCGTCCGGTGGACATGAACTTCGGCTTTGACGGCGCGATTTACGTTTCGGATTTCGCCAGCGCCATCATCGGCCACGCGCAGAACCCGATGCGCGATGCCCGTTGGAATCACACCAAGGGCCGCATCTGGCGTGTGAGCTACAACGGTAAACCCATCGTCAAGGACTGGCCGAAAATCGAAGGCGCGAAACCAGCAGAACTCTGCGCGCTGCTCACACATTCGCAGGACATCGTTCGCCACCACGCCCGCATCGAACTGCGGAAGCTTGGCAAGCCCGCGCTCGCCGCCGTGGATGCCTGGGTGGCCACGAAAGCGGGCGATGACCAGGCCGTGCTGGAGTCGCTCTTCGTCTGTGCCGGCCTCGGCGAAACGCGTCCCTCCCTGCTCACCGCCCTGCTCGCCTCGAAGTCCCCGCTGCACCGCGCGGCGGCAGTGCATCTCGTGCGACTGCAGGCGGCGCGGCTTCCAGATTTCCTGACGCTTCTTCAGCGCGCGGCCAAGGACGAACACCCACGCGTGCGCATGGAGGTCGTGGATGCCATCGCGCACCTTCGCCCAACTCTGCCTCAGGTCGAGCAGCTCACCCGCTCCTTCGACGGCGAGAAGAACGCCAACGTCAAACGGATGCTCGCCGACCTCGGCCACGGCACCAAGGCTCGTATCGGAAGCAGCGTGCCCGTGATCGAGATCCTGCCTGAAACGCGCCTCGCCAAATGGGAAAACAAGGGCGGCAGAAACTATCGCACCTTCCTTCGAAGCAGCGTCGCTCAGCCCGCCATCCTCTCGGTGAAGCACGGCTTCCTAGATGTCTCGCTCAATGGCGTGCAAGTGCTCTCCTTCGACTCCCAATGGAGCACGGAGCAGCAGGCAAGGCTGGAGCTGCAGCCCGGCCTGAACACCCTCGAGATCACCTACCGCAAGCTCAAGGCCGCGCCGCCCGCCGTGTATCTTTTCAATCCCATCGGCGGAAAGCTCACGAACACACAAACCGCCATCGACGACACGCAGCTTGCCGCATTTTCCGCTGAGTGGGAAAAGGACAACGCCGATCTCGGTCAGGCGCTGCGCTTGCAGGCGGTGCCGGATCAGATTCAATTTGCTCCGCGTGAACTGCGAGTGAAAGCCGGCTCCAAGGTGCGCCTCATTTTCCACAATCCGGACCTGATGATGCACAACCTCGTCCTGCTGACGCGCGGAGCAGAGGAGGAAGTCGGAGCCCTCGCGGACAAGCTCGCCGCCGATCCGAATGGCATGGCGAAAGGCTACATTCCCGTCTCGCCAAAAGTTCTGCATGCCACACCACTCGTCGCGCCAAACGGCAAGGCCGAGCTCACGTTCGATGCCCCGAATGAGCCCGGAGAATACCCCTACCTCTGCACCTTCCCAGGCCACTGGCGCGTGATGAAGGGGGTGCTCATCGTCGAGCCTGCCTCCAAATGAAGCGGCCTAGCCCGGTTGAGCCGACCTCGTGATCGAGATCTCGATGCTCTTGCTCACGGGGGTGTGGCTGATGTCGGCAATGCTTGAGATTGGGACGAGGGCGTTGGCCTCGGGGAAATAGGCGGCGGCGCTTCTACTAGGCATATCGTAGGGGATCGCCTGGAAACGTTCGGCCTTTCGCTCACCGTCGGACCAGTGGCTGGTGAGATCGACCATTTCACCGGGCTTGATGCTGAGTTCGGCGAGATCGTCCGGGTTCACGAAGACGATGCGCCGGGCGTGGCTGATGCCGCGATAGCGGTCGTCCATGCCGTAGATGGTGGTGTTGAACTGGTCGTGGCTGCGCAGGGTCTGGAGGACGAAGCGACCGGGGGCGACCTGGAAGGACTCCAGCGGCGCGGAGGAAAAGTTGGCCTTGCCGGTGTCGGTTTCCCAGCGGCGCTGCTTGGCAGGGTTCGGCAGGTAGAAGCCGCCCGGCTTGCGGAGGCGTTCGTTGTAGTTTTCGAAACCCGGCACGACGGCCTCGATCCATTCGCGCAGACGATCGTAGTCCTCCGCCAGCCAACGCCAGCGGACGTGGCCGACGTTTCCGAGCACCGCCTCGGCGAGCCGCGCGACGATGTCGGTCTCGCTGAGCAGATCCAGGGAAGCCGGTGACAGCTTTCCTTCGGAGCTTTGCACCACGCCCATTGAATTCTCGCAACTCACCAAGCGGGGACCCTTCACCCCGGCGTCCACTTCGCTGCGGCCCAGGCAGGGCAGGATCAGGGCGCGCTTGCCATGAACGAGATGGCTGCGGTTCAGCTTCGTGGAAACATGGCAGGTGAGTCGGCATTTCCGCAGGGCCTCGGCGGTGAAGTCGGTGTCGGGCGTGGCTTGGGCGAAGTTTCCGCCGAGGGCGAAGAAGACCTTGGAGTCGCCCCGGTGCATGGCCTGGATCGCAGCGACGGTGTCGTGGCCGTGAGCGCGTGGGATCGGTATCCCGGCCTGGCGGGAAAGCGCGTCGAGGAAACGGTCCGGCATCTTTTCCCAGATCCCCATCGTGCGGTCGCCTTGGACATTGCTGTGGCCGCGCACCGGACAGAGGCCGGCGCCGGGCCGACCGACGGCACCGAGCAGCAGGTGAATGTTGGCGATTTCCCGGATCGTGGCGACGGCATTTCGATGCTGCGTGAGGCCCATCGCCCAGCAGGTGATCACGCGGCGTTCGCCCCTGGCCATGGTGGCGGCTATGACCTCGATCTGATCGCGTGAGATGCCGGACTGCGCTTCGATCTCGTCCCATGAAGTCTGGTCCAACAAACTACGATAAGTCTCGTAGTCGTTCCCATGTTCGCGGATGAAAGCCTCATCGACTGTGTTTGCCGCGACGAGTGCCTTCGCGATTCCACGGAAAAGCGCGAAGTCGCCGTTCACGCGGACTTGCAGGTAAGTGGAGGCCAGCGGAGCGAAACGCCCTAGCAGCCCACCGAGCTGCTGCGGATGCGCGAAGCCGGTGAGGCCAGCTTCCTTCAGGGGATTGATCGCGACGAGCTTCGCGCCCTTTCCCACTGCCTCCGCCAATGTGCTGAGCATGCGCGGGTGATTCGTGCCGGGATTTTGGCCGACGCAGAGGATCGTTTCCGCCTCGAGGAAATCATCGAGGGTGACGGTCCCCTTGCCGACGCCGACCGAGGCCTTCAGGGCCGCGCCGCTGGACTCGTGACACATGTTCG
>JANOKL010000499.1:0-5399 GCA_031419215.1 Luteolibacter sp. | reverse complement strand
CGGGTTCCGTTTGAATACCACGGGCAGCTATTTGTAGAAACCCGCTGATCGTTAAGAGCAGGTTCAGAATTCGGACCTGAATTGTAAAATGTTCGTTAAGCTCGGGGTGGTGACACTGCGCGCATGAATGGTGACCGTGTGAGCACTAGTTGAAATACGGTGCCGTGAGGGCAAGCAGATTCATGGTTGAGCTTGTGGGTTTTACTCCTGCTTAACATTTATGGGGTCGAAACCACACACGCGGTTCACAATCACAGGGTTCCATGTGCTCAACCCAGATGAAAACGACTCCAATTCTGCTCCTTATTTTCGCCGCCGGACTTGTCCAGGCAGACCCCCAGCTCACGTCCTGGTACACCGAGGATTCCGGCCAGTATGCGCGTGTCTATCAGAGTACTGCCGATGAAACCTCACGCACCATTTCGAAAACATGGAGTCGAGGCAGCGGCGTCCAGAGCACTCCGACGTATGCGGGCGTCAGCAAGATCGTTTACTCGACGAACTGGGTCTATGTCCGGGCAACAGGACTTGCCAGCCACATCATGGGACCTTGGTATCTGGATGCGGGGAAGACCATGAATCTCCCAAACTTCCCGTCCAACACCGCGAAGATCTACCGCATCCCACGGACGCCGTCGATTCCAACGACCAAGTCGCTCACCGGCCTCGGCGCGAGTGGCTGCATGGTCAATGGGGTCTCGATGTTCGACATGCGCGATGCCTTTTCCTACGTCAACGCCAGCGCCACCGACTCCACTCCCGTCAACGGCTTGACCGGTGACGGAGTGTGGAACCGCGATGGCTACCACAATGAAGGCGTCACCTTCGATCCGGCGCTGGCCCATCAGGCGGGAAACAACTACCACTACCACGCGCAGCCCATCGGACTGCGTTACCAGCTCGGGGACCACGTCGATTACAACGCCACGACCAATCGCTACACCGAGAGCACCACGGCGGTCACCAGGCACTCTCCGATTCTCGCTTGGGCTGCCGATGGCCTGCCGGTTTACGGGCCCTACGGCTACTCCAGCCCTCTCAATGCAAACAGCGGTCTGCGGCGGATGGTTTCCGGATTTGTCCTGAGAAACGGCAGCTATGGCACGACTAATCTGACGAGCACCGGGCGCACCACCTTGCCAGCGTGGGCGCAGCGGATCCAGACCGTCACGTTCAAGAACGGCCCCGCGATCAACAGCACCTACCTGCTCGGACATTACATCGAGGACTTCGATTACCTTGGCGATCGTGGCTACACGCAGGGGGTCGATTTCGATCTCAACGAGCAGAACGTCCGTTGGTGCGTGACGCCCGAATATCCATCGGGCACTTACGCCTACTTCACCACGATCAATGCCGACGGCACACCTGCTTATCCTTACACCACCGGACGCCAGTATTTTGGAAATCCCACGGGCAGCACTTCCACGATTGCTGAAACCGTCACGACCTATTTCAATGGCGGGCCGAACAAGGTGGAGACTGCGAACACCCCCACCGTCAACAATGCCACAGGCGATGTCACCATGACCTGGAGCGCGGTGGAGGGCGGAACCTACCTCGTTGAGGCCTCCGCGAATCTTAGCGACTGGCCCGATCTCACGCCCACTGTCACCGCGACGGATGACCTTGCCTCGGTGGTGGAACTCGGGGCGAAAAACGCGCATCCCAAGCGATTCTACCGTGTTTCGAAAACCTCGCTCGCCAGCTTCGACAGCAATGGCTTCGATTATGCACCATCAGGCGGTGGAACCACGACGGCCATTGCTCCAGGAGGCAGTGCAGCGCGAGGAACCACCGTCACCGTGACGATCACGCTTCCAACCACTCCACCGAATCCTCCCGCCAATGTGGTGCCGACGAGCATCACGCTCGGAGGAACGATTATCGGCACAAGCATTTCTAGACCCAGCGCAACGACCGCTCAGGCGACCTTTGTGATCCCCTCGGGAACCACCACCGGCGCAAAGAACGTCGTGGTTGTCTTCAGTCCTGGACCGACCTACACCCTGGCTGGTGGTTTCACTGTCAACTGAGTCGTGACGAATTTGCTCCAAACTGGAATGATGATGTTTCTGCTTTCGGCGGGAGCCACAGTCGAAGCATCGCGTCTGGAGGTCACCATCGACCCGGTTTTCAATGGCGAGCCACTGCGGATGGATTCGCTACGTTATGAAACCGCCGCTGGCGAATCGCTGTCGATCACGCGTCTCAGCTACCTTCTAACAGGGGTGGCCTTGCAGCGTCAGGATGGTCAGTGGGTGGAGTTTCCTAATAGCACCGCCTGGATGGATCTTGCTGCGAGGCGTCGTGTATTCCAGGTGGAGGGTGTGGAGGAAGGATCGTATCAGGCCCTGCGGTTTCACATCGGTCCGGATGCGAGTGCCAATGCCGCCGATGTCTCGAAAATCCCGGCCGATGATCCTCTCAATCCGAACCTCAATGGCCTGCACTGGAGCTGGCAGGGCGGCTACATTTTCATGGCGATCGAGGGCCATTTCCGGACAGGAAATGAAGAGCCGAAGGGCTATGCGCACCACCTGGCCCGCGATCCGAATCGAACCTCCATCAGCCTGAGCGCTGCGCTCGATTTGCGGAAGGACGCTGGCGTGCAGATCCACTTCGATGTCGCCAGCCTTCTCAATGCTCCGCGTCCCTTGTCGTTTGAAAAGGATGGCACGGCCACTCATTCGCGCGAGGGCGATCCGATAGCCGAGGCGCTCGTGTCGAACCTGCGCGGGGCATTCCGGGTGAACCGCATTGTGTCGGAGGTGGCTGCCGCTGCTTCCTTGCCTAAAGTGGAGCCAATTGATCTTCCTGCAAAATTCACGCCGTACCGCTTCACCATGAGCCGGACCTTTCCCGTGCCGGATCTGCCGCGTGACAATCCGCTCATCGTCGAGCGCGTGTCTCTGGGTGAGAAGCTTTTCAACGACAAGCGACTGTCGCGCGACGGCACCATCTCCTGCGCGACCTGCCATCAATCGGACGCGGGCTTCACCGACCGTCTGGCGGTCAGTCGTGGCATCGAAGGTCGCAGCGGCGATCGGAACTCGATGCCGCTTTTCAACCTGGCCTGGAAGCGGGAGTTCTTCTGGGACGGTCGGGCCAAGTCCCTGCGTGAGCAGGTGCTGATGCCGATCCAGGATCATCGGGAAATGGATCAATCGCTGGAGAAGGCCTGTGAAAAACTGGCCGCTTCCCCGGAGGATGTCCTTTCGTTCAGGGACGCCTTCGCCACTCCCGGCATCACGGCACAGAAGGTGTCGCTGGCACTCGAACAGTACTTGCTCACTCTGAGTGCGCGGGATTCACGCTTCGACCGGGCCTTCGCTGGAAAGGCGAGCTTGAGCGATGAGGAAAAGCGGGGCTTTGAGTTGTTCATGACCGAATACGAACCGCGCACCGGCCAGAATGGAGCGGACTGTTTCCACTGTCACGGCGGCGCGCTTTTCAGCGATCACCAGTTCCATGACAATGGTCTCAATGGCGAGGCTCCGGGCCGCGCGAAGGTCACGGGATCACCTGGCGATCAGGGCAAGTTCTCGACTCCCTCGCTACGCAACGTTGCTCTAACAGCCCCTTACATGCACGACGGCCGGTTCGCCACATTGGAGGAAGTGGTTGAACATTACAGCACCGGCATCCATCGCCGCCCCACGCTGGACCCGAACTTGGCGAAGCATCCGGAGACAGGCTTGAATCTAAGCGCTCCGGATAAGGCCGCCTTGGTTGCATTTCTGAAAACGCTGACGGAGGAGAGTCGACCCGCACCATGAAGTTCCTTGTTTATGCCCTGATGTTGCTGGCATCGCCGCTCGCGCTGGCCGGCCGGAATGTGCTGCTGATCATCGCCGATGACTACGGTGTCGATAGCAGCTCGCTTTACAACACCACCGCCGGAGCCACCGCGCCGACACCGAGAATCAACGCGCTGGCGGCGAGTGGCGTGCGCTTCAGCGAGGCCTATGCCTGCCCGGTGTGCTCGCCCACCCGTGCCTGCCTCATCACCGGACGTCATGGCTTTCGCACCGGGGTGGGGGAGGCCGTCTCGGTGGTCGCTGGAAATTCACTGCCCGCCGCAGAAGTGACCCTTCCCGAGGTCATTTCCCAGAACCCCATGCTCGGCATCCAGAGCGCCTGTTTCGGGAAATGGCATCTCACTGCGGGATCAGGCATCGCCAGTGCGCCCAACTCCATCGGTGGCTGGCCTCATTTCTCCGGCTCTACCGGCGGCGCGCTCACATCCTACACGAGCTGGGCCAAGATCATCAATGGTGCCCCCTCCACCAGCAATCGCTACGCGACGTCGGACGTGGTCGATGATGCTGTCGCCTGGATCACCGCCCGGACTACTGCCGGTCAGCCCTGGGTGGCGTGGGTTTCTTTCAACGCGCCTCACACTCCATTCCATGCTCCCCCGGTCGCTCTGCACAGCTACGGAGCCAATCCTGCGACCAACCTCCTCAAATACCGAGCCGCCGCGCAGGCCATGGACACGGAGATCGCCCGCCTGCTGCTCGCGGTGAACCTGTCCACCACCGACATCCTGTTCATGGGCGACAATGGAACGCCGGGACAGGTGGCTCAGGCTCCCTACGACAACACGCACGCCAAGGACACGCTCTACGAAGGAGGCATTCGCGTCCCGCTGATCATCAGCGGCCCGGACGTCGTCAATGTTGGCCGCAGCAGCGATGCCTTGGTGCATGCCGTGGATCTTTTCAGCACGATGCTGGAACTCGCGGGCGTTCCGCTTCCATCGACTGTCAGCCTGGATTCCAAAAGCCTGGTTCCGGTCTTGGCAAACACGGTCACGGGCATCCGCAGCCGCGTTTACACGGATCAGTTCGACCAGAGTGCGGTCGCCACGGGAGGGCGCGTGTTGCGCGATGACCGTTACAAGATCACCCGGAACAGGGATGGGACGGAGCGATTCCACGACCTTCTTTCTGATCCGGCGGAGTCCACGAATCTGGTGGCGAATGGAATCTCCGCCATGAGCACGGTCCAGCAGGCACGCTACTACCGGCTGCGCTATGAGCTGGGAAAATACAGCACCGCGCCTGTGGTGTCGGTGGCCAGCTTCACGAAGGGAGTTGGAGGATTCAGTCTAACAGTTCCCGAAGACCCGGCCTCCACGCAGACGATGTGGTTCAGCAGTGATCTGGACTTCTGGTCACCGGTCGTTGGGGTGAGTCGCAGCACTCAGTCGGGCAACGTGATCTTCAATGCACCGCCGCCCCTGCCCGCGAAAGGGTTCTACAGCGTGCTGTCGGAAACGCCGTGAGCGAGTGGGGCCACTGAAATCAGTGGTGTCTCCCTCACGAAAAGCGGGGAGGTCTGTGTGAAATCTGGATTTTCCACGTTCTTATGCCCCCGCTGCTTCGGGACTCTCT
>JANOKL010000498.1:0-7349 GCA_031419215.1 Luteolibacter sp. | reverse complement strand
CCAGAGGGCTCAAGCAGGCCGGCACTGCCCTCGGCCTGACAGCGAAACAGGTGATGTCCGAGGTGGAGAGCACCACCCGCCCTGGGCCTGTTCCCGTGGTGGGAAGTCCTGGCAGACCATTCAGGACGATGTTGGAAGACGTCAGCACTGGAACCGCTGGGCCTGGCGGATTGGTGCGGCTGTAATGCCGGATGTCCACCAACTGGCGCAGGCCATCTGTGCCTGGAGGAGCGGTTGCATTGTTCCAAACAACGATTTCGCGGTCGGCAACAAACATTGGGTCAGCCCTGTTGGAAACGGCTGGGAGAGTGCTGAAACTACCTGTGCCAGAGTGTAGCCAGTAAACGCTCTCTCCACGAACCACGACAGCAGAGCCATCAGCAGGATTAAGAGCCTTCACCTCGGCATTTGCCAAGCCTGTAGCTCCCGTTATCACAGCAGTACGAACAGTAGTAGCTCCAGATGAACCGCTGATTCTGAAGGTTCTTATGGAATCAGGTGCAATAAATGTGTAGAAATATTGTTCGAATCCGACTCTGGTTACTTTCGGGAAGCTCAAAGGTGTACCCGTGACTCCCGCCACCGCAGTTCCATTCGCGGTAGTCAGGTTTCCAGTGGCGGGGTTACGATTGAACTCAAAGTAACCAACCGTGCCAGATGAAGTGTTGTAGACGATTCTGACATTCGAGGTGTAAACCATGCCCCCAATTTCAGAGGCGGTTCCACCTGTTGTCACCCGCGTTGAAGGAATGTCGACCATCACGCCATCGCTGTTCATCCACAGGAATTCAAAGCCACCGACAGTCACATTCCTGAAGAGAACGGAACCATCGCTGCCCCAGCCAAGCATCGTGTTGATAGGACCCTGCTGAGTGAACTGATAGTTCGTCGAGTCTGCAGGCGCGATCCGCGAGACCTGGCTCAAGCGTTGCGCACTACCCGAGAAAGTAACACGGTAGGAGCGAATGATGATGTTGTCATTCGTGTTCGGGTTTTCACTACCGTTGTCGACGCGCTCGGTCGTGACCAAGAGGAAGGAGCCCGAGGTGGTGGTCAACTGTGCCGTGTCAAGGACTTCCTTGCCCTCCATCGTGATCGGGCTTTCGGTGATGAGACCGGTTTCGTCCGCACGGAAAAGGCTCACTTGGATGTCAGCCTTGTTGGGGTAGAAGTCGTAATCTGCGAAGCGGTTCTTCCAGACGATCAATTCTGAATTGCTCACCACCAACGGAACCGAAAGCTCGGAGTTAGGAATGATGCGGTAGTTGCCGCTGGCATCCACCCAGATCAGCAGCCCGGAAGCGTCAAGGACGCAGCTTGAGCCATCGTCGCCATACTTGTTGAAAGTGACGTTGTTGCCGAACGGACTGAACGCCGACGAGACGGAAGCGCTGCTTGACCTCAGTAGCTGTGGGTTCTTGTGCTCCAGCTGGGCAGAGGCGGACGTTGCCATCGAGAGGAACGTGAACGCAGAGGCAGCTAATCGAAGGGCTTTTCGGTAGACCATGGGGAAAGAAGTAGCTCCGCCTCGTGGGGCTACAAGGAAAAAAGCGTTTGAAGAAGAAACCGGAACGAGGCTCCAAAGACCTTTGCAAAACGCCGCTTTCCAAGTTCATGAATCACTGGAATTTCAACAGAAAACCGGATGTTTTTTGTCCATGCGCAAATGCACGTAGCGGCATTCCTTCGTCGAGATGCAGTGCGTGAAGAAGAGCGAATTCCAGACCTCCAAGAGTCAGAGACACTTACCCATTTCCCGTCATTTCAACCGCATTGATCATCAGGTGAGCCGAGACTTTTTGAAATCCTCTTTCATCGGGTCGACGAAGTCTCGCACCTGAATTCCAAACGTTCCCGCATGCTTGTAATGAGGTTCGTCTGCACTGAAACTATTTTTCAGAAACCGTGGGAATCGGGCAAATAAAGACCCGGTCGGCACCCTTCGATGCGACCGGGAATTTGAAATCCAGGAATGAACGGGACCCTTCAGGCGATCCACCAACCTCCTGATGACGCTCAGGGAGGTCCGCTGAGAATGAAACGGATGCGATACACTGCGGATGGAGGGGCATTGGCCTCCAGCAAGCGGACAGTGGTTTTGGGAGAAGCAATGCTGACCGTAGTGACCGTGACCGTACTGCTGATCCAGGCACCTGCACCGTTCTTCTGGGCAATCGCCGTCCAATTGACCATGTCGTAGCTGCGCTCGAGGATGTACTGGACATCCGAAGGTGCACTCAACGAAAGCGTCATCAGGACCGCACCTGCGCCATCAGGAGTCAAAACCGGCACGGGCAAATTGGCCGTGAAGGGATTCAAGCCCAGCGCATGTTCGACGAGATTGCTAGTGCCATCCGTATCGGCATCCGCGTTCGGGGCCAGATTCGCGGCGGGCAAGGCAGAGGCTTCGAGAATATTTCGGAAGTAGGGCGTGTCGATCAACTGGAGCCCGAACTCCGGAGCGATGAGAAACTCCGCGTCCGTTCTCTTGGCATTGACTCCGTGGATCGCCAGAACGTTGCCACCATTCAGAAGCAAGCCTTTAAAGGCTGAGAGATCCACCTCGATCGGCACCGCCACATTGGCTTCCAGACGCTTTGAAGAGGCGATCGTGTTCCAAGCAGGGGCTCCGGCTGGAACATTGTTCCGAAGGATCTCGGTTCCGTTCAGATACATCACGAATCCGTCGTCGAATTTCATCCTGAGCTTCAAGCCGGCGACGAAATCCTTAGAACGAACCTGGAAAGGCACCCGGATGTAGGCGCTGGTGCCCTTGTTGTAGAGCAGGGTCTTGATGTTCGATCCTTTGATGAGCGCTTCCTTGAAGGCAGCTCCATTGCCGTAACCCATCGCGAGAGGCCTGGAAGCCCAGGCGGCATCGTTGAAGGCAAGGTCACGCCAAGTCGCATCGACGGACGAATTGGTAGGGACAAACAGCTTCGCGGAAGCCCCGGTCGCGGCAAGCCCGAGACTTCTCACGGAGACATTCAGCGCTTGCTCCTTGTAGGTCCGGATCTGGCCATCTGTAGCCGAAAGGGTGACATTGCACACACCGGGAGAAAGAAAGCGAATCTTGGTGCCGCCGCTGGCGGGAGTCGCAATGTTCGCGGCTCCTGAGACAACATCCCATCGCACCTTAGGCGCGGTGGACACTGGAATGCCATCGTCCGTCGCAGATCCGATCAGATCTCCGTCAAAGGCGAAGAACGAGGTTGCGGAACTCACCTCAATCACCGGGCCCATGTTCGCGTAATTGCGGGGATCCGTGATGGACTCGACCGAGACTGTGACGGTATCCGAGCTGATGGAGCCATTGCTGGTGAGCTGGACTTGGATCGTGTAGATTCCTGGCTTGCTGAACGACGCCCGAGTGGCGAGCGAAGTCGCAGGGTAGAATGTCGTGACGCCTCCAAAGGGTCCGCTGACCTGTTTCCACAAGATTGTCGACGATGCGTTGAGCCCTGGGGCGGTTGCATTGAGGAATAGGCCGTTGCCTTCGCGGATGCTGAGACCGTCAGGAATCGGGTCGGTGATCGTGGCGATGCCAGCACCCAGGCCGGGAATCGTGCCGGAGATGCTGTAGGGACCAACTGATCCGTACTTGCTGTAGCCACCGGCATCGAAGGTTCCTTCCGCAGCCCCTTCGACTTTCACGGTGTAGGCACCAGCCGGGATGAACTGCGTGAGGGTGGAGGCGAGACTAGGCGCTGAATTGTTGGTGACCAGTTCAGTGCCCGCAGAATTATAAAGAGTCATCTGGGCATTCAAATTCGGACTTGTTGACGGTGACTTCAGCGACAACTGGATATTGCCGCCCGTCGTCGTGAACGAGAAGTAGTCGATGTCCGTGTTGGTGGTGATCAGACCGCTCTGGACGACCCCACCCAGCGAGTTCCTCCCGAAATTGGTCGCGGTGGCTCCCGTGTTGCCATAGTCATCCGTGATATAACCAATTCCGTTTTTGCCGGCGGCGATGAGAGCCAGATCGTCTTCCTGGTTGCTGGCTCCCGTGTAGTCACCATTTGACCACTGCACGATACCGATCCCGAATGGAGCTCCCATGATCGGACCCCATACACCGTTGCCCGTGCCGTAATACTCGGCCGCACCTAATCCATCGTGACGCAGTCCATAGGTGTGTCCGACTTCGTGGCTACCGGTCAGCGCTGCGCTGTATTCACCCATATTGAAAACCCAGCATGGGTCATCGGAACCATCACTCCAAGAGTTCAGGTAGGCGATCCCCCCGACCGAAGCGGAAAACCAGGACTGATCAGGCGTGAAAATGACCCGCATGCGGCGGTTCTTTGCGTAGGTGTTGAAGACGGCCTCGTTGGTCGTCACGGTGACGTTGAAGGGTGCGAAATCCTCGACCATCACTCTCCAGATTCCAGAGACCTGGGCATCCGAGTAGGAAGGTGCTGGAGAAGTGATGGTTGCGATTCGATTGGCCGTGTTCCAACGGGTCCCGGTGACCACTTGTCCGTCCAAATCAAGAAGAATGCAGCCCTTTGCACCTGGCCGGCTGTTCAAACTGGGAATGCTCACCGGACCCCTGGCGGGCGGCGAGGTGGTTCCGGGCGCTGCCTTGGGCATCCCTTGCACCAGGCGATCCCCTTCTTCCACACTGGAGCAAATGACGCTGGTTTGAGGAAGGCGGGTCAATACCGGTGCCTTGACCGA
Source organism: Luteolibacter sp. (assembly GCA_031419215.1). Taxonomy (GTDB): domain Bacteria; phylum Verrucomicrobiota; class Verrucomicrobiia; order Verrucomicrobiales; family Akkermansiaceae; genus Luteolibacter. The sequence continues at coordinate 2,666 of JANOKL010000498.1, read as the reverse complement.
ACCACTCCAGCGATACATCGAAAGTGCATCCTGCGGATTTAGATCGGCGAACAGCGAGCCCTTGGCATCCACACGAATATGCAGCGTGGCGGATGGCTTTGAGAACTCGACGCCCACCACTTTGGAGCCGTCCTTCGAGCTGTTCTTGACGATCACCTTGCCGCTCATCGGCTCGCCAAAGCCAAGATCCATCGACACCTTGTCGCCGATTTGCTTGGTAAGGAACTCGGAAGGATTCTGACCGTTCCAGGCGACGCCATCCCAAAGTGAGGCGCGGTCGGCGACCGGAATACGCTGGAGAACCCCATCCGGATTGGATTCGTCCAGCTTCGATGCGCGCTCTTCAGCGCGGCAATGAGAGTCACAATGATCGTGATTGTGAGCCTGGGACCGGACTGAGGCGGCAAGCCCAGAAGGATCACCGGGCTGTGGCGACGGCCTGTTGGTGATAAAGAACACCGAGAGCCCGACGATCGCCGCCGGAATAAGGATTTTGAAGAAACGGGGTTTCATTTTTCGGGCTGAAGTTAAGGACTGGGCTCAAGCTGGCAAGCTGCAAAGAATCACATGGCAAAATGACCTGTGGAAGGGATCGGCAAAACGGGTTGGTTCGGAGGCGATCGGAAATCGGAATCACCTCAACCCTCTGAGCAGCAACTCGGCATTGGTCTTGGTGGCCCGCAGGTTGGTCATCAGAGTCTCGATGGCATCGCCCACCGGCAACTGGGCGAGCTGGCGGCGGATGTCGAGCACGCGGACGAATTCCTCCGGATGGTAGAGTCGGTCATCGTTTCGGGTGCCGGACTGGGGAATGTGGATTGCCGGGAAAACCCGCCGCTCGGCGAGTTCACGATCCAGCTTTACCTCCATGTTGCCCTTGCCTTTGAACTCCTCGAAAATCACGTCGTCCATCCGGCTTTCCGTCTCCACCAGGGCCGTGGCCAGGATCGTCAGACTGCCGCCGTCCTCGATGTTGCGCGCCGCGCCGAAGAACTTCCCGGATTTCTGAAGCGCGGCGGGGCTGATGCCGCCGGAGCCGATCGGGCCACCCTGCATGGAGGAATTATGGCCTCGCGCGAGACGGGTGAGGCTGTCCAGAAGGAGGATCACGTCCTTGCCCCCCTCAACCAGGCGCTTGGCGCGCTCCAGAACCAGGTCCGCCACCTGGGCATGACGACGCGGAGCCTCATCAAAGGTCGAGGCGAAGACTTCCGCTCCTACCGTTTCCTCGAAATCGGTCACCTCCTCAGGTCGCTCGTCGAGCAGCAAAATCACCAGCACGGCCTCGGGGTGATTCTTCCGAATGGCCTTGGCGATCTGCTTCAGGAGAATCGTCTTCCCTCCCCGAGGTGGCGCGACGATCAGGCCCCGCTGGCCTTTTCCAAGCGGGGCAATCAAGTCCAGCACCCGGACGCTGAGGAATTCGGGTCCATCGCCTTCCAGAATGATTCGCCTGTCGGGAAACAGCGGTGTCAGGCGCTCAAACTCCGTCGGAGCTTGATACGATTCGGCCGGCTCATCCTCCACCGAAATGGCCGAAACCGCCGTCAGGTATTTTTCACGATCCCGTGGCCCCCGCACCCGCACCCGCAGTCGCTGTCCGGTGCGCAGTCCGAACTCGCGGACCATGTGGTTCGGAAGCTGGATGTCATCCGGAGAAGGCTTGAAACTGCGGGCCGCATCACGAAGCAGGGCCCAGTTGTCCTTGGTCAGCTCCAGCACCCCTTCTCCTACGAGCTCCACGCCCTCGCGGCTGAAGAAATTCAAAAGCTCGAAAGTCAGCTCGGTTTTCGAAAGACCTCCGGGAATGCGCAACGGCGTGGCATCTGCCATCGACTGCAGCTCGGAGAGCGACTTCAGGCGGAACGTGTTGATGTTGATCGAGGCCGGAAGCGGAGGTGCCACGGCTTCGGTCACCGCCGCAGCGGCTTCGACCGTAGCATCTGCGACGGAATCGGGATCATTGGAATTCATCATGGGATCGAAAGGGAAAAACGGCGGACCTGGCTGTGGAGGACGCTGAGCGGGCCTTCATTCCAGAACACCACATCGGCGCGCCTGATCTTGTCATCAAGTGGAAGCTGCGCATTCAGGATGGAGTCGATCAGATCATCATCAAAGCCATTTCGGGCCTTCAATCTGCTCACCTGCGTGGCACGGGTTGTGGCTGATATCAAACTCCGCTCTTGCCCGAAACTGAAGTTCTTTTCAAACAGCAGCGGGATATCAGCGAGAAATACCGCCGCGCCATCCATAGCCGCCCGCTCTCTGGACGCAAGACAATCCTCGCGCACCCTTGGATGCAGCAGGCCCTCCAGAAGCGCGCGGGCCTCGGGATCGGAAAACACCCGGCTCCTCAAAATTCCTCGGTCCACCGTCCCGTGCGCTGTCAACGCACTCGATCCGAACAAGCGCAGCACCTCCGAGGCCACTTCGGCATCCGTCTCCAGCAGCGCCCGGACACAGACGTCACTGTCAAAAACCTTCACGCCCGGAATCTCCTCAACGATCAGACGGCAGAGCGTGGACTTCCCTGTCGCGATTCCTCCGGTGAGTGCATAGGTGAGCATGATGGAAATGGGTGGCGGCCCTTGTTCCGGCGATTTACCGATTGAGGCAGCTTCTTCCGCCGCCATCAACAAAAACGGGCGGAGGATTGCTCCCCC
>JANOKL010000497.1:0-4156 GCA_031419215.1 Luteolibacter sp. | reverse complement strand
CGATCCGAAGAACGGTCGGCCGGCGCACGAGACCGTCGAGATCATCACGTCGAAGTTTCCGCACTGGTTCTGTGGAAAGTTCAATATGGTCGGGAAGAACACGGAGCGGCTGAAATTTGATCAGCACGAATTGGTCGCGCTCTGTGCGCCACGTCCGGTGCTGTTTTCCTGTGCGGTGGGCGATGTCTGGTCGAATCCCGAGGGGCAGTTCGCGATGCTGCTGGGGGCGGATCCGGTTTACCAACTGGTCGCGGGTGAGGGGATCGGTGCGAAGGTGATGCCCGCAGTCGGCAAGCTGATGCCTTCGCGCCTCGGCTATTTCATCCGGCCCGGCGGGCATTCGATGAATGGGGAGGACTGGATGGCGTGGCTGGACTACGCCGACATTTGGCTGAAGGCGAAACGCTGAGCGGGCAGGGGATTTCGCGCGTGACCGTGGCGTCGGACTTCTTCACGTTCCGTCCAGACCTCTGACGAATCATGGGAAATTTCGACGCTTTTGACCTGAAAATGCGCAACGCCGGGATGGGCGATGCCGCGATCCGTGCCTTCCGCCGCAACTACGACGCGCTTTGCCGCGATGAGACCGGGATGATTTCCGAAGGCGAGATCGCTCCTGCGGAGGGCATTCCGAAGCTGGAAGACGTGGCGGCCGGAAAGCCCGTGCCTGCTGAGCTGCTGGCTCAAGCCGTGGTCATCAAGCTCAACGGCGGGCTCGGCACCAGCATGGGCCTACAGGGACCGAAGAGCCTGCTCCCTGTTCGCGAAGGGGTGACCTTCCTCGACCTCATGGTCCGCCAGGTGCAGTCGCTCCGTGAAACTACAGGGGCTCCTGTGCGGCTCCTGCTGATGAATTCCTTCAACACCAGTGGCGGCACGCTCGATCACCTCGAACGCTACCGCGCGGATGGATTTGCCGAGGCTTCCGAGGTCGAGCTGATGCAGAACCAGATCCCGAAGATCGACGCCGCAACGATGCTGCCGGTCGAGTGGCCATCGAACTCCGATCTTGAATGGTGCCCGCCGGGTCATGGTGATCTCTTTCCCGCGCTGATCGGCAGCGGCTGGCTGGACCGTCTGCTGGCTGAAGGGGTGAAATACGCCTTCGTCTCGAACTCCGACAACCTCGGGGCCGTGCTCGACCCCTCGCTGCTCGAGTATTTCGCGGAAAGCGGCGCGCCATTCCTGATGGAAGTCACGCGCCGCACCGCTGCGGACCGGAAAGGTGGACACTTGGCCAGACGCACCTCCGATGGTCGTTTGCTGCTCCGCGAAGTCGCCCAGTGCCCGGACTGCGATCTCGATGCCTTCCAGGACATCGACCGCCATCTTTATTTCAACACCAACAGTCTCTGGCTCCGCCTGGATCTGCTGAAGGAACAGCTCGCGGCCGACGATGGCGTGCTGCCGCTGCCGATGATCCGGAACAAGAAAACCGTCGATCCGCGCGACAAGAATTCACCCAACGTGGTGCAGCTCGAGGTCGCGATGGGCGCGGCGATCGAGTGCTTCGAGGGCTCCGCCGCCATCGAGGTGCCACGCAGCCGCTTCGCGCCGGTGAAGACGACCGGTGATCTTTTGTCGCTCCGCTCGGACGCCTACGAAGTTTTGCCGGATGGCCAGGTCCGCCTTGCTGCGGCCCGGAATGGCGCGCCGCCGGTGGTCTCGTTGGGGGATTCCTACAAGCTCGTCGACCAGCTCGATGAGCTCGGCGTGCCCAGCTTGATCGCGTGCAACTCATTGACGCTTGAAGGGCGTGTGACATTCGAGCCAGGTGTCGTGATCGCGGGTGATGTGAAAATCCTCAGCTCGCCGGACGCGCCGAAATCGGTCGCAGCCGGGGAATACCGGGACCTCACCGTGCAGCTCTGACTTTTGGCGTGGCGGAAATTTTCCCTCTCCGCCCTTGTGTTTCGTCGGTCGATTGCTACTCCCTCCGCGCGATGGCGCAGGTCGGACCCCTTGAACTACCGGAAAGCGGCTATGAAGCCGTGATTTTTGACTGTGATGGCACACTCGTTGACTCGATGCCCGCGCACTTTGAGGCGTGGTGCGAGGCACTGGCGCTTCATGGAGCAGGCGGAGTGTTCAAGGAGGACATCTTCTATGCGATGGGCGGTCGTCCGACCAAGGACATCGTTGTTGAGCTGAACGATGAGTATGGTCTGAAGCTCGATCCCGAGTCGGTCGCCTTCGCCAAGCGCGAGGCTTTTCTCAAGAAAATCAAGGGTCTCGGACTGATCGAGGAGGTCGCCGATTTCGCCCGCAGCCTGCTCGCCCGCCGCATCCCAATGGCGATCGCGACCGGTGGCAGCCGCTTTGTGATTGAGAAAACTCTTCAGGCCGTCGGGGTTTCCGATTGGTTCGATGAAGTGGTTACGGCGGATGACGTTGCGATCGGCAAGCCCGCTCCGGACATTTTCCTCCGCGCCGCCAAGCTCCTTGGTGTCGCTCCGGAAAGGTGCCTGGCGCTGGAAGATGCCCCGGCCGGCATCATCGCGGCCCAGCTCGCGGGGATGGCCGTCGTGGCGGTCCCTTCGCCGCTGGATTTCGCCAATCGCTGAGCAAAATTTCCGCTGCTCGCGGAGATCGCGCTTGATTCCGGGGGGGCCTCTCTATTGCCTCCCCCATGGCGGAGATTTCCCTCGGACTTTCTTTTGATGACGTGCTTCTGGTCCCGTGCCTGAGCACGGTCCTGCCCGGTGAGGCGGACCTTTCCACCCACGTGACGGCGGGTATTCCGCTGAACATCCCAGTCGTTTCGGCGGCCATGGACACCGTTTCGGAGTCCGAACTGGCCATCGCCCTGGCCCGTGAAGGTGGCATCGGCGTCATCCACCGCGCCTGCCCGATCGAGGAGCAGGCGGTGATGGTTTCCCGGGTAAAACGCTCGGAGAACGCCGTTATTCTCAAGCCGCACACGGTCCGCAAGGAGCAGAGCGTCGATGAGGTCCGCGCGATCATGGCGGAGAACGGTTTCTCTGGATTCCCGGTCGTCGATGGCGATGGGAAACTTGAAGGCATGGTCACCGGTCGCGACATCCGCTACCTCGACCGCGCCGATGCGAAGGTGGCCGACGTGATGACGCCGCGTGAAAAGCTCGTCACCGCCCCGCCGACCACGAGCCTGGAAGAGGCCCGCCGCATTCTCTATCAGAACCGCATTGAAAAGCTTCCGCTGGTGGATGTGAACGGCAAGCTCGCCGGACTCATCACCGGGTCCGACATCGAAAAGCGGATCACTTTCACCAACGCCGCCAAGGACCCGGCCGGTCGCCTCCGCTGCGGGGCTGCGGTCGGGGTTGGCCCTGATTGCCATGATCGCGGTCAGGCGCTGATCGAAGCGGGAGCCGATGCACTTTTCATCGACGCCGCCACCGGTCACACCTCGCGGGTGATGGACGTGATCAGCCAGCTTCGCTCGCTTTCGGATCGCCCGGTCGTTGCAGGAAATGTTGTCACGCTGCAGGGCGCGAAGGATCTCGTCGCCGCCGGTGCCAGTGCGATCAAGGTCGGCATCGGACCTGGCTCGATCTGCACCACCCGCGTCATCGCCGGGGTCGGCATGCCGCAGTTCACCGCGATCCGCAACGTGGCCGACTACTGTCGCGAGCACGGCGTGAAGGTCATCGCCGATGGTGGCATCCGCTATTCGGGTGACGTGGTGAAGGCCCTCGCCGCCGGAGCCGATCTGGTGATGCTCGGTTCGATCCTCGCCGGCACGCGCGAAAGCCCCGGCCAGAGCGTTTACTACCAGGGTCGTCGTTTCAAAACCTACCGTGGCATGGGCTCGCTCGGAGCCATGAAAAAGGGCGCGGGCGACCGCTATGCGCAGAACAGTTCCGGCAAGCTCGTGGCGGAAGGCGTCGAAGGCCGCGTGCCGTATAAAGGTCCCCTCAGCGACGTTATTTTCCAGCTCATGGGTGGCGTCCGTTCGGGCATGGGCTACCTCGGCGCGACGTCGCTGGACGAGCTCCGCGAGCGTGCCCAGTTCGTCCAGATCACCAGCGGCGGCCTCCGCGAAAGCCACGTCCATGACATCGTCATGACCGAAGAGCGGATGCCACCATCGGCGATGACCTTCACGCCGTGCTCGCGACAGTAGTCGGCCACGTTGCGGATCGCGGTGAACTGCGGCATGCCGACCCCGGCGATG
>JANOKL010000496.1:0-3858 GCA_031419215.1 Luteolibacter sp. | reverse complement strand
CGCCTTGCTCCACCACGGCATGGTGCTGCAGGCCGCCCGGTTTTATGGAGCCGCACTCGAAGCCGATCCCTCGCTTGGAAATCCGGAGCTCGAACATTTCATCCTCTGGACCGACGATGAGGAGACCCTGTGGGGCGATTTCAAGAACCGACGTCCAGTCCTCGGCGACCTGCCGTGGATGAAGCGCGATCCCCAGGAGGCCTTGAAATTAACCAGCAAGGTCGGCCATCACACCACGCCCATCCAGTTGCCAAACCTCAAGCCCGCTGCGGGCGAGGAGTTGAAGAACGAACTCTATCAGCAGAAGGCCGAGAAGGGCGCGGAGCCAAGCCCGCCGCCTGCGGTGACGATCCCGCTGGATCGGGTGGAGCCAAAGCACCGGCTTTTCGATGATAAACTGGGTGCCCTGACCGATATGGAAACTCCGGCTCCGGCCGAGGCTGCGCCAAAGGAACTGCTCAAGGCCATTCCGGTCGTCTCCGCTGCCCCGATCAAGCCCCCGGCTCCATCCGTGAGGTTGGCCGGCCCTCCGACGGTTTCGCTCAATCCTCCTGCGGCCACCGTTCCCGGAGCGACGGTCCCAGGCCCGAAGAAGCCAACCTTACCACCCCTGAAAAAGCCTGACGCGGCGAAGTGACAGTAGCTCCACGGCCCATGGTCTTGAGGATTTCCGTCAATGGAGCCGCGCTCAGTGCAGTCGGGCGAGGATGGCCTCGGTGATGGGCGCGGCCAGAGGTGCTGACTTGTCGATTTCAAAAGTGCCGGGCATCCGGCGGGTATCGGTGCCCTTCAGTTTTTCGGCGACGTAGGCATGGAGGTCGTTCACGGCCACTCCGTTCGCGGCCATGACCTTGGCCGCGACGAGGTTGTATTCGATCTCGGAGCCCGGTTCAAAAATCCGCATCTGGGATTTCGCCACTGGAGTGGTGCTGGCCCAGATCAGGGTGGCTCCGGTTTTCTTGAGACGTGCGACAATCTCCTGCAGGTTGTTTTGATAGTGCTCCAGATCCACGGCTGGGATTCCTCCCGCTTCTTTCGGCAGCACCCGGAAGGCTTCCATTCCAGGCGCTCGATAAATGAGGTCGCCTAGGCCAAAGTTGAAGTGGATCACGTCCCACTTGCCATTGCCAAGAAATCGGTCGAGCTCCTTCAGCGCGGTGGCCGTGTTGCGCACTTCTCCCGGCTGCATGGGAAGGTAAACAACCTCCGCTCGGCCTTTCAGGTTCTTCGCCATTTCACCCGCAGGTGCGGCATAGATCCCGTCGCCCAGGATCAGCACGCGCGGCTCGTTCTGGGCGGTGAGGCTGCCACTTCCCAACAGAAAGATGGCCAGCAGGAGTAAACGATTTTTCCAGGATCCCATGGGTCAACTGATCAATTCGGTCATTGCGCCGGTGCTGTCGGCGAATTTCTCCGTCGGCACGTCGACCGCGTTGAGCATCGAAACGTAGAGGTTCGAGAGAGGGACCTTCTTGGCACCGGTGAAGGTGTGGAGATTGCCGTGTTTGAAGCCGAGCTTGTTACCGCCCGCCAGGTGGATCGGATAGTTCTTGTTGCTGTGGGAGGCGTGCGGGTGGGCGGAGCCCCAAAGGACGAGCGTGCGGTCGAGCATGCTGCCGTCGCCTTCCTGCGTGTCGTTCAGGCGCTTGAGGAAATAGGCGTGCTGCTCGGCCCGCCAACGGTCCCATTTTCCGGAAAAGTCCTCGGGCCGCTTGTGGGCGATGTCATGGGTGGCGCCTTTGTAGCCGAGGGCGTAGGTGGCGTAGTTCCACATCTCGCTGCTCGATGAATGCTCGCTCTCCAGCATGAGCGTGGCGAAGCGGGTCGAATCCGTCTGGAAGGCGAGATAGACGAGATCGTACAGGCAGCGGAGGTATTCCTGCGGATCCTTGTAGGAGACCTCCAGGTTCAGTCCCTTGGTGTCGATTTTCGCCATGGGCTCCTGGGTCCACTTGCTGGTCCGCTCCACCCGTTGTTCGAGCGAGCGGATCGATTCAAGATACTCGTCCATCTTCTCCTGGTCTTCATGGCCGAGGCGGTTCTTGAAGCTGCGGCTGTTTTCCAGCAGGAGATCCAGGACGCTGGCATCGCGCTTGAGTCCGGCGCGGACCTGCTCGACGCCCTTGCCGGCGTAGGGATTGAAGAGGCGGTTGAAAATTTCCTGAGGCCGGTGCATCGACGGGATGGGACGTCCGGGGCCACGGTGGGAAAGGGTCTTGCAGGCGCCGTAGGAACCGGTGCCGCCTTCGGTGCCGAGAACGAGTGAGGCGTAGCGGGTCTCATGTCCGATGGCGTTCGCCGCCACCTGGTCGATGGAAATGTTGTTGGTCTTCTCGTTCCCGGTCATATCCGCGCCGGTGGCGAAGACGTCGCCGCTGCTGTGACCACCCATTTTCCAGCCACCCTCATGATCGAGCCCCTGAAGGTAACTGACGTGGTCCTTCAGCGGTGCGAAGGGGGAAGAGGAGGCATTGAAGCTGAGGGGGCCGGCATCTTTGCAAGGCCACCAGCTCCAGTCGTGATGCGGTTTGTCCGCGGCGGTGATGCCTTCGACACCGGTGGGCATGTAGGCACCGTAGGCGAAATAGCTGACGAGCATGCGCTTGGGCATGCGTTTCCCGCTGACCCCCATGGCCGAACCCATGCTGCTCAGAAAAGGTAGCGCGAGTGCGATGCCGCCGCCCTTGAGGACTTCCCTGCGGCTCAAATGCCAGGATTTCAGTTTCATGCGGTTCTCGTTCAGTTGCGGGTTTCGTTCCGGAAAATCTGGCTCTGGCAGACTGCGACGATCATGTCGCGCCATCCGTTGCCCTGCTTTTCCGATTTTGTCAGAAGGTCCTCCACGATGACATGGTCGCGGGGGTCCAGCTCGCGTCCGAGTCCGTAGCTGAGAAGCCTCTTGAGCACGTTGCTGGTGATCGTCTGCTTACGATCCCTGAGAAGGTAGGCTTTCAGATCCTCCATTCCGGTGACGGCTGTTCCATTGGGCAGGCGCGAGTCCGATTCGATCCGGACCTTGTTGATGCTCTTGAGGTAGTCCTCGTAGCCGGCGAGATTCACGTGTTTCTCCCGCGAGAAGATGCCCACCTGCGTGCCGGCCATCGGCACCATGGGTTGATAGCGGCCGATCGCGTTGTACTGCTCGAAAGGAATGCCCCATGGATCGAGGCGCGCGTGGCAGTCGTTGCAGCTCTCCACCTTGCGGTGCTTCACGAGCAGATCCTTGATCGTAAGCGCCTTCTCTGCGGATGCCCCCGCCGAGTCGGAAAGCGCGGGCACTTCCGCCGGGGGCGGGGCCACCTCGTCGCCGAGGATCGCCTCCCGCAGCCACACCGCGCGATAGATCGGATGCGGTGCGGAGCCGGTACCGTTGCCAATGAGGACCGAGCCTTGGGTGAGCAAGCCGCCGAGCCTTTGTTCCGGCTTGATTGGAACGGGACGCACTTCATCGCCCTGGATACCCTGGACCCCGTAGTGCGCCGCCAGCGTCTGGTTCAGGCAGGCGAAGTCGGAGTCCACGATCTGGAGCACGCTGGCATTTCGTTTGATCAGTTCCGCGACGAACGAAACCGTCTCATCGATCATGAAATCGCGGACGGTCGGACGATAGGGCTCCTCGGTCCCGGCCCTTTCGCCAAGCGGAACATAGTAGAGGAATCGCGGGAAGAGGTCGCGGTTGATGGGCACCGTCTTCATCTTCGAAAGGCTCAACCACTGCATCGTGAAATTCGTCACGAAATCCCGGGAGCGGCGATCGTCCAGCAGACGCCTTGCCTGCACGCTGATGACGTCCGGGTTTTCCAATGTGCCCGCTGTCGCCAGCTTCAACAACTCGTCGTCCGGCATGCTGCCCCACAG
>JANOKL010000495.1:0-4429 GCA_031419215.1 Luteolibacter sp. | reverse complement strand
GGGGGGGGCCGCCCCGGGCGTGTTTGGGGTTGTTTTTTGGGGCCCTGACCCCGCGCAAAAACGCCCTCAACCCTGGCGGGGGGCCGGGGGCCCCGCGCTTTGCCCCGGGCCCCACGGCTCTTTCCTTTCCAACCAACCCGGACCGCCGCTGGACGTGCTTTCCCCGACCGAGCGGGCCGCCCGATTCCACAAGGCCGGGGCCGAGGCCGCGAAAAAGGATCTGCAAGCCGCCCTCGCCGAGGCCGCCGGGATTTCCTCACGCCAGGATCAGCTCGAATTTTATCGCGGGCTCTACGGCGTCTGGGCCGCGCTCGATCCCGTGGCCGCGCTCGACTTCGCCCAGGCAAATTTCCCCGCCGGGCAGCTCCTGTCCGACACCATCGGCATCGCGATGAACAAGTGGGCGGACAACAACCCGCGCGCCGCCTGGGTCTGGGCCGATCAGCACCTTTCCGGCCCGCTCAAGGAACGCGCGATGAACGACCTCATGGCCGGGCTCACGCGTCGCTCACCCGAGCAGGCCGCCGCCTGGATCGAGGCCAGCGGGCTGACTTCCCAGCCGCTCATCACCACCTTCGTCAGCACCTGGGCCGAGCGCGATCCCGTCGCCGCCGCGAAATGGGCGATGAACCTCCCGCCGGGAACCGCCCGCGCCACCGCCGTCGTCACGGCTGCCAGCGCGATGGCGCTCAACGACCCGAAAAAGGCGACGAAAACGTTCGCTGACGAACTCGCGAAAGGGGACCGGAACCTCGCCATTGCCATCACCGATCCCTGGGCCACCAGCGATCCCGCCGCGACCTCGAAGTGGGTGGAAAGCCTTTCCGATGGCCCGGCGAAAAACGAGGCTGCCGCCACCCTCGCCACCGTCTGGGCCGCCAGCGACATCAAGGCTGCGGTGGCCTGGAGCGAATCCATCACCGATGCTGACACCCGCCGCCAGGTCATCGCCCACATCGGCACCACCTGGGGCGCGATCGAGCCGGAGTCCGCGCTGCAATGGCTCGGCACCCTGCCCGCCCAACAGTCCGGCGACGGCATCACCGGGGCCATGTATTCCTGGGCTGGCACCGATCCCGCCGGCATGCAGGACTGGATCAACCAGTCAGACGCCGTCTCCCTCACCGACCGCGCCCGCCAGAGCCTCGGCGATGTGTTGACCCAGACCAACCAGCCCGACGCCATGACCATGGCCCTCGGGATGAGTTCCGAAGTCGCCCGCAACGAATCGCTCGCCCGCTACTTCCGAGAGTGGCGGAAACGGGACGATGCCGCCGCCCAGGACTGGCTCCAATCCAACTGGTCCACCCTCCCCGCCAGCGCCCAGACCCAGCTCGCCGCGGTGCAAGGCAAGGCCGTGATTTCAAAGTGAGCCTGACTCTGAGAGCCTGTCTGAAAAATCCAGACCGAATGAAATCGGTCGGGCATTTTCTAACAGAATTTACAGAATTTCTCAAAATTTACAAACCGTTCAAAGCTCTGATTTTTAGAGATTCAGGGTGTATTCTGTGAATTTTGGAAATTCTGTTAATTCTGTCAAAATGGCTCAAATCCGTCGGAGAGTTCCAATTTAAAGGAAAGTGCCGACAAGAAGGCCCCCGGCTGACGAATCAACCGGAGGCCTAAATTCAGTTTCGAATTTCTGACCTGTCCTTCGTAGCTTTAGCGAAGAAGGATTTTCCTCAGTCCACGTCCGTGCGGAACGGTGAGGCGGGGAGGCCTTCCTTGTTGATGAGGTTCACGTCCGGGACGTTTACCCAGCCGTAGCGGACGGCGGTGGGTTTGGTGACTCCTTCGGCGGAGACAATGATCTTGTCGCCCTTGATCGTCGCTTTCGCGGGAACGAACTTCTTGTCGTCGCCTGCGATGGTGAAGCCTTTCAGCTCGCCATCCTTCGCGACGAGTCCGCCGCCGGTGTGGGTGAAGCTGAGCTCGACCTTGTCGCCCTGTGCTTTCATCGAAGCGTAGAGTGGGCCGGAGTACTCGATCTTCTCGCCATAGGTCAGGGCGCGGGCGGCGAGCGCGAGACGCTGGCCGACGGGCTCTTTCTGGGTCGGGTGGATGTCGGTGGCATTTCCCACATCGGTGGTCACGGCCATGGCGGTGTTCTTCGACTTGGAAAGCGTGAGGAACTGCGCCTCACGGATTTCAGGCGGCTGGCCGTTGAACGGCGCGATCTGGACGAAGAAGAACGGGAAGTCGCCCTGTTTCCATCGGCCACGCCAGTCGGCGATCATGGCCGGGAAGAGGGTGCGGTATTGCTTCGACTGGCCGGCGTTTGACTCGCCCTGATACCAGATGGCTCCCTTGATGGCGTAGGGAATGATCGGCGCGACCATGCCGTTGTAGAGGGTGGTCGGGCTGCCCGAAGAGCCGTCAGGATTGGCCGGCTGGCTCGGTGGCGGGCTGGATGGGGAAGGCTTCGGCGGCAGCGGTTGCTTGGCGGCCTTCGCAGCAGCGGTGGCCTCGGTCCAGGTCTTGACCGATTCGTTGTAGGCCTTGCCGACGGTTTCGTCCCAGGTCTTCTTCGCGGCTTGGAACTCAGCCAGCTTGGCCGGATAGCCGGGGGCGTTGGCCTCGTAGTTGGCAAGGAGTCCCTTGGCGCCATCGACGTAGCCTTTCAGCTCAGGCTCATTTCCGAAGCCCTCAAGGCTGGTCCAGGCCTGGGCCGGGGTGCCGCCCCAGGAGGTGTGGAGCATGCCGACCGGCACGCCGAGTTTCTGATAGAGATCACGGGCGAAAAAGTAGCCGACCGCGGAGAAGCCGCCGACCGTTTCCGGCGCGCACTCGACCCATTTTCCGACAGGCTCGGTCAGCGGTTTGGCGGAGACTTTCTTGGTCACCGTGAACATCCGGATCTTCGGATAGGTGGCCTTCGGGCCTTCTTCCTTGGCGTTGTGGGCTCTGGCGAAGGTCCATTCCATGTTTGATTGTCCGGAGCAGACCCAGACCTCGCCGACGAGGAGGTTGTTTACGGTCACCGCATTGTCGCCGGTGATCTTCATCGTGAGCGGGCCGCCTTCCTTGAGGGGCTTGAGGCTCACGCTCCAAGTGCCGTTGGCCGCGGTGGTGGAGACTTTCTGGTTGCCGACTTCGACAGTCACTTTCTCGCCATCGCGAGCGGTGCCCCAGACCGGGACGGCCTGACCACGCTGGAGGACAGCGCCGTCGGTGAAGAGCGGGTTGGGTTTCACGTCGGCCCGCAGCGGGGCAGAAGCAAGGGCCGCCAGCGCGAGGGCGGCGAAGGGGATGGAGGCGGGTTTCGTGGTCATGAGTTGAAAAGAAGGCACTACTACGCGGGAGACTGCCTTTTCCTTCAAGGAGGCGGTTCGTTTGTAATCAGGGAATCGCGCCGGAACGACGGACCTTGCGACGCGGCGCTTTCCCCGCTAAGAACCGCCGCATGGATTTTGAAACGCTGTCGAAGTGGGCGGACGAGGAAGTGAAGGGCGTGCTCGGCGCGCTGCCTCCGGAACTGACGAAGCCCGCAAAGGCCTGCGCGATTTCCCTGGAGGAACGTCCCGGTCAAGGTGCTCACGACGAGGAGCTGGAGGGCGATGAGCTCGGGCTCTTCGAGGGCCAGTCACTGATGGAGGAGCCGGGTGTCGTCGCCGGGGAAATGCCGCGCATTCGCCTGTTTCTCCAGAACCTGTGGGAATGGGTTGAGGAGGACGAGCAGGACTATCGCGACGAGGTCGGCACGACCTTCATGCACGAGCTCGGCCACTACTTCGGCTGGGACGAGCAGGACGTCGAGGAACGCGGGCTCGAGTGATCAAAGGCTCGCGGCCACCAGCTCGATCGCTTCCGGATAAAGCCGGTGCTCCTCGATCTGGATGCGCGCGTGCAGCGACTCCGGGGTGTCGTCCGGAAAGACCGGCACCTTCGCCTGGCAGATGATCGGCCCGGTGTCCATGCCCTCATCGACGTAGTGGACCGTGCAGCCGGCCTCGGTGGCTCCGGCGGCCAGGGCTTGTTTCCACGCATCGATCCCCGGGAACTCAGGAAGCAGCGAGGGGTGGATGTTCAGGATACGACCCGGAAATGCGTCCAGCAGCGGACGCTTCACCAGCCGCATGAATCCCGCGAGGCAAACGATCTCCACCCCGGCGTCGAGCAAGCGACGCGCGGTCTCAGCCTGCACCTCGTCGGGGAACTTTGATTTGAACCCCTGGCAGTCGATGATCCCGGCGGGAATGCCGTTGGAGGTCGCGCGATCCAGAATGAAGGCCCCCGGATTGTCCGAAAGCACCAGCACGATTTCCGCATCCAGCGTGCCATCCTCGATCGCATCGAGGATGGCTTGCATGTTCGAACCGGAGCCGGAGCCGAGTATCCCGAGGCGCATGGAAGAGAGAAAAGAGAATCCAGAAGCAAGTGTCCAGATTCATGAAGTCTTGATTCTGGACTCTGGTCTCTCTTGTCTATC
>JANOKL010000494.1:0-10276 GCA_031419215.1 Luteolibacter sp. | reverse complement strand
GAGGAGTTGATCGGTCCATTCAGCGACATCCTCGTGTCCCTTCGCCAAGGCCTCCGCCTGATCCGGAGTGGCGTTGAGGAGACGCAGGCGCAGGCCGGAAAGTTCACGGGCGAACATGTGGGTCTCGCGGGCAAATACCTCGCGGGATTCATCGATGCCGCGCAGCAGGACCAAGCCGCCAAGCTCGCGGGCCGCCTGGTTCACCGCGGCGATGGCGGGTTGCGGATCAAGGGATTTCGCTCCGACCTGTTTGCGCAGCAGTTCGGAAGCGCGCGCGACATGTTCGGCTGCAATCGCCCGCAGGGACTTCTGCATGGAGGTGAGGGCGTCGTTTTCCACAGCATCGCTGACCTGATTGGCGGCGAGGTCGTCGAGCAAGGCCTTCACGCCGTCGGCGGTCGTGACCAACTGCTCGCGCACCATTTCCTGCCGGATCACTTCGAGCTGACAGGTTGGCAGGTAGCTCTCGGCGGTGGGATCGAGGGAAAGAACCAGCTCGTGGGCGGCGCGTTCCTGGCGATAGAGCGTGCGGACATTGGCCAGCAGGCGCTCCATCTGCTTGGTGATCGCGGCGAGGTATTCCTCGCGCGACAGGAAGGTGATGCGGCGTGTCTCGGTCAGGGCGCGGTGTGGGCCTTTTTCTCCCGGGTATTTGTCCGCCACCTCGACCACGAAGGAAACCGAGTCGCCGACCTGCAGGTCTGGCAGCTCCTTGCGGTAGTCCCAATCGAGTTTCTGTTCGCCGGCACCTGCGCGCACGGGGGTCGGGAGCGTGATAATTTTCTCAGGGCGGCGGTTCACCCGGCAGGTGATCGTGGTGGTGCCGATGCCGTGGTCGTCGTTCGCGCGCACCGCGAGTTCGAGCGGGCGTCCGAGCATCGCGTTGAGGTTCATCTCGGGCGAGGTGATCTCGACGCGGGGCTCCTGGTCCGATGCCACCTGCAGATAATATCGTGGGCTGGTGAATCCGAATCCGTGATCCTTTTCCACCCAGGCAAAGTTGTAGCCCTTTGAAGCATCCACTTTTTCATCAATGACAAGCCGCCGCCCGCCATCGCTGACTTCGAGTTGAAGCGGCTCCTCGCCATCGCGATGGAGGACTGCGTCACGGATCGCCTGGTCGAGTTCCAGCTCCCAGTGGATCTTGGTGTCTTCCGGAACTGTTAGAGTCAGGGCTTCGACCGTTTCCTTTGCGCGATCGAGATAGCTGGGGAATTCGAGGCTGACTTTGACATCCTTGATCCGCGGTGCGGAAATCACGCGGACGTGGTGCCACTCGCTCCTGGCATCGCCCGCATCGATCCGGTAGCTGAAATCCCGGGATGCGGAGTCGATCTTGTATTCCGCCTGTCCGTTTTTGATCGGCAGCTCCATCTCGCGGGGAGTGCCATCTCCGGTCTGGAGCAGCAGCTCGGCGCTTTCGGGAACATCTCCCGAGACACCGACCAGGATCTGTGCGCCGGAACCTTCCTTGATCACGAGGTCGGCGTTGCCAATGATAATCCTGGTTTTCGTCGGGTAGGCAACCGTCACCCATGGGGCGAAGATGCGGGTGAGTCCGGCGGCAAGGAAGGGGCCTTTAAATGTTGCGAAAAGCAGAACCGCCGCTCCCAGGGCCATCGCAATCCGCGCCGGGATCCGCAGGCTGGCGAGGCTGACGATTTTCTCAGGCTTCAGGCCGACCGCGGCTGCCTCGGCCTGGCGGAGCGTCTCGTCGCAGAGCGCCTGGGAGGTGCCGTGGGAGGCGCCGGTTCTGGCGAGTTCGATCCCCGAGGTGAGGAGGCTGTTGAGTCCACCTTGCTGTTCCTCGATTTCCATCGCTGTCTGCGTGGAGTCGAAGGCCCGGAGCCGGCTCCAGCCATGTTTCCATGCCTGACGGAGGGAGACTGTTAGAATCACGAGCAGGATCGCAGCCCGCCCGATGCCGGGAAGATAGGCATAGCGGTCGATGAGCATTCCCAGGAAAAACAGCGGGATGCCCCAACGGCACAACGCAAGCAGGCCGGAAACCTGGTGCTTCCTTTGCGTGCGGCTCCAGACCGCCCGCACGCAGGATTCGAGAGCCGGATTTCGGTTGGATGGGTTCATGGCAGATCGTGTTTTCTTCTCAGGATCCATTCGGCTCCAAGCAGGCCGACAAGCATCAGGACAACGATCCAGTTGTCCCAAAGCGGGCGCTCCGAACGCACTGTCGTCTCGACTGGGGAGCTTTTCAGAAGCGAGGAAAGCTTCGAGAGATCGCGGATTCCGAGAGACGCGCCGCCCGTGAGCGAGGCGATCCGTTTCATGTGGTCGATGTCCGCATCGGTGCGGGTTAGTTCCTGTTTGACCTCCGCGACCTGGAACTCGGTGGTGTTGGAAATCTCCTGGTCGTCCTCATTGGCCTCGACGCGGTATCGGCCCGCAAGGGACGGGGTGAAGAATCCTTCGTAAAGTCCCGGGGTGGTCCGGTCCGGCTGGAGGCTCACGCGTTGCTGGAGGGCATTGCCATCGACTCCCTTCACCGAGATCTCGAAGGATGGCTGGGAAACCGGCTCGTAGTTTTCGTCGAGCACGTGGGCGTAGAGGCGCGCCTGCTCGCCGCCGTGATACGTGGTGCGGTCGGTCTCGAGCCGGATGCGCATGTGCTCGCCCATCAGGCGCGAGAGCGTGAGGAACTGGATCGACTGCGACCAGACGCGCCAGTGGTATTTGTCGCCCGTCTTGAAGCGCAGGCGCCAGAGCCGGTCGGTGGCGAGCGACATGCACTTGCCGGTGCCGTAGCGCTGCCAGGCGACGAGCGGGTAGCGTTGCTTTCCCTCGGCGGTGTCGGAAAGCGTGGCCAGAACCGTGGCTCCGGGCTTGGCACCGAGCAGGGGCGGGAGATGGTCGAGCGGTGCGACGCGGCTCCAGATCCGGTCGTTTTCCTCGGGCTCGTTTTCCAGCACCATCACCATGCTGCTGCGCCCTTCGGAGGTCAGCACGGGATAGGCGGATTCGGAAGTGAGTTCCCATTTGCTGTCGGGATCGAAACGAACCGGCAGCATCGATTCAACCGGGGTGCCGGCGAAGGACGAGGGCGTGTTCATCGGTCCGCAGAGCACAAGCAGGGAGCCGCCGCGGTCGCGGATCAGTTCCTCTAACAGGCCGAGCTCCTCGGGCGTGAAGAATGCGGAATCGACATCGCCGAGGATGACGAGATCGTATTTGAACGCCTCCTCGCGCTTCGAGGGGAAACGCTCGAGGTATTCGGGCGAGTTGCGCGCGAACTCGGGCCCGGCCGACGAGGAGATGAAGGTGGTCTTGAGGCGCGGGTCGCGCTTGAGGATCGCGCTGAGGTAGCGGAACTCCCAGCGGTTGTTGCCCTCGATGTAGAGCACGTTGACCTTCTCGTTGACCACGCGGATGCTGCGCTCGAGGCGGTTGTTTGCCACCGACACCTCGTCCTCGAAAGGCTCGATCGCCACCTCGATCCGGGCCGCGCCCTTTTCGTAGAGATCGACGTTGAACTCGATGTCCTCGAACTGCAGCCCGCCTTCGAGACGCACGCGTTTCTGGGAAACCTCGCGGTCGTTGAGTTTGACGGTGAGCTTCGCGGTTCGCCGCTCGTAGCCTTTCGACTGGATGTGGACCCGCACCGGCACCTGGTCGCCGGAGAACGCGACTTCCTGCATCACGATGTTGCGGATCGAGACATCATCGGGATCGGGCAGGCCGAGAGGCACGGTGAAAACGGGGATGCCACGGGCACCGAGATCGCGGAGCACGGCCTCGGAACGCTGCGAGGTGGTGTTGTCGATGCCATCGGAAAGCAGGAGGATGCCCGCAGGGGGGACTCCACCGGAGTTGGCAACCGCCTCAAGCGCGGCCGCGATGGAGGTTCCTTGATCCGTGGGTTTCAGTTTTTCCAATTCCTTCGCGGTGATGAAATTCTCGTCACTAATCAGCCGAGATGCCTCGCCGAAGGTGTGGTAACTGATATCCAGCCCACCACCCAGGGACTCGATGACCGGCCGGGCTGAATTTGTTAGAATGGATCCCGCCAGGTCGAAGCGCGACGAGTTGGAGATCGCCTGGCGTTTGTTGGAGTCCAGCCCCATCACGAGGGAATCGGCTTCCGTCTTGTCATCCAGGGAGATCATCCCCAGCGCCACAGCGGCATCCGCCACGTCTTCGGAGCGCTTGCGCTGGTCCTTCATCGACATGCTTTCGGAAACATCGAGGAGCACCGGCAGGCCGCGCACCCGTGAGTGGGTTTCCTTCACGACAGCGGTTGGCTCTAACAGAGACGCCACGATCATGGCCAGTGCCAGCACGCGGGCGACGGCGAGGGACACGCGCATCCAGAGCGGCAGGCCCCATGGGCGGCGGTAAAGGTAGAGGCTCAGCAGAATGATCGCGGCGAGAATCGCGACGAGGATGCCGGTCGGCAGGGGGCGGGCCAGGAAGACCCGCTCGATTTGGGCGATGATCAGGATCGAGTCAGACATCTTTCACTCCGTTGAAGGTTTCCGCAAGCGGCTCCGGTTGCCTGCTCTTGGCCAGCTTGCCCTTGTGGAGGCGGTCGGCGAAGAGGCTCTCGGCGGTCAGGAGGATGAGCGCTGCGATCATGAAATATTTCCAGTAGGAGCGGCCGGTGCGGGAGGTCGTGATCGCCGCCGCAAGCTCCGCTTCGGACTTGGCCACCGTGACATCGATCCCCTTCAGATTCGCCTCAAGGTCGGATGCGCTGAGCGAAGCGACTTCCGATTCGCTGACGTTCACATTCACCGCCACTGGCATGCCCGGTGCCTGGACGCTGACCTTGGCTTCGTAAAAGCCCGCCTCGTCCGTTTCCTGAAGCATCGCCACGAATTGCTTGCCGTGCTCGCGGACCGGGACGGTCACGGACTTTCCCGAAGGTGTGTCGAACACCGCATCGTTCGCATCAGGCTGCTCGACATAGGAGAGCGAAAGCGAGTCCCCGACCGTCCGGGGTTGCTCGAACTCGCGTCCCGCGAGGTAGGTCACGATTTGCTGCATGAGCATCGGGAAAACCGGTGTCAGCGCCATGTTGTTCCAGGTGGTTTCCGCCGAAGTGGTGAACTGGAACACGTGTCCGCGCCCGAGCGAGTGCTCCAGCAGGACGGATGCCCCGCTGCCGGCCAGGCTCAGGACGGCGAAGCTCGAAGCGCCCGGCTCGGCCTCCAGGCGGGTGAAGAATTGGGTTTCGCTGAAAAGGTCTTCGGGAAGCGAGCGGAGCGGCTGGCAAACCGTGTGGTCGAGCATGGCCGGATCCAGAGGGCTGCCTGCGCCCGCCTTGTTCCGGCAGTCAACGAGCTTGCCGATTTTCGCAGGCAGCAAGGGGTTCTCGCCGCTTGCGGAATGCTCGTTCCACGACTGGGCTTTCACGTTCGGCCCGGCGAACCACACCAGGCCATTTCCCTCGCGGACATGGCGGGAAAGCTGATCGACCTGCTGGGCGGTGATCTCCGGAACATCCGCGAGCACGATGACATCGACGGCCGAAAGATTCTCCGCCGGGAGCGAAAGCCAGGGGATGGAGCGCACCTTGTAGTTCTCGTCCTCCGAACCCTCGGCACGGGCGAGCAGGGCCGACATCAGGAGACGTCCTGCATCGCCGTCTGAGCCATCGACACAGAGCACTGAAACGCGGTCCTTCACCACTGCGACCACGCGGCGGACGTTGTCGGTGGGCAGGAGATCGCCGGTGATTTCGGCAGTGATCCGGGTTGGGCCCGGATTGAGGAATGGGACGAAAAGCGAAACCGTTTCGGAAGCACCGGGAGCGATGACCGGGATCGTCTTGGTGTCGATCTGCGCACCCTCGACGCGGCACTGGACCTCGACGCTGGGCACGGGCTCGGTGCCGAAGTTGCTCACGGTGGCCTGATAGCGGGCGGTGGTGCCCTTGCGGAGAACACCGGAGACCAGCTTGAGATCGGTCACGGCGAGGTTTGCGGGGGTGCCCTGCAATGGTAAGATGAAGAGCTTCGCGCTGTTGCGCAGGTCGGCGAGCGACTCATGGAAACGCTCCGAGGATTGCCTCCAGTCCCGCGCCTGCACGTCGGTGATGAAATAGATTTCCTTCTGCGGCGCCTCCATGTCCGCGGCCAGTTCCTTGAGACGCTTGGGAACGCGGTCGAGATCCAGTCCCATGGGGGCGACCTTTGCTTTTCCGAGGATCGCCTCGAACCTTGCGCGATCGAAAGCCATGTTGCGGACCAGCACCCGGTCATCGCCGCCTAACAGGATGAGCGACACCGGATCACCGGGCTGAATGTGTTCGCTGATCACCTGCACCTGTTTCAAGGCGCGCTGGAATCGGGTCGCGCCTTCCTCGCCGTGGCCCATGCTGAAGGAGGCATCGAGCGCGATGACGACCCCGGCGCGGGGTTCTCCGGGAAACCAGCTCGCCATCCCGGCTTTCCACGCAGGCTTGGCGAGGGCGAAAACGAGAAGCAGCAGCGCGAGGCAGCGCAGGCAAAGCAGCAGCAAATCACGAAGGCGGATCTGCCGGGAACGCACCCGCACGTTGCGGTTCAGGAACTGCATGGCCGCCCATGGCGTCTTCTTGAACTCATGCTTGTTCAGCAGATGCGCGAGGATGGGCAGGGCGATGCCGAGTGCCCCCAACAGCAGGAATGGATTGAGAAAACTCATTGGCGCGCGCCCACGGAGGGGCCCATTTGATTGAGCGAGCGTCCTTCGAGGAACTCGCTGAGCAGGGCGTCGAGGGGTCGCGATGTGTCGACGAGCGTGTAGTCCACTCCGCTGCCGATG
This sequence comes from Luteolibacter sp., assembly GCA_031419215.1. Classification (GTDB taxonomy): domain Bacteria; phylum Verrucomicrobiota; class Verrucomicrobiia; order Verrucomicrobiales; family Akkermansiaceae; genus Luteolibacter. The sequence goes on along the minus strand of JANOKL010000494.1, from coordinate 3,514 downwards.
CAGCCCGACCGCAAGGCCTCAAGGAAGGCGTTCAGGTTTTTCATGTAGTCCTCCTTGATCCGCTCCGGCTGGGTGATCAGTTCCTCCTCGCCCTCCAGCCCGTCGAATTGCCAGGTGCCCTTGAATGGAAACTGCAGCTCGTAGGGATCGAGGGTGTGGAAAACGATCACGTTGTGGCCGCCGAACCGGAGTCGCTGCAGGCCGCGCATCACATCCTCCACATCGGACAAAAGATCGGAGATCAGGATCACGAACGAGCGCCGCTTGATCTGGAGGGCGATGTCGTTGAGCTGGCTGGCGATGTTGGTTTTTGGCGACGGTTTGATTTCTTTCAGGGTCTTCTCGATCTGCAGGATGATGCTCATCGCCGAGCGGGGTGGCAGGTAGGCGCGGAGTTTGTCATCGAAGACGCTCAGGCCGACGGAATCCCGCTGTGAGAGGATCAGGTAGCTGAGTGCCGCGGCGAGATACTTCGAGTATTCCAGTTTGCTGACCTTGTCCGAGGCGTAGGTCATGGACGAACTCGCATCCATCAGGATGTGGCAGTCGAAGTTGGTCTCCGCCTCGTAGAGCTTCGTGTAATAGCGCTCGGTCCTTCCAAACACCCGCCAGTCGAGGTCGCGGATCGCATCGCCCGGCGCGTATTGCCGGTGGTGCGCGAACTCGGTGCTGAATCCTTTCAGCGGACTGCGGTGGGCGCCTGCGCGCAAGCCTTCAACAATCTCGCGGGCGATCAGCTCGAGGTCCCCGATTTTCTGGAGAATCTCGGGATGAAGGTAATTGAGGTTGGGCAGGTGCTCGGACACGGGGAAGAGATTGGGGATTGGAGATCGGGGATTGGAGATTTGGTCCCTGCCTCCTGATTCCTACTTCTGATCGCCAGCCGGGATCTCCTTGAGAAGCCGGTCCACCAAGCTGTCCGAAGTCATTCCTTCCGAGCGTGCCGCGAAATTCGGGATGATCCGGTGCCGCAGGATGGGCACGCAGACTGCCTGGATGTCCTCGATCGAAACATGGCAGCGACCCCGCAAAGCGGCGCGTGATTTCCCGGCGAGGATCAGGTTCAGCGAGGCTCGCGGGCCTGCTCCCCAGGCCATGAATTTCTTCACGAACTCCGGAGCCTCCGGCTCGTCGGGGCGGGTCGCGCGGACCAGGGAGGCGGCGTATTCGAAAACATGATCGGCCACCGGGATGCGTCTGACAAGTTGCTGGAATTCGAGGATGGTGGCTCCATCCAAGACCTTGTTGATCTCCGGTTGCACGGCGCTGGTCACGCTGCGCATGATGTCCAGTTCCTCATCCCGGCTCGGGTATTTCACCAGGATGTTGAAGAGGAAGCGGTCGAGCTGCGCCTCGGGCAGGGGATAGGTTCCCTCCTGCTCGATCGGGTTCTGGGTGGCCAGCACGAAGAATGGCTTGTCGAGCTTGTAGTCCACGCCGCCGGAGGACACGCGCTTTTCCTGCATCGCCTCGAGGAGGGCTGCCTGCGTCTTCGGCGGGGTCCGGTTGATCTCGTCGGCGAGGAGAAGGTTGGTGAAAACCGGGCCTTCCATGAACTTGAATCGGCGGGCGTGGGTTTCGGGATCTTCCTGAAGCAGCTCGGTGCCGGTGATGTCGGAGGGCATCAGGTCGGGCGTGAACTGGATCCGCTTGAACGACAGGGAGAGGGTCTTCGCCAGGGTGCTGACCAGAAGCGTCTTCGCCAGTCCCGGCACACCGACAAGCAGACAATGGCCCTGGGCGAAAATGGCGATCAGCATTTCGTCGATGACATCCTCCATGCCCATGATCGCCTTGCGCAGCTCTTTCACCACTTGATCCCTCGCTTCGCCGAGCTTCGCCACGGCTTGTACATCGTCAGTCGTCGTGTTCATTGAGTATCGTTCCTAAGATTGGTTTGGAATATGGGCGGCAGAAACGGAGGTCCCCGTATTACCGGTCAATTGGCAGTCCGCACTGGTCAGGTCCCCCCTACGCAAAAATCACGTGGATCTATCCTTGAAATCGCCCCGAATTGGATCGAAAGCGCCGGTGGTGGGCTTTCAATCGGACCGGATGGTCGCCATTCCGAAGTGGTTTTCGGGGGCAACGCTTCTGGCTCTACCCGCCTTGGAAAGATCAGGGCGGCATCTCGTCCTCCGCCGTCCGCGAGGGGGACTGGAAGCTCATCGGGTGTATTGGAAAAAGGGCTTCGAGCTTAACGATTTCTCCAAGGACCCCAGCGAGCAGCACAACCTCGCCGAGAAGATGCCGGCAAAAGTCGCCGACCTGAAAGCCAAGCTCCAAGCGTTCAAAAAGGACACCGGCGCGATCCTCCCCATCGTCAATCCCAAGGCAGATCCGTCCTTCAAGAAGTGGTGAGGCCTTGGACTGCGGCAGCTTGCTGGCAAGGTCTCCGAGGGCCGGAAATTCGATAAACGGGACTCGTAACCGACCCACGCTCGATGATTCTCTCCCTTCGATGTTCGACCTTTCGTTCGTAGCTTTCCTGGCCTTCGAAGCCTGGGCGAAGTGGGCAGCGAAGAATGATGTTCATCCCCACCTACACCGCCACATCCAGCGGGCTCCTCACTCCGCAGCCGCCCATGCCCATCGCCACATGGGTGTAAATTTCCGTGGTCTTCACGTCGACGTGTCCCAGCAGGTCCTGGATTGTCCGGAGATCCGTGCCTCGTTCCAGTAGATGGGTCGCGAAGCTGTGCCTCAGCACATGCGTTGTGATCCGCTTCTCGATCCCCGCCGCCCTGGCCGCCTTAGACACCGCCCCCGCATAACTGTCCTCATGCAGATGATGTCGGCGCATGATCCCCGTCTCTGGGTCTCGTGAAATCTCAGGTGCCGGAAAAATCCAAAACCACTCCCAGCGTTCACCCGCCTTTGGCATCTTCCTGGCCAGAGCATCTGGCAAATAGACACCGGGCAAGCCCGCTGCCCGGTCCTGATCATGCATCTGTCTCAGATCCGCCCAGCATGCGTTAAGCACCAGCCTCACCCGATCTGGTAAAATGGTCACGCGATCCTTGTCTCCCTTCCCTGCCCGGATCACCACCTGCCCGCGTTCACGATCCACATCTTTCACTCTCAGGCTCACCAGTTCCTTCAGCCTCAGCCCCGCCCCATACTGCAGTTCCGCCACCAGACGATTCTTCGGGTCCAGCTGATCCAACAAGGCCAACACCTCCCGGACACTCATCACCACAGGCACCCGCCGCTCTGTCTTCCGCAGTCGCACATCAAATACGACTTCTTCCCGCCCACACACATCCCGGAAAAAGAACGCCAGTGCGTTCAATGCCTGCTTCTGAGTCGCGTAGGAAACCTTGCTCCGATCCACCAACTCCATCAGCCACTCACTGCCCCGCTCCACGTTCATTGCCTCCTGGGCCGATCCCACCCACTCGCCATAACGCGCGACCCACCCGGAATACGTCTGTCTCGTCCGCAGGGCCAGCCCACGCCGCGCACCGGCCTGCATCACAGCGCGATGGAGCCTCTCTCCCAGGCTCTGCGGCTC
>JANOKL010000493.1:0-3696 GCA_031419215.1 Luteolibacter sp. | reverse complement strand
CGACGAGGAGGTCGACCGCCAGATCCGCGAGCTCTACAACGGCAACGAGGTCAAGTTCCTTGAGGAGTTGAAGAAAAACCGCCTGACCATGGATGGCTACCGGATCATGACTCAGGACAAGCTTGTGGTGCAGGCCATGCGCGCCAAGCACTTCTCGGATGCCCCACCTCCGCTGCCGAACGAGATCCAGAAGGAATATGCTGAGATCAAGAATACCCTTCGCGACACCTCGAAGGACGTCATTTCATTCCAAAAGATCTTCATCCCACGCACCGATGCTGCCAACCCGGTGGCGACTCCGGAGACCCAACTCGCCCTTGCCGAAGGCCTCCTGAAGCAGATCCAGGACGGCCAGGATTTCACTGGACTCGCCAAGACCAACTCAAAGGATGCCTTTGCCGAATCAGGTGGTGTGCAGGAGAATATCCCCCGCACCGACCTTTCCCCGGAGTTCGCCTCGATCCTGTTCGAGGCCGAGATCGGCAAAGTGATCGGACCGCTTGAGGACCCACAGGGCTTCACCCTGATGAAGGTCACCAAGAAGGACCTCGGACCCGCGCCGCCTCTGTCCGAGAAGAATGTCCGCGACATGGTTGAGGACCGCGTGCGTCGGAAAAAGACCGAAGGCGAATACAATAGCTGGATCGAGGCCAAGCGGAAGCGGGCGATGATCCAACGCAAGATGTAATCCAAGCCCGGTGCCGACCATCGCCATCACGCTGGGGGACCCGGCCGGAATCGGGCCGGAAGTCGTTCGCAAGGCCCTCGCGTCCGGCCGACTGCCGGCAGGCTTCCAGTTTGATGTCATCGGTGACGAGTCCGCTGGCATCCCCGGAAAGCCGGATCTTCAATCCGCGATGGCCTCTTATGAGGCATTGAAGGAGGCCGCCACGAGACTCCTCGACGGTCGGGCGGATGCCGTGGTGACTGCTCCGGTTTCGAAAAAGCAGCTCCAGAGCGTGGGATTCATCTTTCCAGGACAGACGGAATTTTTCGCAGATGTGTTTGGAATTCAGAGCTTTGGAATGTGCCTGAGTGGTGACACGCTGACGGTCGCTCTTGCCACGATCCACGTGCCCCTTTCAGCTGTGCCGGGATTGTTGACGGTTGGGTCGATCCTGGAAACCGGCAAGCTGCTGGCCGGCTTTCTCGCCCGAAAAAATGGCATACTCCCACGAATCGCCGTGGCCGGACTGAACCCCCACGCCGGAGAACAGGGCGCCTTCGGCGACGAGGAAACGCGGATCATTTCTCCAGCCATCCAGGCGCTGAACGCCACCGGACTTGCCCATTTCACCGGTCCCACCGTGCCCGATGCGATCTTCCGGGATGCTGCACGCGGGCAGTTCGATGGAGTGCTCGCGATGTACCACGACCAGGGCTTGATCCCCCTGAAGCTGCTCGATTTCGACACAGCGGTGAACATCACCCTCGGTCTGCCCAAGCCCCGCACCAGCCCCGATCACGGCACAGCCTTCGGCATCGCCGGAAAAGACCAAGCGGACCCCAGCTCCATGATCCGGGCGATCCGCCTGGCTTGTGAACTTTGCTGAACGCGGAGCCTTACTCCCACTCGATGCTCGCTGGTGGCTTGATAGAAATGTCGTATCCGGCATTCAATAAAGCCTTTCAGTGCCGAAAAAATACCGGCCCACCGCCCCCTGGAATTCCGAACCTGATTCGAGTAAGATTACACTCAGGTATTAATTGAAATCAGGCGTTACCAGGGATGTGATTTCGCGAGGACTGACCCCGGCCACTCTGACCCCGGCCACTCTATACACGCTTCCACGACCCTTTCCAAATTATTGGATAACAAAAATTATACTTTCATAATCCATTTCAACCCCATGCTTAATAATCAGCAATCCGAAATTTTTGGCATCAAATCGATAGGCCTTTTTAGCGCGCACCTTACCACTCTCGACAACGGGAAGATCGCTTGATTGAAATTTTACTATCAAGCTTTTACTATCCTCAGATAAAATAAATTTATTTACAACTTTCACATTTGCATCGAAATTTAATAGCGTCTCTATCCCCTGCGATGACAATTCTCCATCCTTGCTATTACACAATCGCATAGCGCGTTGAAAGCCCTTCTGTGAGGGATCTAAATCCCCTTCTTGTTCGGAACTCAAATTTTTCGCAGGACCTTTCTCCGCAAATGCATACAAACCTGCTTTGAACCCTTCGAAATAGGAATTCAAGTCATTTAAATTGACTTTTTTTGAAGCCAATACTTGGGAGGCATCCGCACCTCTCAAAATAGCCTTATCATGATTATCACTAACAATGCTTATAACATCAGCCTTTACATCATCCAGCGTTAACTGAGCTGGAGCTTCAGCTAAAGCAGTTGATGCCGAAAGTAAAATAATTAAAAATTTCATGAGTCTAGTATTTAATAATTTGGGTCGCCAGGCACGGGATGATCAGGAAAGGGCACTGTGGTTCTAAACCCGGGCGTGCCATGCGGCGAAGGTAAGTGCTTACCCTCATTTTGGTAGGCATCAGAAATGAGTTTTTGCAATCTTTCTCCAACTTCTTTAGCCTTTGCATCAGCGTCTTCCTTCTTTAGAAAATCACCATTTTCCGATTCTACAGTTTTGGCAATTGCCTTAGACGCTTTTAAAAATGCCATGATATGACTAAGCTCATGACCTACAACCCCCCAATAATCATAACTATCTGGGTTTCTGTTCGCGCTTATGTTGATATATACAAAATATACTACGTGTCTAATAGTGCCCCTAACCGACCAGCATTCTGCATCTGGATTAGGGTCAACCCTCATGAAGGCATTTGCTGTTTGTGAGGTTGCGCCTGCATCATCAGGATCAGATTTGTATTCATTCTTGAATAAACCTTTCTTCTTTAAGACCTTCCAGACATCAAGCATTCCACCCTCATATTCGCTTTCGAATGTCATTTCAATTAATCCCAGAATATCTAACTTATTCACTCCATCATTCCCAATGAAGCCGTAAAGATTGACGCCGCCATCTTCTTCAATCGGATCCCTTGATGGCCAGCGGCCTGTCACGGGATCATAAAAGCGGTAACCGTAGTAGTAGAGCGGGGCGTTGGCGACTTCTGCGTCGAGGGGTTTGGTGCTGAAACGGTATTTGTTACTTGCGGCGTAGCTGCCGGTGGCGACGAGGGTGTTGCCGAAGGCGTCGTAGCGGTAGCTGGCAGCGGGGTTGCCGCTGAGGTCGGTGACTTCGGTGACGTTGCCATTGCCGTCATACAGGAAGTGGTAGGCGGTGGTGCTGGTGCCGATTTCCTCGGTGAGGAGGAGGCCGCCGACTCCGCCTGCGCCTTGCATGCTGCCGGAGAGGTCAGTTCCCCAAGTGCGTGTCCTTATAAGGGTGGCGGTGCTGGAGATGAGGGTGGATTCCTCGATGACGTTCCAGCCATCGTAAACGTAATGGAGGGTTTCGAGATCCTGCCAGCCGGTGCTGGTCCATTCCCTCAAGGTCCGGATGACGCGGCGGTGCTGGCCATCGTAACTATGGACAAGGGCTTGGTCGCCGAGGGCGGGAATATTGGGGGTGACGCTGAGGAGGCGGTTTTCGCTGTCCCAGGTGTAGGTGACTCCGTTCTGGGAGGTGAGGTTGCCATTGGAGTCGTGGCTGGGGGCGGACATGCCGCTGATGGTGGAGTATTGGTTGGCGCTGTTGGCGGTGTAGGTGG
>JANOKL010000492.1:0-4338 GCA_031419215.1 Luteolibacter sp. | reverse complement strand
CGTCCGCTGCATCGGGAAAACTGCGAGCAGCAGGGCCAGCAGCAGGCGGAGTTTCGAAAATGTCATAATGTCAGCTGGATTGAGGCTCGCGGGTCGGCGCTTGACCGAATCTGCGAGACTGATTATCAATCATTCCTGAATTTTTGCAAACACTAGTTGCCGCCTCCCGGTCGTCGCGCTGTCCGAATTTGTTCGATGGGAGTGTGTCCCTTCTCCATCGGGAAACCCCAAGTGCTCATGAGCTGCCTGAAAGCCTCCGCCATCACCCTGCTCGCCGGATTTCCGTCGGTCGTGTTCGCCAACGGATTCCGGCTGGTGAGCCAGGATGCGTTCGCGGCGGCGAGGGGCGAGGCCTTTGTCGCCACGGCGGACAATCCATCTGCGGTTCATTACAACCCGGCGGGGCTCACCCAGATCGAGGGCGATGAGGTGAGGATGGGACTTTATGCCCTGCATTTCGAACCGACCTACGAGGCACCTGCTGGAGCGGCAAATGCCGGACGCAAGTATGAGATCGAGACCCAGCAAGCCTTTGCGCCGCAGCTCTATTACTCGCATCGTTTTCCCGATTCCCCGATCACCTTCGGCCTGGGGGTCTATGCGCCCCATGGAGCCAGCCTGACCTGGCCGCAGGATACAGGATTCCGGTCGGTGGCGACCGAGGGCGAGCTGACCTATTTGCGGGTCAATCCAGTGCTGGCGGCCGAGGTCCTGCCCGGCCTCTCACTGGCGGCGGGGGTCATGATTGACTATGCCAACATCGGCTTGGAGCAAGGCTTGCTGCGGACCGAGACGCCGTTTCGAAATTCCTTCCGCTTCGAAGGCGATGCCGTTGGCGTGGGCTACAACCTCGGCCTGCTTTGGAAGATCAACGAGCAATGGTCCTTCGGCTCCACCTTTCGCAGTGGCGTGACCCTCGACTTCGATGGCAAGACGACGATCGAGCGCCAGCCCTTCATCCGCCGCACCGAGGTCGATGCCACGGCGGAGTTCGAGTTTCCATGGACGGCGGTTGCCGGGATTTCCTATCGACCGACGAAGCAGTGGAACATCGAGTTCAACGCCGACTACACCAACTGGAGCAGCATCGACGACGTCACAATCCGCCAGGAACAGACGCCGCCGTTTCCCGTGCAGAAGGACATTCCGGTCACGCTGCGCTTCAAGGACAGCTGGATGCTGAAGCTGGGGGCCACGCGCTATTTTGACGATGGCTGGTATGCGAGCGCCGGTTACCTTTTCAATGAGAACTCGGTGCCTTCCGAGTATTACAGCCCGACGGTTGCCGATCTGGATCGCCATTTCCTCACCCTCGGTATCGGCCGGAAATGGGGTGCCTACACGGTCGATGTCGCCTACCAATTCGGATACGGCCCGGATCGCACGGTGAGCGGCAGCACACCGCCGTCGACGCCCGCGCGTTTCGTCGGTCAGAATGCCGATGGCACCTATGGCTTCATCAGCCACGGCCTGCTACTGTCGGCGGGGATGAAGTTCTGAGCGTTGACTGGTTCCGGATTGACCAAGGGCTCCGGGCGCGGATGCTTCGCGGCATGCGCTTCCTGCTTTTCTTCTGTGGCTTCTCGATCCTCGCACTCGGCCTCACCGGTCCCCGAGTGCTGGGGGAAAAGGAAGCGATGGGCTTTCTCCAGGGAGCTCTGACCCTCGGAGGCGGCATCGTCATCAGCGGTCTGTTTTCCACCCGCTGGTTCTGGCACGGACTGCTCGGCGGAGGAGTGATGGCGCTGCTGGGATTTTCCCGTGGGCTGGCGAACTTGCCTGCCTTGCCAGGGTTCCTGAAAGAGCGCTTCGTTGAAAAAATCGTCGATTCCAACCCGATGCCGCTGCTGGAATGCTCGGTCACGCTGATCTGCCTGCTGCTGCTGGTGGGCGTGGTGAAGACCCTGCTGGCGGAACGTCGCCGCAAGACGATCGAGGCGCTGGAGGCCCTCGAATCCGGCGACGATTGAACGAGTCCTGACAGCTCAGAGCCTCAAGGCTGGGCGGGTTTGGGCTGTGCAGGTGCAGGTGCAGGAGTGACCGGGGCCGGCGTAGGAGGCGGCACGGGTGCAGGCGGCGGTGGTGCCAGGAGATCTTTCCATTCAAGGATCTGGCATCCCGCGCCGAGGCCACCGATTTCCTGGGTCAAGGCGAGGCACTTGCTACGCCAAGCGGCGTAGTCCGGTGGTCCACGCTCAGCCTCACGGCTGCCGGGAAAAACAAGATAGGTAACCTTCAGATCGGAGACGGGCCGGTTGTTGGGCGTGGCGCGGGAATTGAGTTCCTTGGCGATCCGCAGCGAGGCCTCGCCGACCTTGTAGTTCGGTCCGCCATCGCCGACGACGGCCGGAACGATCTTGTCTCCAAAAACGACCAACGCGTAGTCTCCGACGTTCGGAGCAAATGGATCGGAAGTGGAGCCGAGGATGTTCACCGGGATGACGATGAAGGGATCGTATTCCGCGATGAGGAAAGAGCGTGACTTCATATCGGAGATGCCCTTTTTCAGGTAGGCAACACGGTCACGCAGCCACTTCTTCCGCTCGGCGGTAGTGGCACGGTCGGCGATCTCTTTTTCCGCCACGGCGATCCTTTTTTCCCAGCCGGCGACCATCGGATTCGGCGTCTGGGATTTCTTGGGCCAGCCGTAGCTCGTGAACGGCTGGTAATATGAGGAATTGACGATCTCGTCCGGCATTGTGGCAAGGCGGTCGCCATCCGAGCCATCGGACACGACATCCATTTCCGCCTGGAGCAGAAAGACCTTCCTGCCACCCGGAGCGCGGAGATTCAGGATCGTCTCGCAGTCATAGAGGTTGTGCTTGGTAAGAAGCTCATTGAGCGCAGTAGCGTCGTGTTTGAGGTGTTCGGCCTTGTTGTCGTAGATCTTGAAATACCAAGGTGAAACCTCGGCCTGCGCGACCATTGGGGCCAGACCAGGAAGCATCGTGCCAAGCTTGGGATTGGAAAGTTCCAGATCGGCCATCGTCTTCGCCGGGGCGGGCAGCCGGACCTTGAGCGTGTATTCGGCGACGTAACTGTCAGCCGTGACGCGTTCCTTCGAGGCAAGGGCTCCCTTGTCGATCTTGACCTCCGTCTTGAACGGAATGCCCGCGTGAAGCTGTCGGATATCGCCTTCCGAGGACTGGGTGAAGTCGGTTGCTTTGGGGGTATCCTGCTCGCGCTTCGCGTCCTCTACCCGTTTGTCCGCCGTGCGCTTGATAGCCTCGACTTGTCGATCGTAAGCCTGCTCCATTTCGATGCGCACACGAGTCTCGATCTGACGCCGGAGGTCCTCTTCATCCGCCGGGACCTTCACGATCTCCGGCTTTGGCGAGACGATCTCCTTCAGCCCCCGCTTGATCTTCGCGGGCAGCGGCGTGAACAGCGATCCGACCCCGATGCAGAGCACGGCGAAAAAGCCCGCCCAGCCCCACGGAAATCCGCTTCCCGGACTGCGACGCCTGACTCCTTCGATGATGTTTCGATCCTGCCGTTCTGACATGCGTGCAAACTCTAGCAGCCACAACGGCAGCGGCAATCTCCGTCGATCAACATTCTCCCCAATCGCTGAAAATACGCTCCAAAGCCACTCGATCCACCTCGTCGAAGGCAGCCGGGCTTTCCGAATCGACATCGAAGACCGCCACGATTGTCCCCCGCGCATCCCTTACCGGAACCACGATCTCGCTTTCCGACCGGGAGTCGCAGGCGATGTGCCCGGGAAACGCGTGCACGTCCGGCACCACCTGGCTTTCACCGGTCGCCCAGGCCGTGCCGCAAACTCCCCTGCCCCAGCGGATCCGCGCGCAACCCGGAGTGCCCTGATACGGCCCGATCACCAGCGAGCCGCCCGATACCCGATAGAATCCAGTCCAGAAATAGTGCGGCATCAGCCCGTGGAGCACCGCCACAATGCCCGCCATCCGGGCGATCCGGTCCGGTTCTCCGGCGATCAGACCACGAATTTTCGCCTCCGCATCCGCGTAAAGCCCTTGTTTTTCCTCAGTTCCAGAAACCTGCATACCTTCTTCGAAACTGAAAACTGACAAACCCGCAAACTCCAATACAGTCGCGCCGTGAGCTACCAGGTCTTCGCCCGAAAATACCGACCGAAAACCTTCGACGATGTCCTAGGACAGGACCACGTCGTCAGGACCCTGCGCAATGCCATCGCTCAAAAGCGACTGGCCCACGCCTACCTCTTCGTCGGCCCCCGCGGCACGGGAAAAACCTCCACCGCCCGCATTCTCGCGAAGGCGCTGAATTGCACCAATGGTCCCAAGGCCGACTTCGATCCGGATGAAAGCGTCTGCATCGAGATCGCCGAGGGCCGCT
>JANOKL010000491.1:0-3152 GCA_031419215.1 Luteolibacter sp. | reverse complement strand
GAATGAATCCTGATTGTTCAAGGAACTGGCGTGCGCCTTCTCATCGCGTCGCCACATTACACTCGAAGCGCGGTTTCGTCCATACTTGCTGTGAACCAGGTCGGCCGAGGAGGTTTTCCAGAGGGTTTCGACCAGGCGACCGAAGCGGTCGAGACCGGTGTATTTGTCGCCTGCGTCCCCGGTGCCGCCATTTTCCATGGTGAGGTCCGCATTGGAGGCCCCGTCATATTTCTGGCCAATGAGGGTGCCAAGGCCAAGGTAACGGAAGGTTGCGAGGGTCGTGCTGCTTTCCTTGATGGCGTCCGTGCGGCTGATGGCGCTGGAGAGGCTGGAAACGTAGTCGGTGGTGATCGCGGTGCCGTTCGGATAAGTGATGCCGGTGGCACGCACCGTGTTGGCGCTGCCGGAGGCGTAGCTGTATTGAACCTTGAGGCTGGTGGAGGTGTTCACCGCGCCGCTATGCTCCTGATACTCGGTGACGAGCTGGTTGAAGTCGTTGTAGACGCTCTTAATCTCATTAATTACGACCGTCCCTTTGAGACTAGTGGAGCGAATGACCAGACCGCGCTCGTTATATCCAGTTTGGAGCTTGTCAACAGTGCTATCGATAGCTGCAAGGGTGATGGTGGCGGCATCGGAAAGCAAGCGACCAAGCTTGTCGTAAGCGTAGGCATGAACGGTGCCGTTTTCGTCAGTCATAGTTGTGACCTGAAGCTGACGGTTGTATTTGTAGGTGACGCGGTCAGAGCTGCCTGTGCTGCCTGCAAAGGCTTTTTGATACACCAGTCGATTGCTGTTCAACGCCGACCCTTGGGCGGTCGTCACGCCGCGAATCCATTCGGTCGTTTGCTGGCCGGTGGTGGCGTTGTCGCTCTTGAGCTTGGTGAGCCAGCCGTCGTCGGTGTATTCGTAGCGAGTGGTCCGCACGGAAGAGCCTGATCCACTGGAGTTTTCGACGACCGTGGTGAGACGGTCTGAGTTATCGAACGTCCGGGTCACAATGGCACCGATGGGATCCGTGACCGTGACCGCATTACCAGCGGCATTGTAAATGGTGGAGGTGACGAGGATGGTGTCTGAGCGCGTTGGAACGGTGGCGGAACGGCTCCAGGTCGTCGCGCCATTGGTGCCGTAGTTGGCGGCGGCGAGGCTGCGTCCGATGCTGTCCGAGTAGCTGGCGACGTAGCTGACGCGGGACTTCGGTTCGGAGCTGGACGGCGTGCCGAGCGCGCCGTTTCCAGTCGCCGTGTCGAAGCGCTGGCGACTTGTGGTGCTTAGAAGATTGCTCGCCGCATCCCAATCCATTTCCTGCTGCTCCATGACAACGGCATTGGCGACGCTGGCAGGATCGGAGCCGGAAGTGAAGCCGGAAGGCTCATACGCCTCGTAGGAGGTCGTCGTGCGGCCGATGGCGTCGAAAACGGTAGCAGTGAACAGAGCGCTGCCAGAAGGGGCATTGCGGGCGACCTGATTGCCGGCCTCGTAGTAGACGTTGGACGTCTGCGGAGTGGCGGTGGCTCCGGCGGAGCTGACGCCATAGACCAAGGTCTGGTAGCGCCGACCGAGGACATCATAGGCCATCGTCTGGTAGGCCGTGCGATTGCCGGTGGCGACGGAAGTGTGGTAACTGGTGGCGGAGGTGACGAGGTCGCGGTTGTCGTAAACCGACTTGGTGATGAGCGTCCAAGTGCCTCCACCGTCCTTCTCAACGGTGGTTTCCTGCTCGATCTGACGGTCCCGCCAATCGTAACGGATGTCAGTGACCCGATCGTTCCCGGTAGTGCCGTCAACCGGCAGAGTGATCTTGGTCAGATTGCCGTTGTCATCGTACTGGTTGGTGCGGGTAACGGTGAGTCCGGCGCTGGTGCCAAGCTCTTCAGTGATCGGCCAAGACATGGCATTGAACGTGGTCTTGTCGATGGTGGCTCCGGCGCACATCGTCCAGTTTTGTCGGCCCGCGCTGTCGTAGTCGAAATACTTGCGCCCGTAGTTAGTGGTCTGAGCGCCGTAGCCACTGGCGGGAATCGTGAAATAGGTTCACTGCTCCTGCAATTCTGCGGACTTATCAAAGAGAGATATTTTCCAGCGTACCCACGAGGATTGCGCGAAGGTAGCGCTGGGAGCAGGAATGCCAGTCCCGGCATGAGTGGCCTCGATTACCGAGGACTGCCGCCAGCCATCAAAGGTGATTCCGGAGGGCACTAGAGGAACTGGAGGTGGCGCGATATTGGACTTAATAATCGTAACGGGTCCAACGATTTGATCGGCACCAGCAGCAGTCTTGTAGCCACTGAAGGTCCAGCGACCGTCTTCCGAGTCCCTGAAATAGGTCCAGGAGGCCGTTCGAAGGCTGGTCGAGGTGCCAGCCAGATCCACGCTGTGCAGAGGCCCGAGGGTGAGGATCGTCCGCCCCCGGTCATCCAAGGTGTAATCGGTCGTGAGATTGAGTTTTCCAGTGCCCTGATCCTGGATCATCTGAGTCATGCCGCCACGAGCCTGATCGTAAGTGTAGGTTGTGACGGTTCCTCGCTGGTCAACGGACTTGGTCAGGAAACCACGAGCGTTAAAGTGGGACTCGGTGATCACCGTGGCACCGCGACCATTTTCACCGGTAGAGACGACGGGCAAGGTCGTGGTCTTCTTGCTGAGCTGAAGGCTGCCGGAATACCAGACGTTGATGAAGGTGGTGGTGATGCCGCCAGTGCTGTCGTCATTGCGGTAAACCGTTTCGGTGGCTGGGACATAGATCGTTCCCATGCCGCTGACGGTCTTGGTCTCATAGGTCCAGCTTTTGAGCAGGCCCACGGCGGCGCTTTCGCCTTGCTGGAGACCAATGGATTCGCTCCGACCTTCGGCGGTGTAGGTGTAGACGGTGGTTTTTCCGGCGCTGGAATTGAGGGTGACCAGATTCGGGTTGGCCTCGCTGACCGTGTTGATGGCCGACGCTTCCGCAGACAGCAGGATTCGGCCCGAAACCTCCTCGTAGCGCTGATAGAGCGGATACCAGATCTTAGTGGGAGTGGTGGCAGAGTCGCTGACCATTTTTATGTTAAAATTTTTTCGGCTGTTGAAAAAAAAAGTCCGCCGTGAGCCGTCCGGAGCCGTCACAAAGGTCATCGAAGTCCAGACATTAAAAGATGTGCCGCCCGGAT
>JANOKL010000490.1:0-7059 GCA_031419215.1 Luteolibacter sp. | reverse complement strand
GCGAGCTTGCCCTTGGCCGGGACTCCGGGGAGCTGGGCGTTGTCGATGACCTTCTGGCCGTTGAGAACGACGGTGAGGCGGTCACCCTTCATGGTGATCATGGTGCGGTTCCATTCACCGAGGGGTTTATCGGCCTTGAGTTTCGGGGTGACACCGGCGCGGACTTCGGGCGCGAGACCCTTGTTGGTGCGGTAGCCATAAACCTCACCGGAGCCGACGGGCCAGTTCCAGAGATTGACCTGGCTCTTCTCGTTGCCACGGAGATAGACGCCGCTGTCGAGTTCCTCGACCTCGATCATTTCAGGTTTGCCGTCCGCGTCTTTCTTCTCGTTGCCATCGGGACCGAGAACCGGGCGCTTCATGAGCGGGCCGTGGCCGGACCAGCGCCAATCGAGGACCAGGGTGAAATCGCCGTATTCCTTTTCCGTCCAGAGCTGGCTGGCGGGCTTGGCGGCTCCGTTGTGCTTGAGCAGGCCGTTGATGGCGGTCCAGCTCGCGTCGCCGTCCTTTTCCGGCTTCCAACCGGCGAGGGTCTGGCCGTCGAAAATCTGGGTGAATCCGGAAGCTTTGACTCCTTCGGCATTGGCCTTGGGTGGCAGCTCGGCGATACGGATATTCTTGAACGCGACCTTGTCTCCATGGCCGCAGAAGGCGATGTGGCCGGCGCGGCGCTTGGCTCCCGCGTGCTTGGGGAACTCCACGTTGAGCTTGTCGAGATCCGAGTTCAGGACGACCTGCCCGTTGACCTCCACGCGGATGTCCTTTCCTTCAATGATGACCCGTTCGTGGTTCCATTCGCCGACGGGCTTGAGCGCGCCCTGCTTGGCGGGGACCATGGTGTAGAGCGAGCCGTGGAACTGGTAGGGCTTGAGGTCCTTGTACTTCTCAGCCGTGCTGTCGAGGATCTGCACTTCCATGCCGGTGTAGGCGGCATCGCCAGTGCCGGGGTAGTGGATGCCGAGGCCGTTGTTCGCGCCGGCGGTGAGCTGGAACTCGAAGTCGAGGACGTAGTTTGAAAAGGTCTCGTCGGTGATCAGGTTCCGGCCCTGCGGGGTGCAGACGATGGCGCCATTCTCGATGGAGTAGCCTTCACCGTGCCAGCCGGTGAGGTCCTTGCCGTTGAAGAGGTCACGTGCTTTCGCCACGGTGGCCGCGTTCAGGGCGAAGGCGGGCGCGACGAGGGCGATGGAAGAGAGGAGGAAGAGGCGGGGATTCATGGTCTGTTAGAGGTCGATGGTTTTTCCGGTGCGGAAGCTTTCGTCGGCGGCTGCGACGATGCGCATGGACGAGATGGCGTCCTGCATGTGGTCGGTGAGGTCGAGGTCGCCGAGGATGGCGTTGAGGAAATACTCCTGCTCGCGATGGCAAAGCTGGTCGTGGTCCGGCTCATCATCGAGGCGGATCGTTTCATCGGCGCGGGCGAAGGTGCCTTCCGGGGTGAGCTTCGAGTGATGCAGCCGCAGCGCTTGGGTCTGGGTGTGGGCGTCGACGTTCGCGCTCTGCCCTTCGGCGGCGGCTTTCTCGGCGACGATCGAGACGCAGCCTTTCGGGCCGACGACGTCCTTCACGAAAAACGCGACCTCGCTCATCATTGGCCCCCAACCGGCTTCATACCAGCCGACTGAACCATCCTCGAAGGTGACCTGGAGCGCGCCGTAGTTGATCTTACCTTCAGGCAGCTCGTCGCTGAGACGCGCACCGATGCCGGAGACGCGGATCGGTTTCGAGCGGGTCATCTGGCACATCACATCGACGTAGTGAACGCCGCAGTCGACGATCGGGGAAATGGACGCCATCAGGTTCTTGTGCGTCAGCCAGCTGGCTCCGGAGGATTGCTGGTTGAGGTTCATGCGCATCACCAGCGGCTTGCCGAGGGTGTGGGACAGCTCGATGAAACGGATCCAGCTCGGGTGGTGGCGGAGGATGTAGCCGATGACGAGCTTGCGATTCGCCTTGATGGCGGCGGCGACGATCTGCTCGGCCTCGGCGACGGTCTCGGCAAGCGGTTTTTCCATGAACACGTGGCAACCGGCGGCGAAGGCGGCGATGGCGTATTCGGCGTGCGTGTCGGGATAGGTGGAAACGGACACGGCATCCGGCTTCGTCTCGCGCAGGGCCTCATGGAAATCGGCGAACTCCGGGTAGCCGCCGCCGAGCTCGGTATTCAGGGCGGCGCGGGATTCCGGTGAACGGGTGACGAGGCCACAGATTTCAAAGCCAGGAAGCTGATGGTAGGCGAGGGCGTGGGAGCGGCCCATGTGGCCGGCACCGATGCAAAGAACACGGATGGATTTCATGGAGAAAAAGAGAAACGAAAGGAACGCGACCAAAACGAACAGGACCGGCCGGATATTTCAATCCTTCATGACCAGCCGGACACCGCGACACAAAAACGCCCCGACTCCATGAAGTCGGGGCGCTCCGGGACCAGACACCGCCGGAGCGGGCCTGATCTGCCTTATCCCCCCCCGGGAATGATTCCTGAGAAATACGTGGTGCCGCCCTGAGCGATGAGGATCGGCTGGCCGACCACCGGGAAATCCAGCAGCAGCTCATCGGGCTCATCCGGAATGATCTCGAAATGGCGATGGCCTTTCACGGTGCCCTGATCGAGGGCCATGATCAGTGTGCCGCGTTCCACGCCACCGATGGTGACGGTATAGGTGCCTGCGGCGAGGGCCTCGGCCTCAATCTCAATTTCGATCACGCCAACGAGCCCGATGTCGACGACGACCTTCGCGCTTGCGGACGGCGTTGTGGCGGATCCGGCGGTTAAGGGCTGGGTCAGGACACTGGTGACGGGCGGCTCGACTGGGCCACCGCCCGGAGGGGCTTCCGGAGGAGTCGGGATGGTGCCGTTGTAATAAACCACGCCGCCCAGTTCGATGCGGATCGGCTGGTTGATGGCCTCGAAATTCAGCGGCAGGAATTCTCCGGTGGTGGTCGTGGAGGTGCTCTTGAACTTCCGCTCACCGGAGGCATTTCCAATGCTGCCGGAAAGGACCAAGGTGCCGCGCACGGTGCCGCCGATGACGATGTTGTAGGTGCCTGGATTGCAATCGCCGGCATCCACCTTCAGTTCGATCGTGCCGGTGGCCATGCGCTGGATGGTCACACGGGATTCGCTGTGATCGAGCGCGGCAACGGTCGGGCTCAGGTCCGTGTGAACCTCGATCTCGTCGTCCTCGTCGTGGTGGTCGTCGTCGTCCTCGTCGTCGAGTCCGTCGTTGTCATCGTCACCATCGTCACGATTCCGTGATCCGTCGCCATCTGTGTCGTCTTCGTCCTCGTCGGCATTGAGCTTCCCGTCACCGTCGATGTCGTCTTCGTCGATGGCCGTGTTGGATTTGTCATCACCGTCGATGTCGGAGTCGACCGTGTCCGAGGAATTGTCTCCATCAATGTCGAGTTCAACGATGTCATCGTCATCGAGGCTGTCGCCATCGATGTCATCCTCGCTGGAGGCATCGTCCATGCGGCCGTCGCCGTCCTCGTCGAGTTCGCCGGGGGCGTTGTCGGCGCGGCGGTCGCCGTCGATGTCCTGTTCTAGCGAGTCGTTGTCGGTCTTGCCATCGCCGTCGAGGTCGGTTTCGCCCAGGGAGTCATCGGCTTGGTCATCGCCGTCGATGTCTTTTTCGCCCGGGTTGTCGTTGTTGATGTGATCACCGAGATACTGGCCGGCACGGGGGCCGGATTTGGCGATGCCGCCGTCGATGTTGTCATCAAGGGCGTTGGGGATGCCGTCGTTGTCGATGTCCGGGTCGACGATGTTTGGCACTCCGTCCCCATCGAGATCGGGGGCGGTGTTGGCTGCGTGAAGATGCATCGGGGAAAGCCCGAGGCTGAGCGCCACGATCCACTTCAAGCCAACTTTGGCTCGCAGCAGGGGGTGTGTTTTCATTTTTGAAAAGGAGGGGATTGGAATGTTGGTTCCGCGCTTGAGACAGGATTAGCGGCGGCGACGTTGGTTCGGCAAAAGCTTTGAAGTAACGGGTTGGTAGGAAATGGAGAGGCTCATCGGGTGACTCTCAGTCGCAGGAATCGGCGTGGGGCGGAGAGGGTGGTGGCGGTGTCGCGGACGAGGACGGATTTCACGCTGCTGCCAGGGGTTTCCCCGGAGACGTAGCCAACGCCGGAAAAGGCTGCGCCATGGACGCTGGTAGCGAGTGCGGTCCAAGGTGGGGCGAGGGATGAGGAGGCTTCGACGATCAGGGTGACGTCGGGTTTGGCAGGATCGCGCGTCACGAGCAGGGAGAGGCTTTTCCCACCGGGAAACGTCCCGAGGCCGATGGTGGGCGCGGCATTGGCAGCAGTGGGGTCGGAGCCGAGGGCATATTCGACGAGGTTGGCGAGGCCGTCGGCATCTGGATCGTCGCTGTTCGGGGCGAGGGAAGTGCCGAAGTGGGTGGTTTTCCAAAGACCGAGCGGCGAGGTGTCGACGATGCGGAACAGCACGCCGCCGCCCTCGGGGCCACCCCCGGCGGCCGTGCCATAAAGCGAGCCATCGGCGGCGGTGACCAGCCCGCCGGTGAAGCCGAGCCCCGCGCCGTTGTCGGCGGTGGCGCTTCCCGGAGCGCTGCCGGAGGTGCCGGTGAAGGTGGCCAGAATTTCGATGCCGCTGCCGGGCGTGTAGCGGAAGACGGCCCCGGCATTGGATGGTCCGCCAGTGGTGGCGATGCCACAGAGCGAGCCGTCTTCGCAGGCGTGCAGTTCCCCGGCGGGTGCGCCGGCGCTGGTGCTGCCGAACTCGGCGACGCTGGCCCAGCTTTGGTTAGCGGGATCGATTCGGATGATCGTCCCGGCATCGACCGCGCCGCCGAGGCGGGTGGTGCCGTAGAGGAAACCATCCGCTCCCAGCGCCAGGCCACCCTGAGGCGAACGCGGGCCGGTGGCACCGAACTGGGCGATCGGCACATAGAGTCCGAGTGGGGAAATCCGGTAAATCACGCCGGTATTCGAGGCCCCGCCGGTCTCGGTGAGGCCGTAGTAGGAAAGATTCGGGGCAAACGCCAAGGCTCCACGTGGGCTGCCGCCGGGAGCCACTCCCGCGATCCTCGTGAAGGAAAAGATCCGCGTCCGGACCCCTGCGGTGGTCACTTTGAAAACAGTGCCTCGGGAGTTCGCCCCGCCCTCGCGGCTGATGCCGTAAAGCGCACCGTCCGCGCCGGTCACTAGGCCGCCTTCGGAAAGTGAGCCATTGGTTGACGTGAAGGCGTTGACCAGATTGGTGCCGATCCCCGGCGTGTAGCGAAAGACCCCGCCGCGAGAAGAGGCGGCTCCGCTGCTGGCGACTCCGTAATAGCTGCCGGCATTCTCGATCAGCGCGCCGTCCGGAGCATCGCCCAGCGTTCCTCCGAGCGCCGCGGCGACGCTCACGCCGTCGTTCGAAGTCCAGTTCAGCACCGCGCCACCCCCGCCGCTACCGCCGTCCGCCATGGGAAACAGCCAGCCGCCGGAGCCATCGGACACGGGCGCTCCGGAGGGCATCCAGCCGAAGCTCGGTGACAGGTTGGCCGTCACCGAATGGACCCCGGCGGTCGAAAGTTTGAACACGGTTCCGAGGTTGGCTGGACCGCCCGAAGAGGTGACTCCGTGGAGAAATCCGTCGCCTCCCAGCACCAGCCCGCTGCGTGGCACCGATCCGGGCGTCGCGCCGCTTTCCCCGCTGAAGCTGGCGAGCTGGGTGTAGACCCCGAGGGTCGTCCATTGAAAAAGGCCGCCGAGTCCGCTGGCCCCGCCGCCGGCACAGCAGCCGAAGAGGGTATTTCCGGAGGCCACCAGCTCACCGACCGGCTGCGAGGCGGTGGGGTCGGTGAAGCTCCTCTTCAACGAAAACACATTCGCTGTCGTCAGGCTGAACAGGGTCCCGAAGCCATTGGCGCCACCGTATTCCGCCGTGCCATAGAGCCTTCCGTCGCTGGTAAAGCAGGCCGCCCGCCGGGTTTGCGCCGTTGGTGGTGTTGAAATCCTGAAAATCCGTGAAGACCCCGGACGTGGTGATCCGGTAAAGCGTCCCGACCCCGTTCGCGCCGCCGCTGCGGGTGACGCCGTAGAGCGTGGTGGCATTTCCGGCTGCCAGCACGCCGACCGGCTCCGCGCCGCGTCGCACGCCGGTGGTGCCGCCGAGGAATTCGGCCATCGTGGTCAGTGTGCCGCCGGTCGTGATCTTGAAGACCGTGCCGAAACCTCCCGTCCCACCCGCTTCGGTGGTGCCGTAGAGAAGCCCATCGCTGTGGGCCATCAGCGGGCCCGGCACCGAGCCCTTCGTCGCCCCCGTGGTGCCGGTAAAGTCGCGGAGTTTCGTATAAACGCCAAAGCCACCGATCTTGAAGACCACGCCGAAACCATTCGCGCCGCCCGCTGAGGTCGTGCCGTAGAGCGCGCCGTCCGATCCCAGGGCGAGCCCAGCCGTGGGGCCATTTCCCGGAGCCGCGCCGCCCGTCCCGGTGAAGGAAACGACCGTCTGCACCTGCCCGCTGGTGTTGACTTTGAAAACTGAGCCGAACCCGAACGCGCCGCCCGTGCTTGCAGTTCCGTAGGCCTCACCGCTGCCGAGTTTCAGCAATCTCCCGACCGACTGGGTGCCCGGACGTTGAAAAGTCTGCACCACCTCATAGCCGCCCCACGCGGGTACGGCGAAGCTGGCCATGATCGCCGCTGCGATGAAAGCCAGGAGGATTCTCGGGGTTGACCGGGGGGTCATGGGCGCGCTTGAGTGGCCAACGAATGAATGGTTTCCGTCAGCCGTCTGTTTCAATAACCTGACCCGCCCGGCGCGGCGAAAAGAACACGGTAACCGATCGGTTACGGAGAAGCGTTTGCCCAAGCCCGGCGGCGGTCCCTAGCCTACGCCCGACCATGAGATTCCCCAGGAACGGCTCCGCCGCCGCGAACACCGTTCTGGTGTGCGCAGGAGCCTTGCTGGGCACCGCGCTCACGTGGTGGGTCGCCCCGCGCGACGGATCGGTCGATGATTTCGGGCCTGCAGCCTCGGCCAAAAGCCCGGAAACCAGGTTGTCGGCACGGGGCCCCGCGCGTAGTCCCCCGGCCGACGGCGCT
>JANOKL010000489.1:0-21209 GCA_031419215.1 Luteolibacter sp. | reverse complement strand
CGCGGTCGGTCAGAAGGTCTATGTGCAGATTCTCGATGTGAACCGCGAGAAGGAACGCGTGTCCCTTGGTCTGAAGCAGATGCAGAACAATCCGTGGGAAAACATCGAAGCCAGCTACCCCATCGGCCACAAGGTCAAGGCGGTCGTCAAAGGCGGCCTCACCGTCAACGTCGGTGTCGAAGCCTTCCTTCCCGGTTCCCAAGTCGACATCATCCCGCCAAAGGATCTCAACGAATACGTCGGCAACGTCTACGAATTCAAGATCGTCAAGGTCAACGACGAGCGGAAGAACATCGTTCTCTCCCGCCGCGAGGTCATCGAGGCCGAGCGCGCCGAACTCCGCCAGCGTTTCCTCCAGACCGTCAAGGTCGGGGACAAGGTCATCGGCGCCGTCAAGAACATCACCGACTTCGGTGCCTTCGTCGACCTTCAGGGCATGGACGGACTCCTCCACATCACCGACATGTCGTGGGGCCGCATCAACCATCCTTCCGAGCTCCTCCACATCGCCCAGTCCGTTGAGGTCATCATCCTCGACGTCGACCGAGACAAGGAGCGCGTTTCCCTCGGCCTCAAGCAGATGTCCGACAATCCATGGGAGGACATCGAGCGCAAGTTCCCGATCGGCCAGCACGTCAAGGGCCGCGTGACCAAGCTTCTTCCTTACGGCGCGTTCGTCGAAATCGAGCGCGGTGTCGAAGGACTCGTCCACGTTTCCGAACTCAGCTGGGTCAAGCGCATCACCCGTCCGTCCGACGTTCTCGAGATCGGCCAGGAAATCCAGGCCGTCGTCCTCGGTATCAGCATCGAGGAGCAGAAGATCTCCCTCGGTGTCCGCCAGCTCGACACCAACCCGTGGGACGAAATCGAACTCCGTTACCCGATCGGTGCCACCATCAAGGGCCCGGTCCGCAATCTCACCGCCTACGGTGCGTTCGTGGAACTGGAAGAAGGCATCGACGGCATGATCCACGTCTCCGACATGTCCTGGACCCGCAAGATCAACCATCCATCCGAAGTCCTCAAGAAGGGCGACGAAATGGAAGCGATCGTGCTCTCCATCGACAAGGCCAACCAGCGCGTTTCGCTCGGCGTCAAGCAGCTCGAAGGCGACCCATGGTCGCTCATCGACAGCCGCTTCAAGGTCGGCGACCTCGTCAAGGGCACCGTTGCCAAGATCGCTTCCTTCGGAGCATTCGTCAGCCTCGACGGTGACATCGACGGCCTCATCCACATCTCGCAGCTCAGTGAGGACCACGTGGAGAAGGTCAAGGACATCATCAAGGTCGGCGAGGAAGTCGAAGCCCGCGTCATCAAGGTCGACAAGGTCGAGCGCCGCATCGGTCTCTCCATCAAGGCGGTCAACTACAACGACGACCAGCTGAAGAAGGAAAGCGCCAGCTTCGAGTCGCTCCGTCCGTCCTCCGAGATGGTCGGCCTCGAGCAGGCCTTCAACCTCGCCACCGCCGCCTCGGAAGAGTGGCGTCCCGGCCAGGACTGATCGTTCTGACAGACAGATTCACCAAGCCGGCGGAGGAAACTCCGCCGGCTTTTTTGTGTTTATGGGGTCGTTGAACTATCCACTACCTTGCCGCTTGCGTTGAGGGTCGGACTCAAGGCACATTCACGACAAAGTTTAGGATGATGGTAAGAAACCCCGTCGATCTTTGCTCAGTCTCAAACCCATCACTTCTCTCCACACCATGAAACCCATCCAGCCCCTGCTTCGTGTTTTGAGGCACTCGATCTTTGCAGCGCTGCTCGTCGCCGGTTTTGCGTCCGACAGAGTCGGAGCTGCAGTTTTCCCGGGAAACAATGCGACAGGCTTCGGTGGTCCTGTCGGACAGGGCAGCCTGACCCTCAGTGATGACGGCACCACCCTCACGGGAACCTTCACCAAGGGCGCGGCAGCGTTAAATGACAACCTTGTCTTCTACATCGACTCCCAATCCGGAGGGTTCGCGAGCACGTCCGGCTTCGCGGACGACGCCGATGTGCTGCGTCGGGCGATTTCCGGGATTGATGTCGCCGCCGCCAACCGAAGCGCGCTGACATTCCCAGCCGGATTCACTGCTGACTACGCCATTGCCATCGGGCCTTCAACCGTAAGCTTCGGTGGCGTGTGGTCGCTGGCGAATGGCGGCGCGAATTCCCTCGGCTACATCGCCAGCGTCAATGTCACTCCGGTTGGAACTGCGAACGCAGCCACCTATACCTTCTCCCTGCCGGTCAGCCAGCTCGGGCTTGCGGCCAACAGCGGGGCAACCTTTCGGATGCTGGGCACCTACATCAGCAGCACCGGCTTCCGTTCCAACGAGGCTATTCCGGGCAACGTGGCCGGCACCCAGGGCTGGAATCCCTTCAGCAGTTCGGGTGAGGTCAGTTATCCCATCAGCCTGGCGGTCACCAACAACAACGATTCGGGTGTCGGTTCATTGCGGCAGGCTGTCACCGATGCGGCTGCTGGCGGCACCATCATCTTCGCGCCTGCCCTCTCCGGCCAGACCTGCACCCTCACCAGTGGGCAGATCCTGTTGAACAAGAATCTCACGATCGACGCCTCGGCTCTCTCCGGCGGCTTCATCATCAGCGGCAATAACGCCAGTCGTGTCTTCGAGGTGGAAGCCACCCGCGTGGTGAATCTAAAGGCGCTTACCATCCGTAACGGCTACGCGTCCGGCCCGGCGTATCCGGGCAATACAGGAGGCGGGATCTACAACAGTGGAACCCTTTCGCTCACGGAGTGCGCTCTCACAGCCAACCAGGCGATTGTGGGTAGCAATCCTGGCGGTGGAGGCATTGAAAACGACGGTGGAATGCTTACTATCACGAGATCTACCGTGAGCGGCAATTCTAGTGCTTTCGGCGGCGGTGTGGAAAATTTCTCCGGAATCCTGACCCTGAACCAATGCACTTTTGCGAATAACACCGCGTCGCTAAACGGCGGCGGCATTTTTAGCAGTGGTGGCAGCATATCGGTGAATCAAAGTACCATTTGTGGAAATGCAGCAGCCACTGGCACCGGTGGGGGTCTTGGCACGGACGTTAGCACGATGAATTTGTATAACACCATCGTCGCCCTTAATACCGCCGCAGCGAGCCCGAACATTTCCGGCTCCCCCACCGCCACTGGCGTGAATTTCACCACTGGGGATCCACAACTCTCTGTTTTGGGTAGCTACGGTGGACGCACCCAGACGATGCCTCCGCTCGTGGGTAGCCCGGTCATTAATGCCGCCATTACTTCGACCTTCACCACCGACCAGCGCGGCTTCGCCTTCCTCGGCGCTCCGGACATCGGTGCGGCTGAATATCTCGGTGATCCAGTCATCGCGAACCTCATCAGCCTTTGGAACCAGGACTCAGATGGCGATGGCTCACCTTATGGAGTCGAGTATGCCCTCGGCACGGACACTGCGGTTTCCGACCGAAGCAACTCGCGCAATCTCACCATTCCCACGATTAACGGTTCCGGCCATGCCGTGCTCAGCTTCGGACTCAATTCAGCCGCCGTTTCCGCGACTCGCTGGGTTCTCCAACGGTCCCCGGATCTCAGCCCGGGAAGCTTCACCGAGGTGTATCGATTCGATGGGACCACGGACACCAATGCCTCAGGCATCACAGTTGTCCGGACGGCCAACAGCGTCACCGTCACGGATGCCAATCCGCCCGCTGGAAAGGGCTTCTACCGCTTTAAGGCCGAGATTTCCCAGTAAATGGCACGTTGCCTCATCCTGGATTGTCGTTTAACGGTCAGTTCATGAAGCTCCTGCTCATTCCCGGAAGTGCCCGTAGGGAATCCCTCAACGCCAAGCTCGCCGCCTCCGCCGCCAAGATTGCTGCTGCCCAGGGAGTGGAGACCGACCTGGTCGCGCCCGCCGATCTGCGGCTGCCCCTTTACGATGGCGATCTGGAGGAAGCCGAGGGCCTGCCAGCCGCCGTGGTGGCCTTGAAAGCCCGCTTCGTCGCGGCAGATGCCGTCCTCTTCGCCTGCCCGGAATACAACTCATCCATCACCCCGCTGCTGAAGAATCTCATCGACTGGGTCAGCCGGGCGGGCAGTGAAAGCGAGGCCCCGCTCGCCGCCTACAAAGGAAAGGTCGCCGGGCTGGTGGCGGCCTCGCCCGGAGCGCTTGGCGGAATGCGCGGACTGGTCACGGTGCGCTCCATTCTTGGAAACATTGGTGTGCTCGTCGTGCCGACGCAGTTCGCTTTAGGTAAGGCCCACGAGGCTTTTGACGTCGAAGGAAACCTCTCGAACGACTCCGCGAAGAAGTCACTCGGAGCCGTCGTCAACGATGTCATCCGTGTCGCAAAGGCAGTTTCAAGCAAGTGATCGCCACCGAGAGCGCTGGAGGCGCAAGCCCCGCGCACCCTTTTCCAGATCGTGCCGGAAAGCTTGAATTCCCGGTTGTGATTCGACGTCATGCGTGTCGCAAAGGCAAGATTGATTGTCGTGTTCTGATGTGGCGTTCCTGAAAGGCGTATTGCCCACCCTTGGTAAGTGGTATTGGATGTTGCCGGGCACGTAGTCGTGCCCCGATGAGATCGAGCAAATCTGCCATCACCTCGTTGTTTCAAGTCAATTGTGATTCATCAATTTCAAACAGCTGCATCGCCCTCAGTCGGCTGGTGGATGCAAACTCCGACTCACTGAGAATGAATTTCCACTCTCTCTTTCACGCTGTTGCGGCTGTGGCCTCTTTCCCCTGCTTGGCACTGGCTGACCAGCAAGCGCCATTTCGCGTCGACCCGGTGGCTGGGCAGATCCTGGATCGATACTGCATCGACTGCCATGAGGACGGCACGGAAAAGGGGGATGTCCGGCTCGATAATCTCGCGGAACTGCCATTGGATGCCCGGTTGGACATGCTGAATCGAATGCAGGAAAAAGTGCACTTCGAGGAAATGCCGCCGAAGAAGAAGGATCAACCCACCGAGGATGAGCGCAAACGGTTGGAGGATTGGCTGGCTGGCGTGCTTCACGCGAATAACGCATCAAAGCTCGAGGACAAGCTGCGCATGCCGGATTACGGCAACAAGGTGGATCACGACAAATTGTTCTCCGGAAAATACAAGGAGCTCGCTGCCTACACTCCAGACCGGCGCTGGCTGATCAGCGAGTTCATCTTCGATGCGAAGATGAACAGGCTGCTGGAATTCAATGCCCAGGCCGACATTGATGGAAAGCGTCAATCGATCATGGGTAACAACAACAGGAACGGCGTGAGGGTGAATCTTACCAATTCGTTTCTTCTGCCGACGAACAGCGGTGTCCGCTACTACGACACGACGACACTTGATGGCGGGCATTTGCTCACGATGCTTACGAATGCAAAAGAGTTGTCGGTGTTCATGATCTCGCGGGCGAAAAACAAGACCTATCTCCCCGCAATTTATGCGATCATGGGAGCGGAATGGGAGCACGAGAAGATTCTTCTGGATCGCGCTACTTATCTCAATGCGAACATCGAACCTCTGCTGGTGGATCTCTTCAAGGACAAGCACGAATCGATGCTGCCGAGGTTCGTCGCCACCGAGCCTGCGCCGCCAGTGGCCCCCGGCCCCGATGGTAAGCCGCTGAACAAGCCAGATTTCGACACCGCGGCTCCGGCGCGCGAAGTGTTGGATCAAATTTGGGAGGCCGTTCGGCGCAACTCGCAGGACGGGAAAATGGACGAGGCGCAGATCGTAAAAACCGAACGCGAATGGTTCAATTTCGGCGTCAATGAGCGGGAGATTCTGGTGCGCGTGAATTTCATGCGCCTCTACATGGAGGATTTATTCAAGCGGATGCCCAAGCCGAACACCAACGTTCCCAAGCCTCCCGCCGAGGCGGAGCTCGCCGTCATGCGCTCCGTACTTTTGAAGCACCGCAAGGCGGGGGACACCTACAGCTCCGTCATCGCCAAGTGCATGACCGAGTGGAGCGACGGATTCCGGAGCGAGCGTGAAAAGGCGAGCACGACTGACGAGAACATTGGCAAACTCGTGGATCAGCTCTTTACCAAGATTCTTGAGCGCACGCCTACTTCCCAGGAGAAGGCTGAATACGAGATGCTGACAAAGTCCTTCTTTCAGAAAATTGGCAACGAGAAGGCAATTGATAAGCTGATTCAGACCCTCATTCTCCGATCGGATTTCGTCTATCGCCAGGAGTTCGGCGAAGGACAGGCGGACGAACATGAACGCAAGATGCTCTCTCCGCGCGATGCCAGCTATGCGCTCGCTTACGCACTTACGGACAGCAGCCCCGACAAGGAACTCGCCGCAGCCGCGAGCAGCGGCAGGCTCAACACACGGGAAGACTACGGCCGCGAAGTGCTGCGAATGCTCAAGAACCGGAGCCAGTATTACATGGTCGATGAGGCGGTGGAGTTACTTGGCTCCGACAGCTTCACCAACATGCCGATTCGGAAACTGCGCTTCTTCCGCGAGTTTTTCGGTTACCCCAAGGCACTCCCCATCTTCAAGGATAACAAACGGTTCGGCGGTGACTACATCACGGTGTCCGGGCGTGCTGTTAGCGAGGCCGACATGCTGGTGGCACGCATCCTCGAACAAGATACGAACGTGATCGAAACGCTACTCGGCACCGAAGATTTTTACGTCTTCCACTCCGGCAATAACGAGGTGATGGCGCAGTCATCGGCATACGTCCGCAAGATCTACGACTATTTCAAGGACAAGGACTGGAGGAATTTTGACGGATTGAAATTGAAGGAACATCTGGCCTTTTTGAAGGAAAACGAGGTCAGAGGGGTCAACGTGAACGTGGTTGCTGCGAGCACCGGTGGGAAAGAGGCATTGGGAGGCTTTATCTCCACGATGAGCAGCTACGAGGATCTTTTGGGCAAGGGGCAGGCCAATGCGGTTCCATTCTCTTCCACGCCGGGCCACGGGAAAACCGAGGGCATGACGCGGACCGGAAAACAATTGCGCGGACCGGAAATCGCCAAGTGCTTCAACATTGATTTGAAGAACTGGAGCTACCCCACCACCCAGCCCACTAAAATGGAGCACCGCAAAGGGATCCTCACCCACCCCGCATGGCTGATCGCCTTCGCCGCCAACACCGAAACCGACCCGGTTCGCCGCGGCAAATGGGTGCGGGAAAAGCTGCTGGCCGGAACCGTCCCCGATGTGCCGGTCACCGTCGATGCCGTCATTCCCGAGGATCATCACAACACCTTGCGCACCCGCCTCGAGAAAAAGACCGAAGCGGAATATTGCTGGGGTTGCCATGAGAGGATGAATCCTTTGGGTCTCAGCTTCGAAATATACGACGATTTTGGCCGCTATCGCCTCGAAGAGTTTCTCGAAAGTCCGGAAAATCTGATCAAAAAAATGCCGGACAAAGGCCCGCCGCAGGACGACTTGCGGGATATTTACAAGACCTTGCCGGTCGACGCCAAAGGCAAGCTAGTCGGGACGGGCGATCCGAATCTCGACGGGAATGTCAAAGATGCCATCGACTTGGCCGGGCGCCTGGCGAAGTCCACCAGGGTGCGCCAGTCGATCATTCGTCACGCCTTCCGCTATTTCATGGGGCGCAATGAAACGCTCTCTGACTCCAAAACGCTCATGGATGCGGATCTGGCCTACGTCCGGAATGGTGGCAGCTTTGATGCGGTCATCGTCTCACTCCTAACCTCCGATTCATTCATCTTCCGCAAGCCAGTCACCAATTGAGAACATGAAGACCAGAAGAGACTTTTTGAAATCAACCGCCCTGGGTGCAGGTGCCCTGTCGCTCACCCCCTGTCTCAGCGCATTTGGTGCAGCGGCTCCTGCCAATGGCTTTCCGAAGCGCTTTGTGTTCATCCGCAAATCCAATGGTGAACATCCGAACGAGTTGGCGCTGCCCACCTTTTCCGCGGCTGACAAGGCCCTGGATGACAAAAAGCAGGCCTTGGAGGTGGACTTGGACAAGCATGAGCTGCCCGGGTGGTTGAAGTCGTTGGAAAAGCACAGGGAGAACCTCTGCATCCTTCAGGGCCTTTCCGCCAGGATGAGTGAGAACGGACATTACTCCTATTCATCGGTGATGGGTGCCTTCAAATCAAATCGGAATTCCCTCAGTGGCATCAAGCGGGCGACCATCGATTTCGAACTGGCTAAACTGTTTCCCTCGCCATTCGGTCATGTCGAACTTTCCCTAACAGGAGACTACACCAAATACCGGACCGGAATCGTCTCGGGATATTCGGCATCCGGCGCTCATCAAAGAAACTACTGCTACGCGGATCCTCAGACGGCATACAACGAGTTGTTTCGTGCCGTGACGAATCCGGGTGCCGTGGATTCCGACAATGCCATGCTGACGTTCTTGGAAAGCGATGAGTCGTTTAAAGAGAAAATCCTCCAAGGCTACGAAAAGCAAAAGCTCAGCAACCACATCCACTCCATTGAATCCATCCAGGCGCGCAACCTGAAGCTATCGAAGATGGCTGGCTCGATCGCAAAATACCTTCCCAAGATCGGGAAAATCCACGCCGATGGAGGGCCCACCGCCAGTTCACCGGAGAAGCAGACAGCGATGACGGACATTCTCATCGCCGCGCTTGTCACCGGGCTGACGAACGTGGTGACCTACACGATCGACGAGCTTTCCACGCCCATCAGGGGCTTGCCCGGCAACGAAGCCGATCGCATTTCCATTCACTCTGTCGGCCACGGCGGAAGCTACAGCGGCGTTCCAGCTGCCAAGATCCGCGACAATATCCGCGCTGGCCACATGCGCGAAGTGACACGCATCGTCGAGGGTCTCAAGGCAGTGCCTGAGGGCAAGGGCACCATGTTCGATAACACGATGATCATGTATTTCCCCGAAGGCGGTGAAGGCCACCACGGCTGGGGCTTTGAATCACCTTTTGTCGTCCTGGCGGGAAGCAACTGCAAACTTGACGTGGCCGGCCGCTACATTCGTCTGCCCTACCATGCCACCGAAGGGCACAAGACCATCGGCAATTGGTACACCACCCTCCTCAATGCCCACGGAAACCCGATCAAGCATTACGGCGACCTTGATCTCGACATGTCCCGGTTGAAGCTCGATCAAGCCGGGAGCATTTCCCGGTTCTCAGCATGATTTGCATGCAAAAATCCCCCTTCCGATTCATTCACCCAATTGCCTCGGCATGGCTCGCGGCGGTTGCCGTGTGCCTGTTCGCAAGAGGTGGAAAAGCTCAAACCCCGGCTCCGTTCCAGGTCGCCGATCAACCGGCCGCATTGATCGGGAAATACTGTCTGGATTGCCATGAGGACGGTACGGAGAAGGGAGGGATCCGTCTCGACAATCTTGGCGAACTGACCCTGAACGCCCGCCTTGATCTGATGAACAAGATGCAGGAGCAGGTGTATCTCAGCCAGATGCCGCCGAAGAAGAAGGCGCAGCCCTCGGAGGAGGAGCGCAAGGAACTGGGATCATGGTTGTGGAGTGAGCTGCACGCCTACAAGGCCTCGAAGCTGGAGGACAAGCTCCGCTATCCGTCATATGGCAGTTACGTCGATCATCAGAAACTCTTCAGCGGAAAGATCACTGACGCCCCATACACCCCCGCGCGGCGCTGGCTGGTGAATCCGCAGATTTTCGAGCAGCGGGTGCTCGATGTCTTCGAACTCGAAGGCCGGGACCGCACGACGAAGTTCCCGGGCGTCACCAATCCCTTCGTGCTGGCGGATGGCTCCGGCGTCCGCGATTACGACAACACCACGCTCGATGGCGGCCACCTGCTGGTGATGATGGGCAACGCGGACTGGATTTCAAACAAGCAGATCCGCCCCGCCCGCGTGAAGAACGGCGAGATCGGAGCCAACGAGTTTCCTGATCCCAAGGACAAGTGGTCGCCGAGGCAGACGCCCATCGAATTTGAAACGATCATCCTGAAAAAATCCCCGCCCACGGACGAGGAGATCACCGCCGCCGTGCGCAAACAGTTTGATTGCGTATTGCGGCGCGAGCCGACCGGCGACGAGCAAGGCAAATATCTCCAGCTTACCCGCATGGCCGTGGGCCTCGCCGGCAACACGGAAGGCCTGCGCCAGATGCTGCTGGCCGTGTTGCTGGAATCCGAGTTTCTCTATCGCTTGGAATTCGGCGCAGGGCCGGCCGATCACCTCGGACGGAAGATGCTTTCCCCGCGCGAGGGTGCCTACGCCATTTCCTACGCGCTGGGCGATCGCGGGCCGGATGGATCACTGCTGCAGGCCGCCGCTCAGGGGCGGCTGAACACGCGCGAGGACTACAAACGCGAGGTCCAGCGCCTGCTCGAAGACAAGACCTACTACGCCGACGAGATTGACCCCAACATGGGCGGCAAGGTTGTCCGCACCGTTGTCAGCCATCCCAGGATCAACCGCTTTTTCCGCGATTTCTTCGGCTATCCGATGGCGATGAAGATCTTCAAGGATCCCGAACGCGCCGAGGGAATCTATCAGAATCCCGACCGCGGCACCACCGGCACACCGGGCTTTCTCGTCAACGAGGCCGACCGTCTCGTGAACATGGTGCTTCAAAAGGACAAGGATGTTTTCGCCACGCTTCTCACCACCGACCGCTACATCGTTTATTACGACAAGACTCCCGAGGAGGGTCGCAGGGTCATTGCGGAATGGAAACAAGTCTGGTCCGCCCTCAAGAACAAACCCTGGAAGACCGAATCTGAAAAAGTCATCGCGGAGAACAAGTCCGTGCTCACCGGTCTGAAATACTTCCGCCTGCCTGAGGGACCTCAACAGAAGCGGGACTTCCTCTTTCACATGTGGTTCTTCAGCGATTACTTCGACAAGGGTCTCACTCCGTTCACCACCATCCCCACCGCCCACGGGTACTACATCAACCACGCCCCGTTTTACAACCTGCCACCCACCCCGCTGCGGGGCCGCTATGGAGAAGCGGCGGAAAGCATGAATTTCAAGGGCCTGGACGACACCCGATTCTGGGACTATCCACTCGAGCAGCCGTTCAAGATCGAAAACCGCAAGGGCATTCTGACCCATCCTGCGTGGCTGATCGCCCACTCCCAGAACACCGCCACCGACCCCGTCAAACGCGGCAGGTGGGTCCGCGAGAAACTGCTGGCAGGCCGGGTTCCCGACATTCCGATCACGGTGGATGCCGTCATTCCGGAGGATCATCAGAACACGCTGCGCACCCGGCTCGAAAAAGTGACTTCGGCCCAGGAGTGCATCAAATGCCACCAATACATGAATCCTCTCGGCGTGCCGTTCGAGAGTTACGATGACTTCGGTCGCTTCCGCTCCGAGGAGCCGCTTGAGCATCCGGAGAACGTCGTCGGCAAGGCCGGTACCGGCAAATACACTTGGGATGTTTTCAAAACCTTGCCGGTCAATTCCCGTGGGGCGCTGGATTCCACTGATGATCCCGCTCTGGACGGTGATGTAACCGACGCCATGGACATGATCGGGAGGTTGGCAAAGTCCACCCGCGTCCGTCAGTCGATCATCCGCTACGCGTTCCGCTTTTACATGGGCCGCAACGAGTTGCTCTCCGACTCGCAGACCCTGATCGACGCGGACAACGCCTACGTGAAAAGCGGGGGCAGCTTCAAGGCAGTCATCGTTTCCCTGGTGACCTCGGATTCATTCATCTACCGGAAATAGCCGACTTCCGGAAGGGCCGGTTGGAACGAAAGAACCCGTCTGCCTGATCGTGGCTGGCATGGGGCGCTTTCAATTGGCGCAAATACGCGTCATTGTTCCGCATTTGGAGCGACAAATTCATGGTATTCCGGCAATAATCGGACACTCTGAAGTGTAAATGCCATGAATGAATGCCCAGCCACAAAGTCGGACTGGACTTGAATGCCACCCAATGATTTTCCTCACCCGCATTTCCACCCATGCGGCTGCTGCCCTGAGCTTGGGGGCGGCAGCGTTCGCCGCCGAAGTGACGCCCTTTCGCATCGATCCCGCTGCGGGTGCGCTCCTCGACCGGTATTGCTTTTCCTGCCACGACGAGGAAACCCAGAAGGGCGACATTCGCCTGGATAATCTGGCAAGCCTGTCCTTGGACCATCGGCTGGACCTGATGAACAAGATGCAGGAGCAGGTGTATCTCGGGCAGATGCCGCCGAAAAAGAAGACCCAGCCTTCCGAGGCGGAGCGCAAGGAAGTGGGCTCGTGGCTATGGAGTGAACTGCACGCTTTCAAGGCTTCGAAGTTGGAGGACAAGCTCCGCTATCCTTCGTATGGAAACTACGTCGATCACGACAAACTGTTCAGCGGCAAGATCGTGGATGCACCGTCCACCCCGGCACGTCGCTGGCTGGCGAGGCCACAGATTTTCGAGCAGCGTGTGGCCGATGTGTTCGGACTTGAGGGCAAGGACCGGCAGACAGGTTTCTTCGGAGTCACCAATCCCTTCCTGCTTCCGGACGCCGCCGGAATCCGGGATTACGACAACACCGCTCTCGATGGTGGCCACCTGCTGGTCATGCTGAGCAATGCGGAATGGATTTCCAGCAAGCAGATCTTGCCGGCACGCGTCAAGAATGGGGAGCCCGGAGCCAATGTGCCTTCCGATCCCCGCGACAAGTGGTCGCCGAAGCAGACTCCGCTGGAGTTTGAAACGATCATCTTGGGAAAGTCCGCGGCAACGGAGGAAATGATCATCGGGGCGGTCCGAAAGCAGTTCGAGTTGGTCTTGCGGCGCGCGCCTGAGAATGACGAATTGAGCAACTACCTGAAGCTCACTCGCGCGTCGATCGAGCTCGGCGGCAATACCGAGGGACTGCGCCAGATGCTGGTGGCGGTGCTGTTGGAATCGGAGTTCCTCTATCGTCTGGAGTTCGGATATGGCGAAGCGGACCGCTACGGGCGGAAGATGCTGTCACCCCGCGAGGGAGCCTACGCGATTTCCTACGCGATGGGTGATCGCGGACCGGATGCCCAGTTGCTGAAAGCGGCTGCGGAGGGCCGGCTAAGCACGCAGGAAGACTACAAGCGCGAGGTGCTGCGCCTGTTGGATGACAAGACCTACTACTTCGGTAGTATCGACCCGTCAGGCAACACCAGCAAGGTTGTCTCCCACGCGGTGAGCCATCCACGGATCATGCGGTTCTTCCGGGAGTTCTTCGGCTACCCGAATGCGCCGAAGGTATTCAAGGATGTGGAGCGCAGCCAAGGTGTTTATCAGAATGCCGATCGTGGCACGCTCGGCACCTCAGGATTTCTCGTCGATGAGGCGGACAAGATCGTTGCCTCGTGTGTGGAGAAGGACCAGAAGGTGTTCGAGAATCTTCTCACCACCGACAAGTATTTCGTCTTCGACAACTCGGACGGCAAGAAGGCTGCGGCGACCATCCAGGCATGGCGCGGAGTGTGGGAGGCATTGAAAAACTCCGAGTGGAAGACCGACCCGGAAAAGGTCGTGATTGAGAACAAGGAGATGCTGGCGAAGGCCCTGCAAATCGCCCCGGGCTTTGAGAAGGCCCCGCGCAATCACACCAACACCCTCACGCGCTGCATGACGCATTTCGAGGCGACCTTTGGCAAAGGGGCCACGCCTTTCGTAAACTTACCGTGGCAGCACGGCAATACCTACTGGCACACGCCGATCTACAATCTACCCGAGCCATCAGGAAAGGGCGGCCGCTACACCGATCCACCACTTGACTATCCCATCGAGCAACCTTTCAAGATTGCCAATCGCAAGGGCATCCTGACCCATCCTGCCTGGTTGATCGCCCACTCGCAAAACACCGCCACCGACCCCGTCAGACGTGGCCGATGGGTGCGCGAGAAATTGCTGGCAGGCCGGGTTCCTGACATTCCGATCACGGTGGACGCCGTCATCCCTGAAGATCACCTGAACACGCTCGGCACACGCCTTCAAAAGGTCACGTCTGCCCAGGAATGCATCAAGTGCCACCAATACATGAATTCGCTCGGCGTGCCGTTCGAGATCTATGACGACTTCGGTCGCTATCGGACCCAGGAGCCTCTGGAGCATCCGGAAAACGTCGTTGGGAAATCGGGAAATTTTTCACTCTACAAGACCCTCCCTGTCAATCCGCGTGGGGCACTCGATTCCACGGGCGACCCCGCGCTTGATGGCGATGTGACCAACGCCCTCGATATGATTGACCGGCTTGTGAAATCGACCCGCGTCCGTCAGTCGATCATCCGCCATGCCTTCCGCTTTTACATGGGCAGAAACGAAGTCCAGTCCGACTCGAAGACTCTGATCGACGCCGACAACGCCTACGTCAAAAGCGGCGGCAGCTTCCGGGCCGTCATCGTTTCCTTGCTGACCTCAGACTCCTTTATTTATCGAAAATAGCCGACAAGGGCGTCTTCCGTCCTCTCACTCTAAAAACCAAAACGCCCCAAACGGCACCACGATCATGAACAATCGCCGCGATTTCATCAGGAACGCCTTTCTCGCCATGGGGGGATTGTCCCTGCCCGGTTTCTTCCCCAGGCTTTCGGCCGCGCCACTTGGTCTTGGCCAGGCGGGGGCTGCGCCCAACCGTTTCATTTTCATGCATCGCGGAAACGGGCTGTTTCCCAAAGTGATGGTGCCACCTTCTTTCGGCGCGAAGGAGAAGGAAAAGGAGAGCCGGAACGAGGCTTATGAGGTCGATCTGGACGGCCACGATCTTCCCGAGTGGATGAGTCCGCTGACGGCGCACAAGGAGAACCTGACCATCCTCCAAGGACTTTCAGGAATGATGTGCACGACCGGACACCATTCGTGGTGCTCCTCGCTCGGCGTTTTCAAGGCGAACGAACGGGCAAGCTCGATCAAGTGGGCCACCGTGGATTTCGAACTCGCCAAGCTGTTCCCATCGCCGATGGAGCACATCGAGCTGGCCTGTTTCCCGACCGGTGGAGGAAACGCGCGAGGAAGCCTCGACGGCATCGCCAAGGGCTTCTCGGCTCGCGGCCCCCAGCAGGCCAACTACGCGTTCGGTGGTCCCGGCATCGCCGTGAATGAGATTTTCAAATCGGTGGCCGCCAACAAGGACAGCCAGATCAAGTATCAGCTCGAGCGCAAGGTGCTCGAGTTTGCTGCCGGAAACGAAACCGAACTCGCCAGGCATTTGGCCGGCATCGAGCAGAAGAAGGTCGGAAACTACGCGGACTCCATTCAGGACATTCGCGAAAGGGACCGGAAGATCGACCTCATGGCCGATGCTGTCCGGAAGCACGTGCCCAAGTTGGAGAGCAAGTATCTGAGCAACGACATGACCACCTATGTTCGCCAACTGGGCCATACGGAGGTGCTGCTCGCCTCGCTTATTTCGGGACTGACCAATGTCGTCGCCTTCACCGTGGACGAGCTTGGCCATGACTACACCGGAATCCCCGGGATGGAAGGCGAGAAGGTCGGCATGCACGATGTCGGGCACGGCAAGGTGATCGCCGGAGTCGCCGCGGACGAGATCCGCCGACGGACCGAGCACCACCACATGGAACTGGTCAACCGGATTGTCACCCGCTTAAAGGGCGTTCCGGAAGGCAGTGGCACGATGTTTGACAACACCATGCTCTGCTATTTTCCGGATTCCGGAGAGACCCACCACAGCCACGGAACCGAGTTTCCCTTCGTGGTCATGGCGGGTCGCAATGTCGGCCTCAAGAATATAGGTCGCCGCTACATCCGCCTGCCCCACTGGGGCAAGGAAGGCCACAAGACGCTTGGCAACTGGTACACCACCATCCTCAACGCCCACGGAAATCCGATCAAGCACTTTGGCGACTTCGACCCTGCCCTCAAGGGCGACCAGTCAGGGCCGATCAAGCAGTTCCTGGCCTGAGGATTTCCTCCTGACCTGCAGCGGTCGCTGATGCTGACCTCGAAGCGGGGATCCGTTGTCGGATCTTCGCGCTTGGTTTCCTGGAAATCACGCGAGGCTCCGAGGCCGCATCCTCAGGCGAAATGGTCAGCAAGGCGTCATCCTCACCGTCAGCGATTCAAAGCCGTTCGAACGCTCATAACGCGCTTCGTGCTCGATGAACTCCTCCGCGCCAAGCACGGTAATTCCGCCGACGCGGCCAATCAGCGTCTCTAACAAACTCCGCACCATCAGACGTGCATGCAGCGCACCAAGACAGAGATGTGGCCCGAAGCCGAATGAGACGTGAGGATTCGGCTTGCGATCCAGACGGATCTCTTCCGGCGCATCGAACACGGATTCGTCGAAATTTGCTGAAGACCAGGCCAGCGATACCCGCCCACCAGCAGGAACCGATACGCCATGCACCTCCGTCGCCACTGGGCACACCCGGCCGATGTGCGTCAGCGGCATGAAAACGCGGAAGAACTCCTCGGCTGCATGGACGATCCGCTTGGGATCTGCCCGCAGGAACTCCAAATCGTCAGGATTCCTCCCTAGGTGCGCGATGATCGAGGAAATGCTGTGGATGATCGTATCGCGTCCACCGGCGAAAGCCAGATTGCCGAAACCCATCATCTCCTCGCGAGTCAGTGGGCTGCCGCGGAAGCTGGCTTTCACCAGAGCGCTGAAAAAGTCCTCTCCTGGATCCGCCGCAGCGCGGTCGAACTGCGAGTGCAGGTAATCCTCCAGCGTTGAGCCCTTTTTGAAACCACCGTCAGCGGTCTTGAAGACGTGCATTCCCCAGCCAATCCACGTCTCCGCCTCCGACATCGGCATATTGAGCAGCAGGGCAAGTGCCTGCGACTGCAAGGGCAGGGCAAACTCATTCACGATCTCGATCGACTCCTGGCCCAGCGCCTCGGAAATTTTCTCCGCGAACAAGTCCCGCACCTTCGCGATCATCTCGGGCTGCTTGGCGCGTTGGAAAAACGGCTCGACGATCGCGCGATACTCCGTGTGTTCCGGAGGATTCGTTTCGATGGGCAACTGACGCATCGACCGCACCGGCTCCTCTGATGGAATCGGCACCCGGAACTCCGCATCCGAGCTGTAGGTTTTCCAATCCTTCGCGGCTGCTCGAACCTCGGCGTGACGCAGGAGCATCGGCAAGGTCTCGCCTTGAAACGGACACATGAGAACGCCGTCATTGCGTCGGGCCTCTTGAAATGGATCGCGCAGCTTTGGGATGTCGGTCATCGGGTGGAGTCTGGGGCTGGTGACCGGATCAATCCAGAAACCACTCGGTGAACGGCGTGGGATCAAATTTGGCGACTAGGAAGATCAGCACGAAACCGGAAATGAAGAGACTGAACTGGATCAGGTGTTTCGACGGGGAAAGCCGGAGCTTCGGTATCGCTACAAGGACTGCCCATAGGGGTCCGGAGACGTAGAGGGCGACAACGCCAAGCAGGAACACAAGCATCTCATGATAGTGGTAGCTCTTCGTGTCATAGCTCTCGATCATCGGCACCGGCCATCTTCCAAGTCCCAACCGGACATGCGCGGCAAGACTCAAAATACCCATGAACAAACCCAGCGGAGCCCAACACGGAAGCCAAGTCCAGAGGGCTCGGGGTGTCGATACAGGGTCCGGGCTCACCGACCTCATTACCGCGTCGAGTGAAGGGCCCTTTCACGTCATCGGACATGCAGACCTACCCTCGCGGATGAAATTTCTTGTGCACCGCCTTCAGGCGCTTGCCCTCGACGTGGGTGTAGATCTGTGTGGTGCTGATGTCAGCATGGCCTAACAGCTCCTGGATCACCCGCAGATCCGCGCCGCCTTCCAGCAGGTGCGTGGCGAAGGAATGTCGCAGCAGGTGGGGATAGACGTTGTGATCGATTCCGGCCATCAGCGCCCGTTCCTTCACGATCTCCCGCACGCGATCCGGTGAAAGTGCACCGCCGCGCACGCTCAGGAAAATGTGCGAGGAAGTCTTCTTTTTCACCAGGTTCGGTCGCTCGTTCGCGAGGTAGTCCTCCAGCGCCTCCCGTGCTTTTCCACCGACCGGAACGATCCGGGTCTTGTTGCCCTTGCCTGTCACGCGGATGAAGTTTTCCTCGAAGTCCAGCGTCTCCAACCGCGCCTGACAGAGTTCGGAAAGGCGCAGGCCAGAGGAGTAGAACAGCTCCAGCATCGTGTGATCGCGACGACCGAGGAACTTCGAGCGGTCGATCGAATCGAGCAGCTTCGACACGTCGCCGAAGTGGATCGTTTCCGGCAGCGACTTGTCCGCCCGGGGCGCGATCAGCGGCTCCGCTGGATCCATCGGCAACTTTCCACGCATCGCCAACCAGCGGAAGAACACCTTCAGGTGCACGGTCGTGATCCGCAGCGAGGCGGCGGAGAGCCCGCTCTCTTTTCGAGCGGAAAGAAAGCGTGTCAGCTCATCCACGCCGATCTCGGAAAGCGGCAGCGACTGCTTTCTCATCCAGGCTGCAAGCGCGTCGAGCGTCTGCATGACCGACGACTGGTAGGCATCGGAAAGCCCGCGCTCGATGGCGAGATAGCGGATGAACTGGTTGCTGTGCGTTTCCATCGTTTCAGGCATTCAACCTCGCAGCTACCCAGTCATCAGCCGGGGATCTTCTTGACTTTGCAAGGACGTTTTGGATGGTCAGTTTGAATTGTAGAACCAAGGAGGACCGGTGGATAGCGACCTACTGCATACGGAAAAAATTCTGGCGGATCGGAAGACCTTCTTCCTCGATCTGAAGGAAAACTCGCGCGGCATGGTGGTGAAGATCACGGAGGATGTTTCCGGCAACCGTGACACGATCATGGTCCCGGCGGAGATCCTCGGCGACTTCATCGCCGCCCTCACCGACATCAAGGCGACGGCGGATTCGAGGGACTGATCTAGATCTCACTTCGTTGGCTTGGGCGCGGCCAACTGTGCTTTGCGGTTCCGCTCCGCGACGTCCTTCTTCGTCTGTTCGCGGGACTTTAACACCCGCTCCGGCCACACGAACTTCGGCGCGGTTGAGGGATCGTATCCGGCCAGATGATCACGCAGCCGGGTTGCGGGCTTGGTGTATTTCAGCTCGGTGTCGCCGAACACCTCGCGGCACAGGGCCGCGAGCTTTGGATCGTATTCGAGAAGCTCGGCGCGGGTGTTGACGTGATTGTGGTCGTGGTCGTTCTCGCGGTTGTCGTCGAACCACGATTGGACGCCTTCTGCGAAATACTCGTAATGGTTCACGGAAGCATACTTGCCTTTCCACAGGCCCGCTGCCATCGAGGCATCGTAGGTGGCCTTGACGCGCGGATCAAAGGTCGGGTCCACCTTGATCATGCCACGGAGGTGCATGTTGTGGGCGAACTCGTGGATGAGGATGTTTTCCGTCGAGTAGGGATCGCCGGGATACGCGAGCAGGTTTTCCTCGGCACAGGAGCAGAGCGGATCAGTCTCGGAGCCGCCCATGCCGCGCGCGCGACCATCCCAAAAGTCCTTCGGTTTCATGTGCTCCCAACCCGGCAGATCGGTGGTGAATTCATTCCACGCCATGATGCACATCCGGGAATCGTTCTTGATCATCGCCTCCCGCACGTCAGGGCGCTTGGCAAGCATGAGGTTGACCAGGTAGGCCGCTTCGCGGAGGGCGTAGTCGTTCACCGTTCCCGAGGCGAGGATCGGGTATCCCTGTGCGCTGATGTATTTCTTGTAGAAGGCGTTTGCCTTGAGCTCGGGAGGTGGCGGCAGGATGTCTGAAACCTGCCACAGGCGGGTGAGCAGCTTCGCCATTCCGGGGTCGTGTTTGTCCAGCTCCGCACGGTTGAAGGGATAGAAATCATTGCGGACGAAATACGCCTCGGTCGTCTCGGCGAAATACTCCTGAGGGTTGGTCATCGCATAGGCGCGATCGGTGATGTTGGGCCGGCCATTTCCTAGCGAGCGTTCCACGGCGTCGTAAGTGTGGCTGTCGCGGGCCCGCTCGTAAGCCGCCTTGATTTCGGCATGGTCGAAGCCGAACACTTGGTCGTGATAGGCGTGGGCAAGTTCATGGAGGGCGAAGTTCGGCATCCGTTTTGTTTCCGCCTCGAAGGTGCGGATGTTGGTGAACTCGACGCCATTGACCATCGCCGGATTGCGCCCCTGGCCCTTCAGCCACTGCGCGCCCGGGTGATACTCCGCCCTCGGCTGGATGCCTTTGTATTCCGGTGAGAACCACAGCGGTACCGTGCGAAGCTTGGCGACTGCCGGAGGAGGAACCACACGAATGATTTCCTGCAACTGGACGCCCAGCAGCTTGAGGGCTTCGGCGGTTGGCTCAGGGCTTTCCATCAGCAATTGATCGCTGATCCTCACCGTCCATCCTTCCACGGTCTTCGTCTCGTATCCGGGCATAGGCGTGGGGTCGGCACCGGCGGATGGCAGCTGCAAGAGCAACAAGACGGCTGCTGAGAGGCTGGCAGGAATGCGAAGGAATTTCATGGCGAATATCTGCACGTTGAATGGCTGGCACTCAAACGCATTCCACCAAGAGATTCTGTCCGCGACACGTGAAATGTCCGCCTTGATCAAAAGTCAGAAGTCGAAAGTGGTTCGCTCCATCAAATCCGATACCGCTGCATGCAGTGATCTTGCAGCAGCTTTACGGTCTGCTGGCAATTCGTCGGCCTCGCCGAATGTGAGGTGTGCGGTGATCTTTCGGAGCCTGACGAGCCGGACCAGATGTGGGAAAAACGTGGCGTCTCCCCAGTAGCAGACATCCCGCGCCGCGTCGCCGCCATCTACCACATAGCGAATCGCCGCAGGAGTGATCGGCGCACCTGCATCGAGTGCGGCCTGCAACAGGGTTGGTTTGAACGGGAGGACTTCCGCGCCGTCCGAGCTCGTTCCTTCTGGAAACAGCAGAACCGGAACGCCCGCGTCCAACACGCGGCGGATCTGCCCGGTTGTGTGGCTTGCGCTCAGCGGCCGACCACGTTCCGCGAGAATGGTTCCCGCGCATTCCAGCAAGCCACCGATGGCGGGCCATTTGCGGACATCCGACTTAGACACGAAGACCATGCTGCCCTGAGCCGCGATCGCCAGGATGTCGAGATAGCTGAGGTGATTGCAGACCACCAATCCTTCGCTCGGCAATCGTCCGGTGACATGGACCTTTATATCCAGCGCTGCCAGCATTCGGGCGGCCTGTCGCTGTTGCCACGCGGCGCGTTCCGCGATGCCACCCAGCCGGCTGCCTTCGCGGCGGGCTGCGAGGATCGCAAGGGCGAGCCTCATGAGTTTGATTAAACCTTTAATGCTTGCCGCCATTTCCACTGAAGAAGTGCTTGATACCCACACCGGATGCTTTCGTAACGTCGAGGATCGTCAGGAAATCGATGGTTTGAAA
>JANOKL010000488.1:0-23426 GCA_031419215.1 Luteolibacter sp. | reverse complement strand
AGTCATCATGATCGCGCGCCTGGGAGGCTTCCTCGCCCGGAAGGGGGACGGAGACCCGGGAGCCGAAGTCCTATGGCGTGGCCTTTCCAAGCTCAGGATGCTCACACAAGCATGGCTGATCTTCAGATCCGGCAACTGTGGGTAACGGGGAGGACAAGTCTCCGCAGTCCAAGGCCTCACTTCGACACTGAATCCACTTCGAACAACCTCGTCGCCGCGCGGACGACATCGCCTTCGAAAGGAATGCACTCGGCACCCAGAGGCAGCGGCAGACCGAGTTTCCGGACCTCGCGGAAAAGTTCCTCGTACCTGACCTCGCCCGTTCTCGGCTCATGCCGGTCCGGGCTGTCGGCGAACTGGACATAGCCGATCCATTTCACGCCCTTGCGGAGGTTGTCGATTAGGTTGCCCTCGTAGCGCTGCATGTGGAAGAGATCCCAGTTGAGCTTCACGTGCTCAGAGCCCACCGCCTCGCAGATCGCGATTCCATCCGCGCTGCCATAGAGGCAGTGGTCCGGATGGTTGTAGGGA
Organism: Luteolibacter sp.; assembly: GCA_031419215.1. Taxonomy (GTDB): domain Bacteria; phylum Verrucomicrobiota; class Verrucomicrobiia; order Verrucomicrobiales; family Akkermansiaceae; genus Luteolibacter. Next base: position 22,895 of record JANOKL010000488.1, on the reverse strand, counting down.
TTCATCGGCTCCAGGATGACGGTCTTGCCATGGCGCTCCAGCACCGGCACTGCGGCACGAAGCTTCTCAATCACGGCAATGTGCATTTGTTCCTTGGTTAGACCCGGAATGTTGTCGCCACCGACCACGGTCATGAGGTCGCAGCCGGGCAGGAGCTTCGAGGCTTCACAGCAACGCTCGATTTCCTCAACGAACGTCGCCACCGGAAAGGCCGGATCATTGATCTCCTTCCCGAATCCCCAAGCGGTGAACTGCGTGGCGGTCATCCCGTGGCGGTTCAAGGCCTCCGCTCCCGCCGCGAGATCCTTGTCCTTCCAGGTCCAGAGCTCGATCGCAGGAAAGCCCAGCGCCGCAGATTGTTCGATGCGGGAAACGAAGTCGCCCTCGAACCACATTTCGATGTTCACGGCGATCGGAGTGTGCGGCGTGCGGCCGGGCGGAACGGAATTCATGGCCACAGGCTGATCAGGAATTTTTTCCTGATCCAGTGATAAGCGTTTGGATCGAAGCAATTGCTGCGCAGTCGCGCCATTTGACTGACAAGAAATGTCCGTTAGATTGCGGAAAACCGCATGGATCAATATCAAAATCTCCCCAGAATCACCTTCCGGCAGTTGGAGGTCTTGCGAGCGGTCTATCGTGAGCGTTCCTTTTCCAACGCCGCACTCGATCTGCGGAGCACACGGGGAAACGTGAAGCGGATGTGCGGCGAGCTGGAACAAATCCTCGGCGGCACGCTTTTCGAGAACGAGGAATCCGGCACGCTCGAGCCAACTCCATTCGCCGACGCGATGGTCTCCCAGCTCAATCCCCTGATCCGCAGTGTGCGGAAGCTGGAGGATGCGGTGGCGATGATGCATGAGACCGGCCGGGTGCTGCGGCTTGCAGCCTCTCCGGAACTTTTTGAAACCATCTGGTTCACTGGCTTCCTGCGTCGTTTCCGCAGCAAATGCCCATTCCGTGTGTGCTGCCTGATGTTCGACGAGCGACGTTTTCAAAGCGCACTGCTGAACGCCGAGTGCGATGTCTTCCTCGCGGGCACCTTGGAGGCGTCCGACAAGCTGGAGTCCATCGACCTCAGTACTGCCGAAGCCCGACATGCTGCCTACATGCGCCGCAACCACCCTTATACCGAACTGAAGACCCTGTTGGAATCCGCCGCTCATGGAATTTGAACTTCGAAGCCTGCTCGTTTTCCGCCATCTCGCCGCATGTGGAAGCTTCAGCGAGACCGGAAAGCACTGGGGTATTTCACAACCTGCCGTCAGCCTGACGATTTCCAAGCTGGAAACCACGCTCGGCCTTGTGCTCTTTGAACGTTCCGCCACCGGTGCGAAATTGACCACGGATGGCCACGCATTCCTCCCGCGCGCCGAAGATGTCTGTCAGCGCTACGCCGATCTGATCGACAGCATGCGCACGTGGAACCGTCGCCAGTCAGGCGAGGTTTCGGTCGCTTGTGATGGCTCTGCCTTGGGCCGTAGATTGTTCGAAGACCTGACGGCCGGTCGCGTTTCGAACCTGCCGACGAAGGTCACGCCACTGGATCTCGTGAACGACTGGGGAGCCGCCCTCGAAGGCTCGCGCTTTGATCTCGCGCTGTCCGGACGTTTCCTCAGAGCCGGCCTGGAAAGCGGCGTCCAGGAAGGCGTGCTGCTGCGGGAGCGTGGAATCACGGTCGCATGGAACCCGATGTTCCACTCCTTCGACACGAGGATGTTCAGCTTTCCCGAAATCCTGAAATCAACCGTGCTCATTCCCAGCGCCAAAGTCGTCACAGGCTTCGCCGAGTTCTTGCGACGCTGGTGCCATGAAGCCTACGGTGTGCAGCCAGCTCACATGATTGATTTCGACACCGAACAAGCCGCCGCTTCTGCCTGTAAATCCGGGCTCGGCGTCATACTGGCACCGGGTGACCTGATTCCTCGACTGGGCGAGGAAGGGCAGCATTTCGAGAGTGTAAGAACATTCGAGTTCCTGCTCCCGCAGGCCTTCACCTACGGCATCTATTGCCGTTCGGAGGAATCCTCGAAAGAGGTTCTCAACACCGCCGCTGCAATTTCCACGCACCTGATGAAGGGTGGGAAAAAGTCCCGCTGATAGGGCCATAAGTGGGGAGTTCCTCCGGAAGCTCGTTCAGGCTCTCCGGGAATGTTCAGTGCCTACTCATTGACTGATCGCGTTCGTGGCAACATCCCGATTCAGTCGGTGGGTAGTTTGTAAGGTCCGGCGGTCGATGCTCCCCCACGACCGCCGGGCTTTGACAAGGCCTCGTCATCAGGCTCGGCGGAGGGAATCCGGAACCACGAGAGAAAGTCCTTCATTTCTTCGACGCGCAGGCGCAGAGCCATTCGGGGCTCTTGCAAGTTCCGCACGCCTTCTGGTCGTAGTTCATGCGGGCCGTGATCGGCTTGGCGGAAGAACTCTCCCGATACTGGAGAATCAGCCACTCGCCGCTTTTCGGAGCCATGATGATGAATCCATTCTCGCTCTTGGTGACCTCGAGCTTCACCGGCTTCTCGCGAGTTCCGCCGGTAGCGGTGATCGATTGGGCCTCGACCTTCACGGGCTTTATGTCCTTGTCCGGCAGGACAATGTGGAGCTTGCCATCCTTGGCGGTGATGAATTCAACGATCGTTTGGTTTTCTGCTCCTTCGGAAATCGGGCAGCCACCTTCATGGTCCGCTGGATCACCCACAGGAATCGCAACGGTTCCTACGGCCCCTCCGATTTCTCCGACGTATGTCGGCGGGCCTCCTACGGGCGCAGGGCCTTCTCCTACGGCGGTGGGCGGGGCTCCTACGGTTTCCGGTGCCGCTCCTATGCAGTGAAATGGCAGGAACTGCCCGTTATCCACGAAAAAGGGCTGTCTCACGGTGAAACAGCCCTGTTTTCGTTCAATCGGTAGGTGACTTGGGGATTCAGGCAGGCATGGCCGGGGTGGCCGGGGTGGTGGCTGCCGGGCTGTAGCTGGTGGGGATCTGGCCGCGGATGAGATCGCCATTCGTGGTGCCAGCGGGGAAAACTGCGGTCGCTTCGGCATACCATTGCACGCACTCGTCTTCCAGTCGTCCGATGAGGGTATTGAAATCTCCAGCGGCCCGTCGCGCCTTAGTGCCGGACTCCTTGTAGTTGCTTTTCAGCTTCCGCAGGGTCAGCACGGAGGCGGATCCTTCATAAAGTGCCTTGAAAGCCTCAAAGGTGTTTCCGGGTGCGGGAACGAAATCCTCTCCGAACTCCTGCGACCAGGCAGCGAGCAATTCCTCGCCCTCTTCCTCGATGGCGCGGTTCGAATCACCACGGGCGCTGAGTTCGTCTACAACCGGACGCAGTGAAGGATCGGCAAGGGCGCGGGATCGCATGACTCCTACTGCCTGCAAGGTGCGGGTATGGAGGGTCGTGTAACGGGCGTCCAGCGCGGCGAACTGGATGCTTCGATCCGTCGCGGCGGCTTTGGCCTTCTGTGCGAGCGTGCCGGTCTTGGCTCCGTCTAACTCCTCTACATCTGCGGTCCATGCGGCTGCGCTTTTCGCGGGCCAGACCCAGGGCTCGGCGGGTAATGTCGCTAGGGTGGTCTGGACGGCACTGGTTTTCTCCGTGCGCTTGATGACGAAGTCGATGCTGGTGCTGATATCGAGATTCATGATGGGTAGGATGTTTATCAGTTATTTTTAAATAGCGAATGCATATCTGCCCGACAAAAATGGATGCGTCAAGCTAGAGATTGACTCGATAGATTTTCCATGTGCGACAGACGGATGCGCCGTGATTTCTCCGGTTGCTAGGGATTTTCATCTCCAGAGCGCAGAAGCCGCAGGGAATTCATGATGACCAGCAAGGTCGCTCCCGTGTCTGCTAAGATGGCAAGCCAGAGTCCGGCGATACCCATGAAGGCGAGGATGAGAAACACGGCCTTGATCGCGAGGGCGAAGGTGACGTTGAAGCGGATGATGCGCAGAGTGCGGCGGCCGAGAATGACGGTTTCCGCAACTTTTGTTAGGTCATCCTTCATCAGCGCGATGTCTGCGGTCTCGATGGCGGTGTCGCTGCCGATGGCACCCATGGCAAAGCCGACGCTGGCGATTGCAAGAGCGGGAGCATCATTCACCCCATCTCCGATCATGCCGACGTGGGTGTATTGGGCAACGAGCTTTTTAACGTGATCGACCTTCTGGTCCGGCATGAGATCGCCGATGGCTTCGTCGATGCCCGCTTGTCTGGCGATAGCGCTGGCGGTGCGCTGGTTGTCGCCGCTGAGCATGATGACTTTCTCAATCCCGGCGGCGTGGATGAGACGGAGGGCCTCTACGACCTCGGGCCGTAGCGTGTCGGCGATGGCGATGATACCGAGGATTTTTCCAGGGCAGCCTTCGTGCGGCGCATGACCGAGGACGGCGAGAGATTGTCCATTGGATTCAATCTCGGAAAGAAGCGCTTCCACTTCGGGGGTGCAGACGTCGATGTCGTAAGCCATCCGGTAGTTGCCTATGAAATGGGGGTGGCCGTCGATGTTGGCGCGAGCGCCCTGCCCGGTAACAGATAGATAGTCGGCAGCAGGCTCGAAAACAAGGTTGCGTGAACGCGCGGCGTCCACGATGGCGGTTGCCAGTGGATGCTCGGAGTGACTATTGATAGCGGCGGCGAGGCGGAGGATTTCGTCATCGGCTAGCTCGCTGGTGGTGGTGATTCCTACAACCTTCGGCTTGCCCTGGGTGATGGTGCCGGTTTTGTCCACGGCAAGGGCGCGGAGTTTTCCGACCGCTTCCAGATAGACCCCGCCTTTGACGAGAACGCCGCGCCTTGCCAGCGCGGTAAGGCCGGAAACGATGCTCACAGGCGTGGCGATGACCAGCGCGCACGGACAAGCGATCACCAGCAAAACGAGCGAACGGTAAACCCATGGATTCCATGCCTGCCCCATCAGCAGCGGAGGAATGACGGCGACAAGAATCGCGGCGATGAAAACGGAGGGCGTGTAGATCGCCGCGAAACGATCCACCCAGCGCTGCGTCGGCGGCTTATCTTCCTCCGCTTCGCCGACAAGCTGGATGATGCGCGCGAGGGTGGAATCTCCCGCCGCCTTGGTGACGCGCACGGTGAGCGAGCCTTCCTGATTGACGGTGCCCGCGAAGACCGGATCGCCGGGTGCCTTATCGACCGGCACGGACTCACCGGTGATCGGCGCTTGATCGACGGATGAATTTCCCGAGATGACCTCGCCATCCAGTGGAACACGGCTGCCACTTTTCACCCGGATCTCCGCGCCGATGGTTACCTCCGCCACCGTAGTTTCACGTTCCTTGCCATCCGCCCCGATGACGATGGCGGTGGGAGGAGAAAGTTCCAAGAGCGCCTGCACCGCCCGCCGGGCGCGGGTGGCAGCCCAGGATTCGAGTAGTTCTGATAGGGCGAATAAAAATACTACGGCAGCCGCTTCCGCGCCTTCGCCGATGATCCAAGCGCCCGCGACGGCGACTGTCATGAGGACGTTCATGTCCAGTCGTCGCGCGGACAACGCTTTCCATCCGGCGGGGAAGACGAGAAGGCCACCCGCTAGCGTGGCGATGGCGTATGCGCCGGTGGCAAGCCAGTTGGGACCAATGTTCATCCACCCCAGAACCAGACCGACTCCGGTGAGAAGGCCGGAAATGGCGACGAGAATTCCTTGTGGCAACGGGCTGCCGTCGTGGCCGTGTTCGCACCCACAGTGCGTTGATTTTGCTTCTTCGTGTTGATCTTTATTCGTGCTCATTGGGCTGAAAGGATTAGAAACATTTCGTCTCGGGAGTTCTGGATTTGAAGCTGGGTTTGTTACGGAGTCGTCTGGAACCTTTTACGACGATTTGGTCGCCGGGAAACAAGCCGTGGACGATTCGGCTGCGTCCGTTACCGACCGGCACGGCGGTGACGGCCCCTCTTAGAAAGCTGTGCTCGAGTTCGTAATCTTCGACGAATACGAAATTGCCATCTCTGTCAGTGAGCAGTGATTCGTCACTTATTTCGACCTGCCCGTCCGGGTGGGTGATCACGCTCAGCACGATACCAAGTTCACGCACCCGGGACTCCCCAATGAAGATCGATTTCTGAACACTCTGTTTCGCAGCGTGGTTCTGGTAAATGGGGAAACCGACCACGGCCACGAGCGCTAGCAGGTATAGGATGAAAATTCCTATCAGCAGTATTCCCCAAAATGAAATACGCGCCCGCCATTCGCTCTCCAGCATTGTGAATTCCAGTCGCTTAATACTATTAGGGGACCACAAAAAATAATCCAGAGCCCCCTCCGTTGAAAGGGGCTCCAGATCTGGAAATCAGAGGAGATCAATGCTTGTGCTCTTCGCCTGGCTTATGCTCATGGCCGTGGTCGTTTGCCTTCTTCGCGTGATCGCAGATGCAGGCATATTCGGCGTTTGCACATCCTGAGCACTTGGCCATGTTCAGATTGAATTTTTCAGTCACCGCTTTGACGTCCGGTGTGGTTTTGATCTGGAGGACCACGGGCAAACTGTCACCCTCAGGAACGACCTTGTCGGAGACGAGCTTGTCGCCGTCCTTGGTGAATGCGAGTTTGGTCGGTGCCGAGCGGTCGCCCATGATGACACTTGCAGTTTGAGCAGCGGGTGCCACGACCTTGCCCGCTGCATCCAGGAAGCGGATTTCGACTTTCTTGTCCTTGGTGACGAGGAACTCGGCGTGTGGCTCGACTGAATCAATGATGCGTCCGTTGTTAGGAGCTTTGATTTTGTCCGAAGCGGTGGCGAAGGCGAAGGAGGCGACGAGTGTGGCAATGATTGCGATTCTGGTTTTCATAACGTTTGTTTGGTCGATATTCGTGGTTGGTTTATTCAGGAAAACTTCGAGTTGGGAATTTCGGGGAAATACTGTTTGGCAGAAACTTCAAAACTCATAGACAAGGCCGGAAAGGAGAGTGAAATCTTCAGCCTTCTCGGAGAGCCCAGCTCCCGCGCCAAGGCGTAAGACGACCCCAGGACTCGGCTCCCACCACGCGCTGGCGAAGACCTGGTGCTTTCCATCTGCTCGGAAATCACCGATGGCCTCGATGCTGCCACCGATGTCGTTGGTGAATTCGTAACGCGCACCCACGGCGTAACCCCAACGGACTTCTCCATCGTAGAGGGTGTTGAGGAGATTGAAAACGAAGCCGAACTCATCGGTCACGTCCGTCTCCACGATGACGCGGGTCTCGAACTGGTCGCGGGCATCAAGCTGGTTGGCTGAAATAAAGCCTTCATCCTCTTCGCCTCCGTTCACCGCAAATTTATAGGCGGCGAAAAGTCCTAACCTAAAATCAGAATCCTTCATCGATTCCGGTGTGAGATCAAAAAGTAGGCCTGGGACGACGGCTTCCATTTCCCAGCCCTCGCCCTCATCGGCAAAGCTGAAATATCCGTCGAATGCGACGCGAGGTAGGAATTGCCTCACGTAACCGGTCGAGAACTCGAATTCGTTTTCCCCATCCTCATGGTCCCACTTAAAGGTCGGCAGCAGAAGCGCCCCGCAATCCGGCAGGCTGGCGGGATCGCATAGGAAATAGTCACGCCCGCAGCCGTTCGCCGGGGTGGTGGAAACTGCGGCGAGGGCGAGGAACAAGGGGGCGTTGATGATGTTTCTCATGACGTCGTTTCTCATAGTCAGTGGGAAGCAGCGGACTCTTGCTCGATGGATTTCGCGGCTGCCTTTCGGCCAATCAGCCAGAACATCGCTGGGGTGATGGCCATGTCGAGGAAGGTGGAGGAAATGAGTCCGCCGACGATGACGACCGCGACAGGGTGGAGAATTTCCTTTCCGGGTTGATCTCCCGCGAGGACGAAGGGGATCAGCGCGATGCCTGCGGAAAGCGCGGTCATCATGACGGGGACGAAGCGTTCCAGGGTGCCGCGGATGACCATCTTCTTGGTGAAATTCTCTCCCTCGTGCTGCATGAGATGCAGGTAGTGGGAGATCATCATGATGCCGTTACTCGCCGCCACGCCGCCGACTGCGATGAATCCGACGAGAGTGGCGATGCTGATGTTGTTCAGCTTGAAGTAGGTGAAAACCAGCCCGCCCATGATGGCGAGCGGGATGTTCACCAATACCTGGAGCGCCAACGAAGCACTCTTGAAGTAGCCGTAGAGCATCATAAAGACGGCGATGAAAACGACGGAGGAGAAGAGCACGATGCGCTGGGTGGCCTCTTCCTGCGCCTGGAACTCGCCTTCATAAGTGATGAAGTAGCCTTCGGGGAGATTCGGTTTAACCTTTGCGTCAACTTCCTGCTTTAGCTTCACGACGAGATTGGAGACATCTCTGACGCTGGGCTTGATAGCGATGGCGAAACGGCGCTGGCTGTTTTCCCGGAAAATCACGTTCGGACCTTTTGCCTCACGGACGTCTGCGATCAGGGAGAGTGGAACGTGTTGGCTCTCCGAGACGCGGATGGGAAGCTGGGCGATCTTATCCGGTGAATCCCGCCATTCCAACGGCAGGCGCGTGACCAGATTGACAGTGCGTTGACCGTCGCGCAGTTGGGCGACCTCCTTGCCTCCGACGAGTGCGGAGAGTTCCTCGTTCAGCTTTCCGGGAGCGATGCCGTAAGCGGTCGCGCGATCGCGATTCGCCTCAATGCGGAGCTGAGGGATGGAGGATTGCACATCGAGCTTGGCGTCCTCGAAACCGGGGATGGATTTCGCGACGGTCTGGATCTCGACACCGATCTCCCGCAGCTTGGCGAGGTCCGGGCCGAAAACCTTCACGGCGACCGGCGCAGAGACGCCGCTGAGCATGTGACCGATCCGGTCTGCCAGAGGTCCGCCGACGACAGCGAACACGCCGGGCACGGTGCGGACTCTCGCCGTGAGTTCTTCCAGGATCACCTTGCGGGAGCGGCCACTTTCCTCAGTGAAATCGACATCAAACTCAGCCGTGGAAACGGGCACGACATGATCGCCACGTTCCGCACGGCCGAGGCGACGGCCGGCCTGACGGACTCCATCCACGGAGAGGATCTGCTGCTCGATCACATCGGAAATGCGGTTCATTTCCTCCAGCGAGGTCCCTGGAGCGGAGGTGGCCGCGATGAGTGCGGTTTCCTCCTGGAACTTGGGCAGGAAGTCCTTGTTCATCATCGGGTAGAGTGAAAACGAGGCGATGAGCATGATCAGGGCGACGGTGAGCACCATCACCGGTTGGTTCAGTGCCCAGCGCAGCAGGGTGTGCTCCAGCAACCATTTCAGACCTCTCACGAATCGGCCGTCCTTATGTTCATGGCCGCCCTTGGGATTGAGAAGGAAGGAACAAAGTACTGGAATCACCGTAAGCGACACCACGAAGGATGCCACCATCGAAATGATGGTCGCGATGGCAATGGGAGCGAACAGCTTGCCTTCGACACCGGTCAGTCCGAGCAGCGGCAGGAAGACGAGGATGATGAGGACAGTGGCGTAGAGGATGGAGTTCCGCACTTCTCCAGACGCCCGCGCGATGACGGATAGACGCGGATGAGGTTTCTCCAGCGCCGCGTTTTCCCGCAGCCTGCGAAAGACGTTTTCCACATCGACGATGGCATCATCCACGACCATGCCGATGGCCACGGCGAGACCGCCGAGCGTCATCGAGTTCACGCTGATGTCCAGCCCGAGGAAAACGAGCATGGTGATGCCAAAGGACATTGGCATGGCGGTGAGCGTAATGATCGTGGTGCGAAAATTCAGCAGGAACAGGAACAGGATGACCGTCACCATGATCGCACCGTCGCGGATCGCCTCCATGAGGTTGCCGATGGCGTGATCAATGAAGTCCTTCTGTTGGAAGAGCAGTGTGGTCTCGACGCCGCCTGGAAGGGTGGCATCCAACTCAGCCAGTGCGCCCTTGATTTGCTCAGTGAGATTTCTTGTGTCGAACCCAGGAGCCTTGGTGATGGACATAATCACGCCATAAGTGGGCGAGGTTTCCGGGCTCTTGCTGACGGTGGCATCGCCGCGCATCGGCTCGATGCCCCAGACGACATTGGACACATCGCCGATGGCGATGGACCGGTCGTTGGTCTTCTTGATCACGGTGTTGGCGATGTCGCCCAACTCGACGGTCATTGCCAGATTCCGCACCATAATCTCAGTCGGGCCGGTATTGAGGAAACCGCCAGTGGTGGTATTGGTGGCTTCTTCAGCGGCCTTTTCGAGTTCCTCATGGCTGACGCCGAGCGCCTGCATCTTGTAGGGATCCGGCTGAATCTCGATCTGTTTCACCCCACCGCCCATGTTGAGGATTTCGGCGATACCTGAAACACTCTGGAGGCGGCGCTTGATCGTCCAGTCTGCGAGTGAGCGGACCTCACTGGGCGGCAGGTAGCCCGGCTCCCCTTCCTTGATCGTCGAACGAACGCCGACCAGAAGGATCTCTCCCATCAACGAGGCGACGGGGGTCATGAAAGGCTCCACTCCTTCTGGCAGTTGCTCACGCACGCCCTGAAGGCGCTCCTGGACAAGCATGCGCGCTTTGTAGATATCCGTGTCCCAACCAAACTCGGCATAGACGAGGGAAAGCGAGACGTCAGAGTTCGATCGAAGTCGGGTCAGTCCGGAGACGCCCATGAGTGCACTTTCGATTGGCTGGGTGACGCGGGTCTCCACCTCCTCTGGAGCGAGCCCGGCAGCTTCCGTTAGGATGATGACGGTGGGCTTTGTCAAATCCGGCAGCACCTCGACGGGAAGCTGGGTGGCCGTGCGCAGGCCCATGATCATCAGCAGGATTGACACCCCGATGATGATCGCCCGGTTCGCGAGCGACCAATGAATCATTTTGTTCAACATGACTCAGTGTTTCCCTGGGTTGGAGGTGGAGTTATCGGAGATCTCCTCATCGGTCGAGCCACCACGCATCTTGGTGAAGAATGAGGCTAACAGCAGCAGGAACAGCACGCCGCTGACGTAAATCCAGATCGGGCTAGCGCCACCACCAGTAGTCTCGGCAGGCAATCCGGTAGCCGCCCGCTTTTTGGCTTCCATCTCCGCTTTTTTCTCGGGGGTGAGTTCACCGCCGTCTTCGGCGTGTTCGTGACCGTGGGCCGCGTCGAGCGCCTCCTTTAGAGAGACGCCGCCACCACCGCCAGCAAAGGAGAGTGAGTAAGCGCCCTTAGTGACTACTTCATCGGTGGGGAATAGACCGCTGATGATTTCGACCATGCGGTCATTCATCTGGCCCACCTGCACCGGAGTCTTGATGAAGGCATTGGGGAGATCGAAGTGCTTCACGTAAACGAAACGCTTGCTGGCCTCGCCTTGGATCGCGGAGCGCGGGATGCCGATGACATTCGGTCGCTGACTCAGGACGATGGAGAACTCGGCGCGCATGTCGGGACGCATTTTCAGGCCTGGATTGGCGACCTTGAAAATGGCATCGATGGTGCCGCTCTCTCTATCAGCTGAAGTGCCGAAGCGGAGCATCTCACCGTCGAGCGGCTGATCTCCGAGGGCGGAGACACGGATGTGTGCCTTGCTGCCGGGCTTGAGCTTGGATGCCTGGTCTTCCGGGACGCGGGCGATGGCCAGCACTTCGGACAGGTCGGAAATATCGAGGAGTTCCTTGTCCGGTTCGACCGGTTCCCCGAGGCGGATGTGCGATTCGACCACCAAACCACCGATCGGTGATTTCAATTCAATGACGGGTGGAGGATTACCGGGCTGACGGCTTTCGACACGGACCAGCACCTGATCCGCCGTCACCGTGTCGCCTTCCTGCGTTTCCAGCCCGATGACTCGACCGGAAATGCGGCTGCTGAGAACACCATGGCGCTCGGGAATTTCCGCGATTCGACCAAGGGAAAAGACGGTTTCCTCGAAATCGGATTCCTCGGCTTCGACGGTTTCGATGCGGAGGTTTTTCACGCCGGTTTCATCCAGCACGATGGTGTCCGTGCTTTCGGCCGCAAAGGCGGCATGGACGGCAAATAGAAGTGAGTAGAGTAGAGATAAATGAAGTTTCATAAAATGAGGTGAAGTTATGGTTTTGCGAGTGAGGTTTCATGACGGATGCGTGCGAGGTGGAATGCTCGCAGGGCATCAAGTCTGGCGACGGCGAGCTGCAGGCGCTTCTCACGGGTGCGGAGGACGGACTGGATCTCTCCCTGGCCGTTTCGGTAGGTCGTCTCGGCGAGCGAGCGTTGCTCGTCGGCCAAGGGCAGGAGGGTGGTGTTGATCTCCTGGATCAGCTTGGCCCATTCCACCATTTCATTCCGGGAAGCATCCGCTTCCAGACGGATGCCACGCCCGAGGGCCACGGCTTCCAGCTCCATGCGTTTCTGCTTCGCCTGAGCCTCCTGGATCGCGCCCTCGTTCTTGTTCCAGAATGGCAGGGCGATCTTGAAACTCAGCCCGATGAAGGCGTCAGTGACGATTCCGTCCGGAGCATCCTCTGCGCGCTGGACTGCGGTGTAGAGCCCGCCTTCGACATCGTCATAGCGGCGGGATTGCTCAAGGGAAACCCCTTGAGCGGCGGCCTGCGCCGAGAGATTTGCAGCCTGGAGATCGGGGCGCTTCGAAGGGTCGGTCGCGGTGGAGGGCAATGACGGCTCCGGCAGGCTTCCCCCCACGCTGAGTGACTCCCCGATGCGCATGCCCAGCATCGGCTTCAGTTCGCCCAGCAAGGCGACTTCACTGGCATCGAGCTGCCGGATTTCCGTGGAAAGGCTGGCGGCCTCCAGCTTGGCCAGCCCGGCATCCAAAGCCGAGCCTTCGCCCTTGCTGCTTACCTCGGAAAGGAAGGTCGCGAATTCCTTCGAGACTGCGGACTGCTCCTTCAGCAGTCCACGACTCTGTCGGGTCACAATCACCTTCACGATCAGCTCGCGTGCCTTTCCAACGAGCTGCCGCTCCACCTCCCGCACCTCAGCCTCGGAGGACTTCAGCAGAGAAAGGGAGACCTGTTTTTCCAGGCGCAACCGATCCGTCACCGGAAAGCGTTGGGATAGCCCGATCTGGATCGTTCCTTCCCGGAAACTGGAGGTATGTTGAATCGAGGTTTCGAGTTCCGGGTTGTCGAGGCGACCGGATTGGTTCATACGACCGAGCGCCTCCTGAATGCGGAAACGCGCGGCGGCAAGGTCGGGGTTCTGGGCGCGGATGCGGTCGCCGACACTCGCCAGCGACACCACGACGGAAGGCTCCGCGTGAAGGGAAATCGCCGTGAGCAGGAAGACTGCGGCGGCAGGCAAACGAAATGGATGCATGGAAAAGATGATTTGAATCAAAACCCTCAAAGGACGGCCGATGTGCGGCGCATGGACGTGATTCACCAGCGAGGTGCTTCACGGGGAAAACGGGTGGCCTGATCTAACAGGCCACGACTCCGGACACCGGAGCGTTCTCAGATTCAAATAATCGGCGGCTTGTCCAGCGGCAGCACCGGGCCTTCCGGCGGGTGCTCGTTGCCACTCAGCCCACGCGGGCCGGACGTCCAATCGGGAAAAACAATAAACTCAGCCTGTTTCGCCACACCCCAGACCGGGACCGTGCAGCACTCGCCATGGTGATGGTCGTGATCGTGATGGAAAGGCGGACACTCCGGACCATGCTCGGCCTCGGCAACTTCATCGTGGCCGTCGCAACAGGCCTCCTCATGGGCCTTCGGCGGACAAAAATCGAAATGCGCTCCGGACGCACGAACTCCCAAGCCCAGAAACAGGGCGATCAGGAAGAGCGTGTTCACGAAACGAAGCATCGGGGTGAATCAAGTGCCCTGACGCCGATTCCGCAAGGAAAAGATCACGTAGGTTGAGTGCCCCCCTACTCCAGAAATTAAATCCCAGCTATCCTGCCGGTCATTCCCCCTTGGTTGCCCTCCGCTGCCTCTCTGACGAATCGACAATCTTTGAGCCCTCTTCATCCACTTTGATCTTCACAAACCGATCTACGAACATTTTCCGAACCGTCACCACGTTTCCTTCCCAGATGAACTCCGTCTTATCGGAAGGAAGTTGGCTGTCCATATCGATAACATAGGCCTCGCCCCCTAAACCTCGCGGCTGCGAATCAAGGCCTTTGTTCCTACCGACATACACCATGGCCATATTCACGAAGCGATTAGGGTCGATATCGACGATCGCGCAGATCCACTTGCCGTCGGGAGAGACTGACGACATGTCCACACGCGGGACCTTTTCTTGAAAAACGCGCTGGAGCAGCCAATCCCCCGTGATCAGCACCATCGCCAGCACAAACAGAATCCAGAAGATGATCTTAGTAGCGCGCATGGAATAGGTAGGGGTTGGCCACGAATTTGTCGCTTCCGCGGGTCTTAGTCTTCGTGTTGAAACCCGCTCCCGCCCGCCCTTGTCTCCCATTCATGGCCCCAGCCAACCGATTTCATCCCCCACCCCGCCCACCGGCCAATTCTTCCATTGGCCCCTGCCCGCAGGCGGTCCACAATCCCCGCACATCTTCTCCAGAGTCTGCTAGACTGGGCTGTTGATACTGCGCCCATCGTAAAAGTTCACCCCAACCCGCTCAATGTGCGCGATCAGCTCGGCATGGATGATTTCAGAAAACGCTGAGAGATCGAACCGGTAGGGTAGCAGCAATTGCTCCAGTTCCTCCTCGATCCGCGACAGGGTCAACTCCCCGACTCCGCGGCCGATCAGCGTGAGGTCGATGTCAGACCCGAGCTTGAAATCGCCTTTGGCGCGGGAGCCATAAAGAATGGCCTTCTCCACCTCAGGGAAATGAGAAAGCACTTCCTGGATGCTGCGAATCACCTGCTGTGAAAGGCCGTATTTCATCGCGCTTCCTCCGACTTCTCAAGCTCCGCCATCTTCACTTCAAGATCGACGAACGCCCCCGCATAGTCGCCGATGATGGCAGCCACAATCTGCTTCACTGTCTCCTCATTGTAGCTATGCGTGCTGAGGTTCCTGTTCCGGATCATTCCCATCCAGAGTTCACCGTTTTCGATCAGCCCCAGCGCAAAGGCCTCCCTCGTGACGTCCCTCGAGCCATAAAGATTCGCAATGCCACGAGACACCATGAAGTCCTTCAAGGTGTTCCATGCCAGCTCGTGGGTGAACTCAAATGCCTGCACCAGCCCCTGCTGCTCCAGATCGGAAAGAGGGCGTTGATTGGAAAGCTCCACCGCCGCCACCAACCGGGCCAGCGCCCGTCGATAGTTTTGCAAGCGTTGCGTCCATCGAATGTCAGATTGGCTCATCGGCTTTCCACGGAATCTAACCCATCCGTCGCTCAGCGGGAAAGCAAATCTCCAGCCGTGTTTCGAGCGGAGATGGATCGCATTCATGGCGG
Source organism: Luteolibacter sp. (assembly GCA_031419215.1). Taxonomy (GTDB): domain Bacteria; phylum Verrucomicrobiota; class Verrucomicrobiia; order Verrucomicrobiales; family Akkermansiaceae; genus Luteolibacter. The sequence continues at coordinate 7,605 of JANOKL010000488.1, read as the reverse complement.
GTGACACCCCTTTTCATCCCCCACCCCGCGCCGCAGGGAATTCTGCCCTTGGCCGCTGCCCGCCAGCGGTTCACAATCCCCGCATGTCCTCTCCGGATGCCCTCAAAGCCGCAGTTCGTGATGTGGTCGATTTCCCGAAGCCGGGGATCGTCTTCAAGGACATCACGCCGATCCTTGCCAATGGTCCGCTGTTCCGCGAGACGATCACCCGCTTCTGCGACCTCGCCGAGGGCCAGAACGTAAGCAAGATCGTCGGCATCGACGCCCGTGGCTTCATCTTCGCGGCCGCCGTGGCCGACCGGCTCGGGCTGGGCTTCGTGCCGGTCCGGAAAAAGGGCAAGCTCCCCTGGAAAACCCGCTCGCAGGCCTACGCGCTGGAGTATGGCGAATCGATCGTCGAGCTCCACGAGGATGCGGTTGCACCCGGCGAGCGCGTGATGCTGGTCGATGACCTCCTCGCCACCGGCGGCACAGCCCGCGCCGCTCTTGATCTTCTCAGCGGACTCGGCGCGGAGATCATGTCGGTCGCTTTCCTGATCGAACTCGGCTTCCTCAACGGTCGCGAGCACCTCGACCCGCACACCGTGCACTCCATTCTTCACTACGCCTGAAACCCAACCGCTTTCCCACCATGTCCTGGACCCGCTACTGCCAATCCGTCATCCGCTATCCGAAACTCGGCTTCTCCATCGACTTCTCGCTGATGGACATCGAGGACGCGTTCTACGCCTCGATGCAGCCGAAGATCGACAAGGCCTTCGTCGGCATCGCCGAGCTTGAAAGCGGAGCGATCGTGAATCCGGACGAGCAGCGCATGGTCGGCCACTACTGGCTGCGCAACGCCGCCCTCGCCCCGAATGACGAGATCCGCAGGCAAATCACCGAACCGCTCAAGGCACTCAAGGAGTTCGCGGAAAAGGTCCACACCGGCCAGGTCACCCCACCGTCCGGCGGACAGTTCGAGCAACTCCTGCTCATCGGCATCGGTGGCTCCGCCCTCGGCCCGCAACTCGTGAACGATGCCCTCGGCGCGAACGCGAAACTGCCGATCCATTTCTTCGACAACACCGACCCGACCGGCATGGACCGCGTCCTCGCGAAGCTGAAGAAGAAGGGCCTCGCCAAGACCTTGGTGATGGTCATTTCCAAATCCGGCGGCACCGCGGAAACCCGCAACGGCATGCTGGAGGCCAAGGCTGCTTACGAAACTGCCGGACTCAATTTCGGCAAGCACACGATCGCCATCACCGGCGAGGGATCGAAGCTCGATGCCTATTCGACCGCACAGGGTTTCATCGCCAAGTTCCCGATGGAGGACTGGGTCGGTGGACGCACCTCGGTCATGTCCACTGTCGGACTCGTGCCCGCCGCGCTTCAGGGGACCGACATCGACGCCTTCCTCGCCGGAGCCGCTGCGATGGATGCAGAAACCCGCAAGACCGACCTGAAAACGAACGCCGCCATGCAGCTCGCGCTGGCCTGGTATCACGTTGGAAACGGTCGTGGCGAAAAGGACATGGTCGTGCTGCCCTACAAGGACTCGCTCGTCCTGTTCTCGAAGTATCTCCAGCAGCTCCTGATGGAGTCGCTCGGCAAGGCCCTCGATCTCGACGGCAACACCGTCAACCAGGGCATCGCCGTTTATGGCAACAAGGGTTCCACCGACCAGCACGCCTACGTCCAGCAGCTCCGCGACGGCGTGAACAATTTCTTCGCGGTCTTCGTGGAAGTCCGAAAGGGCCGCGATGGCAAGAGCATGGAAGTCGAGCCCGGCACCACCACCGCCGACTACCTCCAGGGCTTCCTGCGCGGCACGCGAAAGGCGCTGCACGAGTCCGGCCGCAAGTCGTTGACCATTTCCATCCCGGAAGTGAATGCCTTCCAGCTCGGAGTCGTCATCGCCCTCTTCGAACGCGCGGTCTCGCTCTATGCCTCGCTGGTCAACATCAACGCCTACCACCAGCCGGGAGTTGAAGCTGGCAAGAAAGCCGCTGGGGTCTTCCTCGAACTGCTCACCAAGGTCCGCGGCAAGCTCACCTCCGACGCCCGCACGGCGTCGGACATCGCCACCGGCTGCGACGCCGAGCCGGAGGATGTTTACCACTGCCTCTCACATCTCGCGGCGAATGGCGAAGTGCAGATCGCGCTCGGGAAGGATCCATCGGAAGATAGCTTTTCGTTGTAAAGGATTGGCACGGTGGTGCCTTGGACTGCGTGCAGCCTGCTGCCGCTTTTCCGAGGCAGCCTGCTGCCGTCGGGCGCTCTAACAGAAACGACGACACCTATCCACTTCCGAAGTTGTACATGGGTGAGCAAAGTAGATCCCTCAGACTCACCCGCCAGCAAAGCTGGCTGGCAGAAAGCGGCAGCTGGCTGCACGCAGTCCAAGGGCTCACGCCATTTGGGCTGCGCTTGGCGCGTGCCTCGTCAAATTTTCGACGGAAGTCTGCCACGGAGATACTCGCCCACTGCCATGCGCTTTGAGCCCTCGGGCTGGACGACTTGGAGCTTCAAGGCTCCGATAGCGCATCCGACAAATAGTTCGCCGTCAGTGATCTCGATCATGCCCGGAGCGAGTTCACGGTCGATCACCTGCGTGGGTGGAAACACTTTCAAGCGGCGAGGTTTCCCGTTTTCGAGAACGTTCATGAAGGTGCCGGGCCAGGGATCGTAGGCGCGGATGATTCGTTCGAGTTCGATGGACGGTCGGGAAAAATCCAGCAGGCCGTCATCGCGCTCGAGCTTCGAGATGTAGGTCACCTGCGACTCGTCCTGCGGCGTGCGGGTGGCGGTTTCGGAGACAAAAAGCTCGATGGCCTCGGACATGGCGTCAGGAGCAAGTTCAGCGAGACGATCATGGAGCTGGCCACCGGTTTCATCCGGATGGATCGGGATCGCTTTGGTGAGGATCACATCCCCGGCATCGAGAGCGCGGACGACGTGCATGACGGAGATCCCGGTTTCCGCATCGCCCTTTGCGATGGCGGCCTGGATGCAGGCGGCCCCGCGATGCTTTGGTAGCAGCGAGGCGTGGAGGTTGATGCAGGCCAGCGAGGGCAGCGCGATGAACTTCGTGCTGAGAATTTGACCGTAGGCCATTACGACGACGAGATCGAGCTGGAGGGCGGCGAGTTCATCGTGGATGTCGCGGATCTTTTCCGGCTGCAGGACAGGGATGCCCGCCTCCAGAGCCACCGTCTTGATGAGTGGCGGCGTGAGCGTGTGATGTCGGCCGACCGGTTTGTCGGGCTGGGTGACGAGCGCGACCGGACGCGGGCCTTGCTCGATCAGGCGCCGAAACGCCGGGATCGCGATCTCACCGGTGCCGAGAAATGCGACGCGCATGGATCAAATGCCGGTCTTGCTGGTGCGCTGGAATGCTTCCAGAGAAGTCACCCGATCCACGATGTCGCGCAGCACTTTCACAGGAGCCTGAGTCGCATCGATGTCGAATACCTTGTCGGCTGAATAGTATTCTAGAATCGGCTTGGTCTCGGCCTCGTAGGTGGCGATGCGCTGCTGGATGACCTTGTCGCTGGCGTCGTCGATGCGGTTGTCCTTCAGTGCGCGCTTCCGCATGCGGCGGGCAAGTTCATCGCGGTCCGGACAGGAAAGATGGAAGACCTGATGGACCTCGACGTGCTCGGAAAGGAACTCGGCCTGCCGGACATTTCGCGGGATGCCGTCGAGGACGAGGAAGTCGATGTCCGGCTTGTAGATGTGGGTGTCGCTCCAGTTGATGATCTGCGCGTGCCAGAGTTCGATGGTGAGTTCGTCCGGCACCAGTTCGCCCCGGCTGGAATAGTGGACAAAGCGCTGGCCGAGCGTTGTGCGGGTATCGAGGGAGCGGAACACATCGCCACAGGCACAGTGGAAGAAGCGCGGGATGGTGCCGAGGATCTTTCCTTGGGTGCCTTTCCCGGAGCCGGGTGCGCCCAGGATCAGGAACGCGGGGAGTTTGAAATCGAGTGGTTTCGCCATGAACTTGTGCAGAAGGCTACGAAGCGGGTTCTAGTGCCGCAAGCACCGATCAGGAGGTGTAGTGGAGAACGGCAAACACCCCAACAGGAACGATCAGGGCCACATCCGCCAACACCCGCAACTGGGTGGCGCTGAAACGGTCACGGCTCCGGCCCAGCACATAGAACAAGGCGGAGGCCGTGAGGATCGCGATGTAGTAAAAGCGCTCAATGGTTTCCGTCCCATCATCGCGCGAGGCCTTGTAGGCGAAGATGACCGAGGCTGCCGCCAGCACCGCCAGGGGCAATGTGATGGAAAGCTCGGCAGTGGCGTTCTCCTCGAGATCGGGCGATTGGAGGCTGTATTCCCACACGTCGATCGCGGTGATGTTCACGATGCAGAGCACGGCGAAAACCAGCACCTCGGGGGTAATCGCCAGATCAAGGAACCGGATGCCAATGGTGCTGTTGAGGGCCGGCACGTAGACATGGGCGGCCAGCGCGGTACCATAGGCGAAAGCGATCCCGGCGATGATGTTTTTCCCATACTCGACCTCTCCACGCTTCTGGGAGCTGAAGATGCTCAGGGCGAAGAAGGCCAGCACCAGCACACCGCCAAAGGTCGCGTAGCTGAAGATCTGGATCGGCAAGGCCATCAGGGTGATCAGCAGGGCTCCCGAGGCCGCCGCGAACCCGCAGATCCGGAATTTTCCCTTATGCAGAAGGTGGAAGCGATGCCGCTCCTCCAGCATTTCCGGGGAACCGCTGCGCAGCGAAGCGTCGAAGAGCCGATCAAAAATATAGACCGCCCACACCGCCAGCCAGAGGACGATGTAAGCTGGAGCCGGCAGGTAGTCCGCCCGCCACACTTGGGCGAAGACCCATAGCCACAGCACGGCAACCAGCGGAGCATCAAGGCTCAGCAGGTTCGGATACAGCCAGAGGGGAATACGGCGTCGTTCCGGCATGAAGCGCGGGACAATCTGCGCAGACACCCGCTCATGCAAGCGCCCATTTCCTTCGACTCAGCAGGAAAACGCGGCTCGGAGCTTGAGACGATGAGCCTTGGACGCCAATCTCCGCCCCTGATGATCGTCCGCGACTGCCGATTCACTGCCATCGACTTCGAGTCCGCCGGAGCCGCTCCGGGCCGGACCGATGCTCCGGTGCAGATCGGTCTGGCGGCGTGGTCGCCCACTGCGGGGCACGGCGGGACCTTCATGTCCTACCTACGGACCGACCAGCCGGTGACCTGGGCAGCGCGGAAAGTCCACGGCATCGGCCCCGAGCATCTGGCCGACGCCCCTCCCCTGCTCTCACTCTGGCCGGAGCTGAAATCACGGCTCGCGGGAGCGGTGGTGGTCGCCCACGGCAAGGGCACCGAAAAGCGCTTCCTGCGAACCTTTCCCGGTCATGGCTTCGGTCCGTGGATCGATACGTTGCTGCTTTCGCGAGCCGCCTGGCCGGAGCTGACGGACCACTCGCTCGGCGCGATCTCCGCAGCACGCGGTCTAACGGAAAAGATCGAGACCCTGGTCCCGGGAAAGCGCTGGCACGACGCGCTCTACGATGCCGTGGCCTCGCTCGTGCTGCTGGACGACCTCATTTCCAGCTTCGCGCTGGACGAGCAGCCGCTGGACCTGCTGGTCACGCCGGACACCTCGGTGTGGCATCGGATGCGGCGGTGAGCTTGTCGCGACACGAATGTCGCGACTCCTAAACTTGGATGCAATCCTCCGTGATAAAGGCGGCACGCTCGGCGGGTGGGAGTGGCCGAACCGGCGGGAGCGTTTGAGACCTGGCACCCGCTACCTGGACCGCACCTCCGATTCAGATTGAGGACTCTGGTTACTCTCCGGCTTCGACTGAGAACGGGTAGCTGGTTGACCATCGCCGGCTTGCTCTGCTTGGTTCTGATATTCCAATAGGATTGATCGGAACTCGTCTGGCTTCATTTTTCCTCGGGTATGGTTTTCGATTAACCAACTAGCCCTCGAATCCTTTGGGACTTCAGCACAAGCCTCCAGAAAGCGTTCATACTCGCTTTGATAGTCCTCGGCTATGTATCGCGCTTGGGCGGTCGACACAATCCGTGCCCATCGATGAATGTCATGGTTAAACCCATCAAGCCATCCGGATGCTAGCAACGCTCCCCATGCCTTGGATTCTCTTTCTGATGCATCTTTGTCGCCCTTTCGATAACCAGAAATCCAAGCAACTGAAATGATTGCGACTGCTAGGAATGAAAATGCAAGTACCCGGAAAGCTTTCATATCCTTGCAGAACGGTATGGTTGAACGACCGGTTGGGTTTGAGGTTACTCAGCAACCGGTTTGTGAGAACGGGGCAAAGGCAACACGGACCGTCTGGAGATTGAATCCTTCATTCATGGACGGATTCTGGAGCCTGACGGCTGGGAATCCAAGTCGATTGTGGGCGGGTGTGTGGGCATCCATTGGAGTTGCGACATTTCTGTCGCAACAAATCCCGGAATTGTCGCGACAGGAATGTCGCGACTCCTAAACTTGGATGCAGTCCTCCGTGATGAAGGCGTCTGGCCTGGCAGCACAGGGTAGTTGTCCGACTCTTGCCTTAGGAGGACGAGGCTGTGAGAGGAAGAATGGATGAACCACAAAGAACACAGAGAGCACAAAGAAAGAGGAGTTTGAGGTCTTTCCTTTGTGGTCTTTGGGTTCTCTGTGGTTGAATTTCTTTTCTGAAGGCTTGGCAGATGGAATCCGCCGCCACGATCACGCGACTTGGCGGTCGACGTCCTCGCGGAGATTTTCAATGATGTAATCTTGGCGATCCGGGGTGTTCTTGCCCATGTAGAAGGCGAGCAGTTCCTTGACGCCCTTGCCCTCTTCGTAGGCCACTGGATCGAGGCGCATGTCGGCACCGATCATGAACTTGAACTCGTCAGGCGAGATTTCGCCGAGGCCCTTGAAGCGGGTGATCTCGGAAGTCTTGCCGAGTTTCGTCAGGGCCTTCTGTTTCGCCTCTTCGTCGTAGCAGTAAATCGTCTCCTTCTTGTTGCGCACACGGAACAGCGGCGTCTGGAGGATGTAGAGGTGTCCGTCGCGGATGAGCTCGGGGAAGAACTGGAGGAAGAAGGTCAGCAGCAGCAGGCGAATGTGCATGCCGTCGACGTCGGCATCGGTGGCGATGACGACCTTGCTGTAGCGCAGCTCTTCCAGTCCGCCTTCGATGTTCAACGCGGCCTGCAGCAGGGCAAACTCCTCGTTTTCATAAACGATCTTCCGGGCGAGCCCGAAGGTGTTGAGCGGCTTGCCGCGCAGCGAGAACACAGCCTGCGTTTCCACGTCCCGGCTCTTGGTGATCGAGCCCGAGGCGGAGTCACCTTCTGTTAGAAACAGCGTGCTCTCCTCGCGGCGCTTGTGCTTGGTGTCGAAATGCACGCGGCAATCGCGGAGCTTCTTGTTGTGGACCTTCGCTTGGCGGGCGCGGTCGCGGGCGAGCTTCTGGACGCCCTTGAGGTCCTTGCGCTCGCGTTCGGCAAGCTGGATGCGCTTCTGGATCGCCTCGGCGACGCGCGGGTTCTTGTGGAGGTAGTTGTCGAGGTGCTCCTTGAGGAAATTTCCGATGAAGGTGCGGAGCGATTCTCCATCAGGTGCGATGCCGGCGG
>JANOKL010000487.1:0-2540 GCA_031419215.1 Luteolibacter sp. | reverse complement strand
CCGCATTCCAGCGGCGGAAGGTTTCAACAAACAGTGAGAGCAATACTTTCAAGGCTCAGCAGCTTCCGCTGGATTCGATTTGCTCGGCATGGCTCACGAGACGGTAATCTAGGAGACCCGCTACCGACCTGCCATGGGGTGAAACCCGACCATGCTCTTTCTCACTGCGATCAGCGCCCGCGCTGCTGGAAAAGCACGCGTCCAGGATTGTCTACCCGGATGCTCCACAAAGTTCCGCCAGCGGTGATGAAGAGCGTCCGCAAATCCTCGCCGCCGAACGCGCAGTTGGTCACTTCGTCTTTCGGCACCGGGATGAAATCAATCAGCCTGCCTTCATCCGACATCACATAAACTCCTCCGGTGTAGGGCTTGGCCGTTTCATTCGGTGGGTTGGCGATGTTCAGTCCGGCAGCCACATAGAGGCGGTTGTTCGTATCCATCTTGATCCCGTCCGGCCCGCGACTGGTCTTCCAATCGAAAATCAGCTTGCGGCTTGCGGGCATGGCATTCCCCTCGGAATCCAGATCGAATCGCCATAATTTGCGCGATCCGCCTGCGTCGTTGTTGTTGTCTGCGACGAAGAGATAGCGGTCGTCCGGCGAGACCAGCACGCCGTTGGGACGATCCACGGACTCGCGCCCGAGCACGCGGGTGATCTTTCCTGAAACATCGATCCGATAGACACCTTCGACCAGGTTTCCCGCCGCGTCGCGCTGCTCCATCGTGTCGCGCGGGCCGTAACGCGGATCGGTGAAATAGATGCGGTCCTTTGAATCAATGCTCAGGTCGTTCGGGGAATTGAATTTCTTCCCCGCGAAACCCTCCGCGAGCACCTTCACCGTCCCGTCCAGTTCCGTCCTGGTGACCCTGCGTGTTCCCGCCTCGCAGGCCAGCAGCCTGCCTTGACGGTCGAGGATCAGCCCATTTGCTCCGGGAACAGGGTTGCGGAAATCGCGCGAGGGGTTTCCCTCCTTCACCTGGGAAATCCGGTTGTCGCCGACGTAGAAAAGCGTGCGCCTGGCGCCGTCCCAGGCCGGTCCTTCCATCGCATGGATTGCGCCGGGAACCTGCGTGGCCTTCGTTCCCGGGCTCACTGGCGAATTGGTGACGCAGCCGATGACCAAGGCGCTGCCGAGTATGAGAAGAGCGACTTGGGAAAGCTGACGAGTCATGGCTTCCTTGCGGGGAAAAGCACCTGAATCTTGATTCGTCGGATGTTGCAGTGACGGTGTTTGGCGGTGCCTCATGAGTAGGCAAGGCTCTACATTCAGCACTTGTTTGCAAGCACTCATGGATCGCGCCAGAAGCTCGAAACAACGATTCCTGCAGGCAGCCAGATCGCTGGCCCCAGCGGATGATTCAATCTTCTGGAAGCGCTTTCCCCTTCGTTTCCGGAAGAAACGGCAACGCCACGAGACCCAGCAGGAAGATCACGCACATGATCGAAGCGGAGTCACGGAAAGCATCGATCTTCGCCGTGGTTTTTGCCAAATCGATCACCGCTGCGGCCGCACCGCTGCCAGCCGCTGCGACTGCTTCCGCCTCGGCCTTTTTCGCCATGTTTGCCGCGAGGACGCCGAGGGTGAAGGGACCTGTCGCCGCGAGATAGCGACCGACGTTGTAGCAGAAAGAAACGCCGGTTGAGCGCAGGCGAGTCGGGAACAGCTCAGGCAGGTAGATCGAAAAGCCTGCAAAGACCGAGAGCTGGAAGAAGCCCATCAGCGGGGCCATCCAAAGAATGTCGCTTGTGCTGTTCAGTTTCTGGAAGACGAAGATCGTCACGATCATGGCGCAGATGTAGAAGATCGCGAAAGCCTTCTTGCGACCAATCCGCTCGGTCACACGCGTGAAGGCCATCATGCCGAAGAAGGCCCCGAAATTGAAGGCCAGTAGGTTCACGGACATCCAGATCTGCTTGCCCTTGATCACCTCGGCGGCCGCTTTGCCCTGCTCCTTGAGATTGCGCGCGATGATGTCGCCAACCATGTCGCTGGAGAACACGCCGATGCCCCAAAGTCCAATCACTCCGGCACAGGACAGCAGCATTCCAAGCAGCGCGTGCTTGCGCCAAGTAGGATGGCCGAAAAGTTCGCGGTAGGAGCCTGATTTTTGTCCCAGCGCGAGGGCCTTGTCGCGTGACTCGATCCACGACTGCGGCTCCTTCAGGCGCATCTGGATGCTGGCGGTGAGCAAAGCCGGAGCAGCCCCGATCAGGAACAGCCATTTCCAGTATCCCGGACCGAAATTGTTCAGCGCGATGCTCAGACCGATGAGACCCGCAGCACAGTTTCCCACTGCGGAGAAAGACTGGAGCACGCCCAGAGCGCGCGGCCGGATGTGGTTCGGCACCGTGTCAGCGACCAAGGCCACCGAGAGACCGAACACGCCACCGACACCCAGACCGGTGATGAAACGGTAAACGGCAAAGTCCGTGAAGCTGACCGAGATGTTTTCCTCCACGCGGATGAAAAAAATCCGGCCGAGAAAATGCGAGCTGTAGGTGGCCGGCAGGCTGGGGCGGGCGGCGGCGGGCGGGGTAA
>JANOKL010000486.1:0-9587 GCA_031419215.1 Luteolibacter sp. | reverse complement strand
CGCCAGGCGGAGACCTGGGCTCCGGCGCTTTCGCTACGCACCTTGAAAAGCACGATGGTCTTTTCCGTGGGGAATCCCGAGGCGGAGATCATGCTGATCGGCGAGGCCCCCGGGTATCAGGAGGAGCGGCAGAAGGAGCCCTTCGTCGGTCCGGCCGGTCAGAAGCTCACCGACATCCTCAAGGCGATGGGCCTGGCCCGCGAGCAGGTTTACATTTCCAACATCGTCAAGTTCCGCCCTGCGATGCCCGGTCAGACGACCAACAACCGCCCGCCGAACGATGAGGAAATGGCGAGCTGCCTGCCCTTCATCCGCGCAGAGGTTTCGATCGTAAAACCGAGCTGCATCATCGCCCTCGGTGGCACCGCCGCAAAGGGTCTGCTGAACCGGGACGACGCCGTGGCGAAGCTGCGCGGGTCCTGGCATGAGTTCGCCGGGGTGCCGGTGCGCGTGACCTACCACCCGAGCTACCTGCTGCGCGGCACCTCCGGAAACGACGACAAGCGCAAGGTCTGGGAGGACATGCTCGCCGTGATGGAGCTGCTCGCCATGCGGATTTCCGAGAAACAGCGCGGCTTTTTCTCCAAATGAGCCTGCTCGTCCTCACCACCGGCGGGACCATCGACAAGGTCTACTTCGATGCCTCCTCGGAATATGAAATCGGCGACCCGATGCTGCCGATGGTCTTCCGCGAATCCGCCGTGACGCTCCCTTGGCGACTGATCTCGCTACTGCGAAAGGACAGCCTCGAACTCACCGATGCCGACCGCCATTCGATCCGTGAGACCTGCGAGCGAGAACCGGAGTCAAAGATCCTCATTACCCATGGCACCGACACGATGGCGCTCACCGCCGAGGCTCTCGCGGGCATTCCAGGAAAGACCGTCGTCCTCACCGGGGCGCTGGCTCCCGCCCGTTTCCGCACCACCGATGCCACCTTCAATCTCGGGCTCGCCCTCGGTGCGGTGCAGTCGCTGCCGCCCGGCGTTTACCTCGCGATGAACGGCACGATCTTTCCCGCAGGCAAGGTCCGGAAAAACAAGGAGGCCGGTCGCTTTGAAACGACCGGCCCCGGAGAGTGATTCGGAATTTCCCGAGGCTCAGCGGCGCATGAACAAGCGCAGGATGTAATAGAACATCAGCGCCACGCTGGCGAAAAGTCCGAGAGCTGCGGCCACATGCTGGCCGGGCTGATAGTGGTGGATCACTCCGCTGGTCTGATAGAGCACGCAACCCCCGGCCAGCAGCACCATCGCCGCCGAGAACCAGAAGCCGAGCGTGATCGGCAGGAAGAACGAGGCCACGATCACGCCGAGCGCGACGATGCTGGCCAGCTTGATGAAGCCGCCGAGGAAGCTGAAATCCGTCTTCGTGGTGAAGGCGATCGTCGTCAGCCCGAGCACCAGCGCTCCAGTGACCACCGCCGCCTTGCCGATCACCAGCGGATCTCCGGAAACGAGAGGAGCCATTGCGATGAGCGGCAGGAAAATCAAGGCCTCCATGACGACATACAGCCCGAGCCCGGCATACTGCATCGGCGTGGAAGTGGCACTGCGAGCCCACTTGTCGGCGATCCAACCCACGGCCATGAAGGCGCCCATCACCATCAGCCAGCCGTATTTCGACGCGCCGAGCATCATCAGCGCCGCGTTACCCGCTCCGAGCTGGATCAGCAGCGTCTCCAGAAGGGCAAACAGGCCGATCGCTCCGGCGAGATGCCAGTAGGTTTTGCGGATGAACTCCGCGCGCGTGTCGGCACCGTAATCGGCGACCGTTCCGGACGAGTAAGGATTCAGTGATTCCATGACACCGACTACTGACCCAATTCCATCATCTTTCCCATCATAGAATTTGGAATTTTTATCTCCCGGCTTCCATTTGTCCCGGTTCCCTTCAAAAAAGCCCGGCTTCTCCATCAATCGTCATGCACCCGTTCCTCGATACCCGTTTTCATGTCCGCTGGTCCACTTTGACGCCGGAATCCGTCGAGCCGGACATCCGCCACGCCCTCGCGCTCGCCGAGACCTGCCTGGAAGCGATCCGCTCCGCCGATCCGGATTCGCTGACTTATGAAAACACCTTCGCCGCACTGGAAAAAGCCACCGAGCCCCTTGGCCGCGGCTGGGGCTTTCTGAACCACCTCGACTCGGTCTGCGACGAACCGGCACAGCGCGCCGCGCTCAACGCGATGCTGCCGGAGGTTTCCAACTTCTACTCCTCGATTCCCCTCGATGACCGGCTGTGGTCGGTGTTGAAATCCTTCGGTCGCAGTGCGGCAGTGAAATCGCTCGATCCGGTGCAGCAGCGCTACGTCGAGGAAACGATGCACGATTTCATGCAGTCGGGCGCGGATCTCCCGCCGGATCAGAAGACCCGCATTTCCGAGATCGAGGCCGAGCTTTCCCAGCTCACGCAGGAATACTCGGAGCACGTGCTCGACTCCACCAACGCCTGGGAACTCGTCATCGAGGACGAATCGCGACTCGCCGGCCTGCCGGATTCGGCCCGGGCCTCCGCGCTCGCCAATGCGAAGGCGAAGGGCTTCGCCACCGAGGAAAAGCCCGCCTGGCGCTTCACTCTTCAGGGGCCCTCGATGGTGGCCGTGATGCAGCATGCGGACGATGAATCGCTGCGCCGCGAGATGTGGGAAGCCTCCCAGACGATCGGAGCTTCCAGCGGCCATGACAACACCGACCGCGTCTGGCGCATCCTCGAACTGCGCCGGGAAAAGGCGAACATCCTCGGCCACGACCATTTCGCCGACCTCACGCTCCAGCGCCGCATGGCGAAAAACGGCGGCACCGCCCTGCGCTTCACCGAGGATCTTCACGCCCGCGTCCACGCCACCTGCCTGGCCGAGTACAAGCAACTCCGAGCCTACAAGGCCGCCGCCACTCAAACGGAGATCGATGATCTTCAACCCTGGGAAACCAGCTACTGGTCCGAACGCCAGCGCAAGGAGTGCTACGACCTCGATGACGAGGCGCTGCGCCCGTATTTCCCGGTCGACGGCGTGATGGCCGGCATGTTCGAGCTTTCCTCGCGTCTCTTCGGCATCTCGATCCAACAGCGTGAAGCGGTCTACTATGAACGTGGTAAAAGGCCCGCCGATGCACCGGAAGACGAGATCGAGGTCTGGCATCCGGAAGTCACCTTCTACGACCTGCACGACAGCGCCACCGGTCGCCATCTTGGCTCCTTCTATGCCGACTGGCACCCGCGCGAATCCAAGCGCGGCGGAGCCTGGATGAACTGTCTCCACACCGGCGGCCCGACCGAGCCGCATCTCGGGCTGATCATCGGCAACATGTCACCACCGATCGATGGCAAGCCCGCGCTGCTCACGCACGACGAGGTCGAGACCATCTTCCATGAGTTCGGCCACCTGCTTCACGGCCTGCTCAGCGACGTGCCGGTGAAATCGCTTTCCGGCACCAACGTCCCCTGGGACTTCGTCGAGCTGCCTTCGCAGATCATGGAAAACTTCTGCTGGGACCGTGAATCGCTCGACCTCTTCGCCCGCCACACCGAGACCGGCGAGCCGATCCCGGCGGATCTTTACGCGAAGATGAAGGCCGCGCAGAACTACATGAGCGCCTCCACCTTCATCCGACAGCTCGCGTTGGGGAAACTCGATCTCGAATTCCACATTCATCTCGACCGCTATCTCGGGCGTGATCTCGATGAAGTGGACCGCGAAATCCTCGCCGACTACCGGATGCCGCTGAAGACCGATGGCGCCTCAATGGCCCGCCGCTTCAACCACCTTTTCAGCAGCCCCACCGGCTATGCCGCCGGCTACTATTCCTACAAGTGGGCCGAGGTGCTCGATGCCGATGCGTTCACCCGATTCCAGAAGGAAGGCGTGCTGAATCCGGAGACCGGCCGCGCCTTCCGCGAGCACATCCTCAGCAAGGGCAACTCGGCTCCGGTCGACGAGCTCTACCGCCGCTTCATGGGCCGCGATCCTGAATTGGAGCCATTGCTCGTTCGCTCGGGATTGGCGGCGGTGTAAGCGGAAGGGCTCCACACCCGGATGCAACCCGTTCCGGGTAGATCAATCTTCTGGATTCAAACCCGGGGTAGCTTTCGCAACCCCGGGCTTTGGGATCCAACGCCGATGGCGTAAAGACCCGTGGCAGTGGCGGATTTATTCCGGAACGCACCATTTCCCAGGCTTCCCGATTGAAGAAAACATCTGAATCCTGCTCACCATCCCATCGGGGTCCTTTCCCAAATCCCGACAATGTTCATATCTGGACGACCCCAAGGACCATGAACCCTTTCACTCCGAAACCCACCATCCTCCAAGGTTTCGACTTCCCGATAAGACACAGGAATCCTGCTCTTCACCCCATCGGGGTCATTTTCCGAAGCCCGGGGTTGTCCGTATCCGGACTACCCCGGGATGATCATCCCTCTTGAATTCTACGCCATCGGCGTTGTATCCGTTTAACAGCATGCCCCAATCCCTGTCGGCGGTTTACTTGCATCTCGTTCTCCGAAGATCCTCTTGGCCCCGAAGGGGTATTGGAAATTAGCCGGTGCGCGTCAGCCACCGGTCTTGGATGATTAAGCATCGTGCGCCTCAGCAGGGGCGCTGGAAGGGCAGATCAGGCCTCCAGACCCCAACGCCCCTGCTGGGGCTCAATTTCCTTTCAATCCTAATCCGGGGGCTGGCGCGCCCCGGCTAATTTCTGACTGTCCCGCTGGGACGCATAAAAGACGGGAATCCCCTTAAATTCGAACCTAACCCACCATCCTCCGGAACGTCAGGTTGATGCGGGGTTCCCTCACCCGCTTCGACTTCGGCAGGCTGTGCAGCCAGTGGGTCTGGGTTTCGCCCTTCATCGCCAACAGGCTGCCGGTTTCCAACAGGACCGACAGCGTGTCTCCGCTACGCTTGTGCTTGAAGAAAAACTTCCGCTCGGCTCCCAAGCTGACGGAGGCAATGCAACTGTCTCGCTCAATGGATTTCTCATCGTCGCTGTGCCAGCCCATGCCTTCACTGCCATCGTGGTAAAGGTTCAGCAGGCAGGAGTTGAAGGTCGTGCCACAACATTCCTCGACCATTGTTTTCAATGCCTGAAGTTCCTTCGTCCATGGAAGCGCCGGCTTGGTCGTGCCGGAGTAGGAATAAGGCACTTCGCCAAACCAGGCCACCTGGCGGGAGGTGACGATGCGTTTGCCGAAGATCACCACTTCATCGTTCTTCCAAGGCACACCCAAACTCAGAGCTTCATAGTAGTTCGCTGCCACTTCCCCAGGCATCACCGGCCCGTGGTAATTCACCACGCCGTCGCAGGGGAGCAGATTGGTTTCAGGATCGGGCGTGAAGAGGTCCATGGCTCAGGGGCTGTTAAAATTCGGAAGAGTCGTTCAACCACAGATGCACAGGATGCACACAGATGAAGAACGCGGATGGATCATTTGGAATGGAACCATTTAATCCCTCTTTCATCCGCGTCCATCCTGTTCATCTGTGGTTAGTTTTCTGGATTTAAGAGTGAGTCTTCAATTTCAGACAGGTTCTCAGGAATTCTCTTCACGATGGAGCAGACTCCTCATCCGCTCAACTCCCCATCGATACCCGGAACGCGGGCCGGACAGGCTTTGACCTGCAATCTTGATCCTTCTCAGCGTTCAGGCATTCTGCATCTGCGAACAGAAGCCATCATGAGCAATCCATCAAACCCTGAATGGCTCGACGCGATTGCGCGGTTGAAGGGCCGCATGGAGCAGGCGGAGCTTCGGCACCTGATGGTGATGGAGGACTTGAGGAAGGATCTGGCGGGCTTGGAGCAACGGATTTCCTGCGAGGTAAATGCAGTGGAGCCGAAGACTCCGGTTGTGGAGCCTCCACCGCCGCCGGTCTTCGAAGGCGATCCACAACTTCCCTATCTCCTGAAGGCGAAGTCCGCGGCGATGCCGCCGCCATTGCCGGGTTCTCCGAAGCGCGAACCTGAATTGGATATCCAACAATCAACGGAGTTTCCAGCAGCTTTCAACTTGAATTAGTCCTTCGGTTAAGTAACCGCCATCCGGCCGCCACGATCGCCAAGGCTGGAATCCATAGCCATGGCCACCAGTTCGGCACGTCTTTTGGCTTTGAAGGCTGCACGTCTTGCTCTGGTGCTTTCTCAGGTGCCGGCTTGGGAGTCAGTTTCGGCGGCATCACTGCATCGTCCGGAGGATTGGAGATCGGGAGCGTCTCCCAGGTGCCGTCTGGCTTGAAGCGGTATTCGACATTCTGACCTTTGAAGGAAAAAGTCTTTCGCCCGGATTTGATTTCATCCCACCACTCGCGGCAATTTTTTAACTCTGGACTGTAGTCAGTTGGCCATTTTGTAGCGGGTGGGTTCCGTAATCCGATCTTAGAAATGGCCGCTGCGGCCAAATTACAATTTGCTGGCATATCCGACCAATCCTGAGTTATATTAATAGGTAGTGGGGGATCGCGCTCATCACTAAGATAATCTCCAAGGACCTTGATGGTTTCCGGGCTCGGAAGATTTGCTAGAACCTTCCGGATATAATTTCCCCGCTGATCCTGATACACCAAATGGTGTTTTGCTCTCAGCGCTTCCGTGCTTCCCTGTATTTTTTGTTCTCTCAAATGCTCTATTTCGTCGGCAATAATTTGAGCATGGCCAGGAATTTTAATCATAGCATTGACCAATTCGCTATGGACGGTCATATATTCTGGACTGCTATTTTTGAAGCGATCAGAAGAGCCGATTTCCCTTCCAAGGGCTAATATGTTTTCTGAGGAAGGATTGGAGTCGGTTTTTGAGATAATTGCTTGAATTGCCTTCTCAGCATTTGGATGCAAGGCTTCAACAATAGACATGGGGAGCAAAGTTAATATTGCAGATAAAAGTATTTCTTTCATTGTTTTAATAATTCCCCGTGTTTCCACTTGCGCCAAATTCTCTGACGTCAGGTATGTTTTGCAACCAAACTTCTGCCTTGTCCCACTCCTCTTTGACTAGAAAAGTGGATGAAAGCTCGGCATTATCACCGGTGACCATTAGTCTCTTTTTCTTCTCAGAAAGAGGAAGGCTCTGCAGCGGGGCGCTTCCACCTGATGATGGCTCGCTTGGTAGATAGGCATCTGGATGGCCTTCCCCTAACAATACATGGCCGACTTCGTGCACTGCGTACAAAGCGAAGTACTTTGGGGTTGGCTCAACCCGAACAATGGTTCCAGTGGAATCGGGACGTAGAAGTCCAAACGGAACAATGCAGACATTGCCGCCGGAAGGGCGATGTCCGCGAATTGGATTATACGTTTGACCCGAGGCATACGGGTTATTTGCTGAAAATCGAATATCATCAATCATCAGGATTTTGATATCGTGGGTGGAATCCGTTCCGGAAAAAGCAGTATTATTAGTTAGCGCTTCTTCCTCGGGCGTGTCAGCGATTAGAAGGCCGTCCGGTGTGGTTGCTGAGGGATTCGAGGGATCTTCGTGAGTGTCATAAGACACTGTGGTATCATAATAATCTACCTGAAACCAGGCATTGGTTTGGCTTGGGAAAGTCTTATCTAATCGCTTTTGAATCTCTAATTTAATTTCTTCGTCGAACTGTGGAAAAGCTCGACTGCCTGGACGTTGGACGCGATAGACTGCAACTTTAACTGTGCGCTTTTTCATCGTCTTCACGCGGATTGGAAGGTCGATTTGATCTTGGGCCGCTCCGATGAGGAAGGTCGGGGTGTCGTCGCTAGTTGCTCCAGTGGTGCCACGCCAAGAGACCATGGGTTCATCGCTGCCGAAAGTGGGCAGAGCGGTGGGATCTGGGACTGCGTTGTTGCAGCTCATGGTAAGAGTGGTTGGGTTAGCTAGAGCAACATTGAAATGAGTGTCGTCAGTGTAAGCCGCACCACCGTTGGGCGCCATGATCCAGAATTTATCTTGGTAGCCTGCGTCCGAAGGGGAGGCGGTTATAGAAAAGTTATCTACTCCAGTGCCTTCGATGTTGTCGCGGATGGCGACGGGGACGAGAAAGGCCTTTTTTCCAGTGAGGAGGTTGTCGTCGTCGCCGTGGGTTTCAGTGGTGAAGAGGGCGCTGCGGTTGTCGACGAGCCAGTGGTCTTTAACCATGAAGAAATTGTTCACTGGTGTGCCGCTGCCGTCGCTGGCGATGGATTGGCTTGCAGGCAGGCTGTCGACGTAGGCATCCCAGTCGTAATCAGGCCAGCCCCAGTAGTAGAGGTATTCAGGATCAGTGGCGAGGTGGTCGATGACGACTTCGTAGTGGTTCCACTTCCTGAGCTTGAAGGTTTTCTGGGCCTCCACGCCGAAATCGCGGGCGGCTAGGTGGAGTGTGCGATGATCGTCGGGGCCTAATCCTTTGATGGTCATGATCCACTTCTCAGAGTGGCTGAGGCTGGGATCTCCGTGGGCGAAGGGCACTTCGAGAAGTTGCTCGGGAGGCGGAGGATTCCCTCCGTCGCCTGCGTTGCCGGGATCGCCGCCGCCTGCGACTTCATCACCGTCGTTTGCAGTGTCATCGTCGGTGTCGTCGTCATCGGGTGCGGTGCCGTTGAGCCATTCGTCGAAGTTGGATAGTCCGTCTTCGTCAGGATCTCCGTCGTAACCGTTGTCTTCTTCCGCATCGTTGGGATCGAGACCGTGCTCCATTTCCCAGCCATCGGGAAGTCCGTCGCCATCGGTGTCGTAATACAGGGGATCGGTCCCTAGTTCTGCTTCTTCCGCGTCGGTGAGTCCGTCGCCATCTTGGTCGGTATCGGTGCTGACGAGTTTCCAGAAGAGTTTCTCCGGAATGCTGCCGTCGGGTTGCGTGAGGGTGTTGGCGATGGTGATGGGGTCGCCGTTTCCGAGGACAGGAGTGCCGACGTTTTGCCAGGTGCCTGCTGAGAGATTGGGGGAAAACTGGAGCGTGTAGAGCTTTCCGACGAGGGTGGGCCTGGCGTTGGTCTGGGTGGGGGGGGTGAGGATGGCGGGATCGCCGTTTTGATCGACGCCGAGATAGGTGGCGGGTATGTGCTGGGTGATCGGCTGGATGATGCCGTCAGGTGGATTGGCTTCAAATGGGTTGGTGCCCGCAGCGGCTTCTTGTTCGTTGGTCCAGCCATCGCTGTCTGAGTCCAGAGCGGCGGTGATGCTGGGGGAGAAGAGTTCGCCGTCGTTGTAGGCTTTTTCCCAGAGGTCGCTGAGGCTGTTCTCGTTGGTGTCGAGGATGGCGTAGGTAGTGGAGATGCCAGAGACCAGAATCAAGAATCCAGAGAGGATGGGGAGAAGGGAGCGAAGTGAGGACGTTTTCATCGGGCGGGTTTCCCTTCCTCTGAGTTGGCAGGAGTGACGACGCGCCAGTGGTTGAGGATAATGTCCTTGGGCTGGGGTGGATGGGCTTTGAGTTCGGCTTCGCGGGCGAGGCGGGCTTGCTCGCGGCCTTGGTAGGCGGTTAGGAGCTTTTCGTATTCGTTGTTGTAGAGATCGTGGAGGGATTGGATGTCGGTGAGGGCCTTTGCGCTGGGGGTGCCGGAGGTGATGGTGAAGGTGGCTCTTCCGGCGGGGAGTTCAGGGATGACAGGAGGGCTGTAGGTGCGTCCGTGCTTG
>JANOKL010000485.1:0-26845 GCA_031419215.1 Luteolibacter sp. | reverse complement strand
GCTGGAAGGAAATGCTGAGAGGGATCGAATCGCCCGCGATCTCATCCACGTAGAGCTTGGTGGTGGTGTAGTTCGCATTGAGGCCGTTGACGGTGAGGACCGGCTGGCCGATCTGGCCGTTCTGATGGATGAAGACGGAATTGTCGGTGCCCGCGGAATGGTCGGCGAATTTTTCATCGTTCGTCTCCGGATTCCACAGGCCGATCCTGTACTTCACCTGTGCGCCGAGTGGCAGGCCATTGAGCACGTTCACCAAGGTCGCCCGCCACAGGGCGGCGTTGCCGTTCCCGCTGGGATCCTCTTCGGTGCCATCGAAAACCATCGCCGTGGCCGTGCTCGTCCCGCTCGCAATCCCGAGCGCGCCACCAGGTGTGGTGCCGTCTGTGGTGTGGTAAACCGCGCCCGCTGTCGCCCAGCGGGAGGCCTCGGAATTGTTCGGACCGATGTAGCCGGTCTTGGTACGGAGCTGGAGGTCGTTGGCCGCGACGTTCCGATTGTTCGCGTGGAAGATCCAGCCGGGCCGGTTGCGGATCGAGAATGGCGCAGCCTGCGCCGTGGCTTCGGTCGTCGTGGTTTGCGACGACGCATCCTTGCCGTGCAGATAGGTCGTTTCCGGACTGCCACCGTCGAAAGTCACACGGACGTAGTACTCGACCACATCCGTCGCCCCGATGGAGGCCGTGGGGATGATGGCCTTCCAATACTGGTTCTGGACGTTTCCATTGTCCGGGAAGTTCAGATGGAAGCCGAGTGCGACGCCTTGCCACGCGCCGGGAGATCCTCCACGGGGTACGACGCGGTAGAAAACAGTGCCGCCGTTCTGGTTGCCGCCGGCGCCGTTGTTCTTGTAGAAGCCCTGATAGATCGTGGTATCGGTGGCCTTGATCTCATAGAGGGGATTCCGCATCGTGGTGGCAATCTGGCTCTCGTTGGCCGAGGCCAGATGCCAGACATTTCCGGGCGCGGCCTGCAGGAGGCCGGCAAGCAGGAAGAGAAGGAGAAAGGCTTTCATGAAATCAGGGAGCCGGGGTGATGAGCATCCGGAAGAAGCGTTTTGGCAGGCCCGAGGTGTCATCGACCTGGAGCAGGCCGGGAGCTGCATCGGGTGCGGTGATGACGGGATCGCCGAAGTTCGCCCAAGTGGTAAGACCGATCGACGACTGAAGCTGATATTGGCGGCCCGGAAGCGTGGGGAAGGTCAGGCGCACGCCGCCGCTGATCGAGGCGATGCCGACCTTCGGGAAGGAGGAAAGATCGGCGAGCTGGGGGTTCATGCCGACCAGCCACTCGATGATGTTTTTCACGCCATCGCCATCGGGGTCGCCATCGGCTCCGTTGACGCCATCCGGGCTGCCATCATTGAGCCCGTTCGCGGCTTCCCAAGTCGTAGGGAGTCCATCGAGATCGCCATCGGTGACCACGGTGGAAAGCGAGAGCCCGACGACGAAGGACGAGGCCTGGCTTTCCATTTCGATCTGTTGGGTCTGCGCCTGGTTGCGGAGTCGGAGGGTATCGAAGGCGGCGACGTCGTCATCGGTGGCGAGCGATTGCCAGGTCACATCCGAAACTGCCTGCACGCGGGCTTTGGTGAAGGCCATCGGCGAGTGGTTGCTGAGCTCCACCGCTCCGCCTGTTAGAGCGGGAGTGGAAAGGTGTGCCTGGCCGGAGACGAGCAGGTCATCGAGGTCCGGGCTGAGGCCGAAGCGGACGAAGAGTTTCGTGACCGCGCCAGAGAGTTGGTAGGAGGCTTCGAGCGAATCGCCGCCGGTGGTCAGACGGATCGTTTTCACGATGGTTCCCGCCGGATTGGTGAACTGCCAGCCGGTCCCGGAAGATGCGGGGCTGACGGTGTAGAGGGCGTTGACGAAGCCGTCCGCTCCACCGCTTTCTCCGGCCCACCAGTCCTTGAAGGCGCTGGTGCGGTAAGCTCCCACGCTGCCATTCGCGCCGTGATTGGTGGAGCCTTCCAACTCCGTTTCCGAGCCGCTGAAGGAGAGTTGGTTTCCGACCACCTGCCGGACCTGACCGCTGAGCGGATCCCTCGCCCAAGCGGCGACGCAGCGTCCGCCGATGGCTTCGAAGACGGAGTAGACGCGGTTGTTGGATAGGATGAACTCGTTCTCGCCATCGAGGTCCACATCGGAAGACGAGGCCAGAGCGATCGAGGGCGGCGACGAGGTCCAGAACTGCACGCCGGCATAAACAGCGGCAAAGCGTGATTGCGATTGGGCTTGGCGCGTGGAGGCGGCGAGCGTGTCGTAGGAGGTATCCGTGTTGATGAAGTCGCCTGTGGAGTAGGTGCTCAAATCCCCATTGTCCTCATCGTGCCAACCGGCGAGGAACTGCGAGGCGTGATAGGTGCCACGCGCCAACCTGCCAAGCGGAGTGTTGCCGATGGTTGACACCGAATCCCACGCATCGCGCGTGATGCCAACACCTCCCGCTCCGAACTGCTGGACGCCGTAAAAATTGTCCGCACCACCGCTGCGGCTGATCGGCACACCGGGACGGATCGTGAAGACCTTGTCGCGCAGGCTTTCCTCCTGGGCGCTGCCGAACCACCAATGATCGTAGGTGCCCTGCGTGGCATGATCGAGCCAGAGCGGTGCCTGCTTGCGGGCGAAGACGACCGAGTTTCCGCGATTGATTGAAGCAAAGGTGTCGCCATTTCCATCGGGCGGAATGGAAAGGTCCACCTGCCCTGCCGCGACCTGCTCGGGGCCGACGAGTTCGATCCACGGACGGCTGGCGAGCCAGGCGATGTTCGCGTCGTAGGCATCGGCGCTGGCCTTGGTGCGGAAGTCAGACAAATCGCTGGAAAGGATGAGCATCTGGTGCTGCTCGCCGCTGCGGGATTTCCGCGAGAGGAGCTGGCGGAGATTTACATCGAGGCCGGAGTCGGTGTTCCTGAAGCGGAATTCCGACGCGCGGTCGTTGATGACCATCGCCTTCACGCCATTGATCTGATTGATGCGGTAGCCGTCATCCACCAGAGCGGTGGCCCGACCAAATTGGCCGGAAAGATGGCGGAACTGGTCGATGAACACGTGGCTGAATCCAGCGGCGGAAACTTTCGCCAGCACGCCCTCATCCATCACGCGCTCCGGTACCCAGAAGACGTGCGGCGAGGGTGCGACGCCATAGATACCCTCAAGGACGCGAGAGGAAAGGCTGATGCTGTCATTGACCGCGGCCTGGCTGAAATAGGGCAGCGGCGAGTCGGCGAAGGTGGTGGAGATCAGCTCGACCGTGCCATCCGCCGCAAGCTGGCCGATGCGTTGATTGAATGCGGGGCCATCACGCCAGGGCTTCGAGGCCGCGGGATCGACGGACGCCCATTGCAGCGCCGAGGCGAGTGTAGGGGTGACGTGCAGGCCGAGTTTCGCCGCGTAGGCGTCATGCACATCAAAAGGGCGGTAGTAACCAGCACTGGCACCGTCGTTGAGCCGCAGTTGGATTTGCGAACCGGGAAGGATCGGCTCGTTTCCATGAATGACGGACATCACCTTGGCGCGCTTGCCGCGATCCGGACCGTTGTAGCTGAGCCAGGTGCGCAGTTCGCTGTTCTGCGAGATGTAGCCTTGATCGCGCCAGTAGTCCTCAGCGAGCCAGTCGTCGTAAATGGTGTCGCGGATATCGCTTCGGCCACCGAGATCCCCTGCTCCCTGCGGGCTGTTCTGGGTGCCGTCGCGGGTGGCGAAGACCTGGAAGGAAAGCGAAGCAGGATTGCCGAGCCAGCCGGCATCGCGCAGCGCCTGGCGGCTGATCGAGAACTCGACGGCATCAAGCTTGCTGTCGAAGTAGGCTTTCTTGAAGCCATTGACCGAACCGGCAGCCCGGCGTTGGACGCCCTTCGAGGTCAGATCCTCATTGATGCTCGTCGTGTTGTTTCCCGAGTTCGTATCAACCAAGACCGCGCCATCGTTCGACTTGTAAACAGCGACGACCGCTTCCCAGCGCATCTGCGTGCCGGTGTCCACATTGTCAGGCAGGGCATACTCGCCGACTGCGGCATTGCCACTGTCGATGACGACGTAGAGATCGAGATTCGCCTCTTCGGCGTACGGTTTCAGATCCTGGAGATCGACGCGGAAATAGAACTCGCCGGTGCCGCCAGCGACCGGATCGCCTCCGTCGCGAGCGTAGAAGGCGACGATGTCTCGCGAGCTGTCGAAGCCATCGTTGGCGAGATAGGTGTCGCCGCCTTGATTGCCGGAGCCATCCCCTTCGAACTGATCGAGCACGACCAGGTCACTGGCTTTCCAGTCCGTGAACTCCTGGCGATTCGTCACCGCACCACGCACGAGGGCATCGGCTTCGGAGACCGGGCCGATGGTGATCTTTTCTCCTGCAAATGGCGGGATCGTGTTGTCCACGCGGGGATCGGTGCCGGCGACGAGTTCCTGAAGGTTGGTGAGATCGTCGCCATCAGGATCGCCGGACGCGCCATTGTCGGGGTTCGGTGTACTGTCATCGAAGACGACCGTGCCGTTGTCGAGCGGGTTGAGGGCGTAGCGGACTTCCCACGAATCCGAGAGTCCATCGCCATCGGTATCCGCGTTGAGGGCGTTGGTCTCCGTCCAGATTTCGCCCGACTGCCAGACGCGATCCAGGTTGGAATCTCCGGTGATCGTCCCGGAAAAATCCTTGTCCTCACCGGACCCATCGGAGAGCCCGTCGCCATCGCTGTCGGGATTGCCCGGATCGGTTTCCAGCCAGGATTCTCCGAGATTCATTTTCCCATCCGGCCAAGCGCGACCCAACCACGGATTGAAATTGACCGGCAGGGTCTGACCATCGCCATCCACCCAGCCGTTGCGGTTGGCATCCTCGACACCGTCCAACAAACCATCGCCATCCGAGTCGGGATTTCCCGCATCCGTCAGCGAGCCACGGAGTCGCTTCGCGCGGTCGCCGCCTTCGCTGGCGCTGTTGACGCCTGGGACTTTGCCGAGGTTGTCGAGGGTGTTGTAGAAGGGTGGGTCGAGATCGCCAATGAAGTCGGGAAATCCGTCACCGTTGATGTCTGTGATTTCTGTATCGGGTCCGGGTTGACGCCATCCGGACTCCAGTCCATCCGGAAGACCGTCGCCATCGGTATCAGGCATCAGAGGCTGGGATCGACCGTAGACATTCGAGATATGGACGTCGCTGTTGGTCCACGTCTCGGGGTTGGGGTTGTAGTTCGGATGATCGGTGGCGTAGCCATTTGGCAAAGGCGTCAAGGTTCCCTCGTCCACGTCGGCGAGACCGTCGTTGTCATCATCGATGTCGTTCGGATCATCCGAGGCCAACTGGCGTAGGATCACGGTCGCGTTACGACGATCAAAGGCGGTGCCACCGGGAGCCGTGGCCGTGGCAATGAGCCGGAATTTCCCCGGCGTGTTGATCGTCCAGGTGAAATCCCAGAACGCGCTCGACCCCTGGATCACCGGCTGGATGCCTGCGACCAGCGTGTCGGCATCGACGGCTGTTAGAGTGCCGGTGCCCAGCACGAAGGCGAGGTCCACCGCCGAGGCATTGGCACTGGTTTCCACTCGCACCGTGTAAAGCAGGGTGTCCACTCCGGGCCCGTCCGGCAGGATGATTTCCACCAGCTTGCCGTTGCTGTCGTACTCCTGCGGCTGGAGGATGGTGACGCGTGGCAAAGTGCTGGGTGCCGCTTTCACGCGACGCGTGGCCACGAGATCGGAAAGCAAGCCCGGACGGTCGTGGGTGATCTCGATGCGATGAAGGAAATCGTTCACGCCGTTGAAAAGATTCGGCACGCTGAAGGCCAGCGCGTGATACTCCGAAGTCTCGTTGTAGAGGATGGTGAAGGCCGCACGATCCAGGACCTGCACGCCAGCGGGCCAGCCTTCATTGGCTCCGTATCGAACGATGAAGCGCTCCTTGAGGGTCGCCGTGTCGATGCCATCCGCGAGGCTTTTCGTGAAGTAGGCCTTCACGACGTAGGAGTCATCGATCGTCGCGCCCTCCGCCTGGGGAAAGGCGACGAACAGCCTGAGGTCCGGGCCGCGAGTCTGGACCGTGCGGGTCAATGTGGTGAAGTGACCGGCGGAGTCTGAGAGCTCCATGTCGTCCGAGGAACTGAGCTCTTTCAAGCGCACTTCGATCGTCGCGCTGCCCGTCGCGGGGATGTTGACGTAATTGAAACGCCATTCACGAACGTAGGCGGGATTCGAGGGAGTGATGGAAAGCGAGGGTGTGATCTCGGTGGCCTGCACCCAGACGCCGTTGCCATTCGTCGCGCCGGTGGCGGAGTCGTCGTTGCTGGACTCGCCATCGGTCACGCGATACCAGACCTCGCGCACGGAATTGTCGGTCCGCACGACCGCTCCATATTCGCTGCCGCCGATCTGCTCGCCATCGGAGCCTGGGAAAACGGTCTGACCACCCGGCCTGGCTGCGTCGTAGTAAAAGCTCTGCGCGAAGGTGTTGTAGAGTGAGGCTTTCCCATCGCGCTTCAGGAAGGCGCGGCCACGGATGATGTGGAAGCCTTCCTCGAGACCAGTGGTGGTGGAGTTGTAGTCGCCGTGGACCGAATGGCTGAGCGTGGAAGCATTGATGGACGGCGTTTCGAAGACCGTCATCATCCGCTTCTTCCGATACACCGAATCCGGGCCGGAGGGATAGATGCTCGAGGACCCTTCCTTGAGGATGCCGACCTTGTACTTGAACACGCTGTCGGACGAAGGCTTGGGAATGTTCGACGTCATCCACCAGTCGTTGGTTTCCTGGTTGTGGCTGTAGGCCATTTCGGAAACCTTCGTGGTGCCGGTTCCTGCGCCGCCCGCACCTTCGGGATTGGTGCCGTCGGTGGTGTAGTAGCAGAACATCTTGAAGCCGCTGCCCACGCCGTTCGGTTTTGCCCAGATCGAGATCGTCGACGCATCCTCCACGAACTGCTGTGGAGCATTTCCACCCGGCCAACCGCCTGAGGGAGCGCCGCCGACTGGCTGGTCGGGGTCGTGATAAAGGAATGACGCCTGGTTCCCTCCGTCAGTGGAGAAGTTGTTGGAGCCGGTGGGGCCGTTGACGACGGTGTAGGTGCCGTTGCCGATCGTCGTAGTGTAGGTCTCCGCGCCGGGTGAGCCGTATTGGTTGCGGCTGGTATCGCGTGCGGCGAATTTCTCAACCTGCTGGCGGCGGACGAAGTTCGGCTGCTCGTATCCGAGGAAGGAATCATTCGAGACCGCCGGTGGATTGTCGCGGAAAAGTGGGTCGGCATTTCCGAAGGGACGGGTGCCGTTGAGGTCGATGCCGCCATCCAGACGCAGCAGGATGTTCTCGGCGGAGCCATCGGCGCGGGCCACGAATTTCAGGTCCGACGCCGAGGTGACGCGTGGGATGGCAACGCTGTAGGCGTAGTCGGTATTGCTGGCATCGGCGACTCCGTTCGGATTGAAGGCGGGATCACCATCGGGACCATCGCGACGTACGACGTCCACCGTAGGAGCCTTTTCCCCGCCCTGTAGGATCGTGATCGGCTGGCCGCCTGCGGATTTCCACAGATCGGAATCCTCCGGAGTGCGCGGGGAGAAAACGAAGTAGCTGCCCCTGTCCACGGTCACGCCGCCGAGCGAGGAGGCGTAGGTGTAGAAGCCGGTCTGGCTGCCGTAGCCACGGGCGTATTGGAAGAGATACTCGTCATTGGTGTTCGGGTTGTTTTCCGAACCTCCACCCGCCTGGGAGGGAAACGAGGTACCTCCCTGAATCGCCACGCCGCTGGAGTAGTTGTCGTTCAGGGCGATCAGCATCGTCACGCCCTTGCGCTCCTTCAGTGCCTGATTGTTTTCGGTGAAGCTGCGGTCATCAATGCGTTCATAGGAGACCAGGTCACTGCCGCTCCAGCGTCCGCGCTGCCAGCCACGGGCGAAGTCCTGATGCACGCGCAGGAGGTTGGGAATCCGGGAGTCCCCCCACTGGCCGAGGAAGGCGGTGTTCGAATGACGCGGAAAAGCTCCACCGCTTTCGCCGAGGGTTTCCGCATGGTAATTGCCATCCGTGTAGATCAAAGGCAGCCCGGCGCGCGTGAAGTAGAAGGCATGCTGGAGTTCCCGGCGCGCGGCGAAGTCACTGTCATGGCTCTGCGCATGCGTGACGGCGATCGAGGCCGGAAAGCCGCCGGAGCCGGAGCCATCAAAGCCGGTGAGGCCCGAGGATGGATTGCCTAACAGATTATTGAAATTCGAGCGGAGATCGTTGTCGACCAGCCGCATGCCGGAGTCGATGTAGCCCGAGTAGGCCGGTGGCTGACCGAGGTGCTCGCCGAAGAGCATGGCATCATCACGGCCCTGCTCGGTATTGAAGACGCTGTCGCGATGGTTTCCCCAGTCGGAAAAGCCTCGTGTGAGATTGAACTGCAACTGCACCTGACCGCCGTAGCCGTAGGAGGAGGAGTTCTTGTCCACGCCATAGGTGGCTCCGAAGAAATCGGCAGGCGTGTGTTTCACCGCATCGAGGCGAAGACCATCCGCGCGGGTGCGGTCGATCTGCCAGCGAGCGGCGCGATGCAGCAGATCCTCGACGCGCTCGGAGTAGAACGACGGGTTCGCCGCGATGATGCCGGTGCTGATGCCATTGCCGGGACCAAAGCCGACATAAGTGCCCTGGCCACTGGCGTGTTTCTGGCCGGGGCCGGCCGGGAGATAGCAATAGTACTCCGGGTTGGCGGGATGACGGAC
The DNA here is from genome assembly GCA_031419215.1 of Luteolibacter sp. GTDB lineage: Bacteria > Verrucomicrobiota > Verrucomicrobiia > Verrucomicrobiales > Akkermansiaceae > Luteolibacter. The sequence continues at coordinate 18,158 of JANOKL010000485.1, read as the reverse complement.
GAACTCGATCTTCTTGATCGTGCTGCCCTCGGAGGGCCCGTGGTTGAAATTGGTCGTGCCGGGTTCGGTGGAAATGTCGATCAGGTCGGCCAGCCCCAGGTTCTGCACCTGCCAGGCATCGCTCCAACTGCGGGTGTTGTCCCACTTGCGATAAAAGCCATCCTCCGTTTTCCGAAGGTGGAAATCCTCCGGCAGGAATCCGGGGTAAAGGTCGATCGGCGTCGTGGCGTCGTATCCGGGGATATCGAACGCATTGTGATTCATCACATTGTCGAAGTAGATCCGGATCCCGAAACGGTGCGCCAGTTTCACCAACTCCAGCAGTTCCGCCTCGGTGCCGTAGCGGGTGCGGACGCTGCCGCGCTGGTCCTTCGATCCGAGATCGAACCGGTCCCAGCAATCGTATCCCACCGACAAGCCGCCGGAGCCCTTCGTCGGCGGCGGCAGCCACAGCGAGTCATAGCCGGCCTCCGCGAGCTCGGGCATCTTCCGAGTGATCTCCGCCCAGCTTGTGTTGAAATACTGGAGCATCGCCTCGCCCGCCGCAGGCACGACCAAGCCAAGTCCGAGCAGGCCGGAAATCACGAGCAGGCGAAGTCTGGAAATCATGGGTTTAGAAAAAGAAGGCATCACCTCCTAAACAGCGTTTTAGAAAAAGAGGCTGCGGGGGAGGCCGGGGTTTCTTAAAATGGACTCAGGGAAGCCTTGCCGCAACGGAAAAGCTCGATTGAACAGGCACTTACGGCCTTTTTTCGAGCACATGCTGTTTGCAGGAAACACTCTTCTGGATCACCATCATACCTGCCTGTAAATTGAGTTGGCGGCAACGGATCAAACATTGTACTGTTCAACCCATGGAGTCGCGACCGACCCTTCAGCACATTGCCGATGCCGCCAGCGTCGGGAAGTCCACCGTTTCCCTGGCGCTGCGCAACGATCCCCGGCTGCTGGAGGCGACCCGCCAGCGAATCCAGGCGATCGCGGAAGAGCTCGGCTACAAGGCGAATCCCACCGTGGCCGCGCTGATGGCCCAGCTCCGGGCCAGCCGCACCCAGAAATTCCAAGCCACCCTCGGTCTGATCAACGCCTCCAGCGAGCGCGACAAGCTCTCAGAGTTCCAGACCTTTCGCGACTGGGTCAGCGGCTGCAAGCACCGCGGCACCCAACTCGGCTACAGCCTCGACGAGTTCTGGCTGTGGGAACCGGGCATCGATGCCAAACGTCTCGCCACCATCCTGAACTCCCGCGGCATCCGTGGGCTGATCGTCACCGGCGTGCTCAACGACGGACTGCTGTCGGCGGAATTCAGCCCGATCTGGAACCAGTTCGCCTGTGTCGTCGTCGGCGTCCGCACCACCCGCCCCAAGCTCCACTGCGCGAGCAACGACCAGTATGCGACCTCACTCGACAGCTTTCAGGAAGGCATCGCCCTCGGCTACCAGCGGCCCGGACTCGTCATTGAGAAGAAGGTGGACGAAAACCTCAACGGACGCTTCAGCGCGGGCTTTCTGATGGGTCAGCTCCAACTGCCGACCGCGAACCGGATTCCAACCTGCGATTTCAACCGCGAGGACCCGAAGTCGTTCGAGAAATGGTTCAGGAAACACCAGCCCGACGTCATCATCACCCTTCACGCCGAGCTGATGAAATGGCTGCCCGCCATGAACTTCGCCGTGCCGGAGCAAGTCGGCCTCATCCACCTCGACCGCAGCGTGGACATGACCGATTGGGCCGGCATGAATCAAAACAACGATCACGTCGGAGTCGCCGCGCTCGACATGCTCGTCGGAGCGCTGCACCGCGCCGAGTTTGGCATTCCCGCCTTCGCGAAATCCATGATGATCGAGAGCGACTGGGTCCCGGGTGCCACCGTCAGCAGGAGAAGCTGAAGGCTCATGCCAACGATGACTCCGGAAAATCCCGCCCGATCAACGGCGGCGACGCCCGGCAAGACCCACTGCCGCAAGCGTGATCAATGCCAGGCAGGAAGGCTCTGGAACGACCGCAAGCTGGTTGTAAAAGGCATTTCCAGCGGGATCTCCGCTGGAACTGAAGTTGAAGAAGCGGATCGTGTCGATCCCGGTGCCATCGATTCCCTTCAGCGATCCGGTGAAGGTCTGATCCGTCGTGCCAGTGCCCAGGAAGTCGACCGTGAAGGAAAACGTATCGACGCTCGTCAGGGTGAAGATCGTCATCATCCCGTCATCGCTGAAGCCCTGGGTGGTGCTCTGATTGCTCAAACCGGAGACCGTGAAGTTGCTGTTGCCCCCCGTAAAAAAGTACTCGAAGCGGGCGGTGCCTCCCGATTGGAAGGAAAAGCCGACACTCGACCCGTCGTTGATGAAGCCGTTATCGAAGCCGAGTTGGATCGACTGGCCCACTCCCAAGTCACCGCCGGTCAGGGTTCTCAGGGCGGCGCCGGAGCCGTTCGTTCCGCCATCACCGCGCAGCGCCCAGGACTCGCCGGTGGCGTTGCTGGGCCCGGTCGTATCGATGCTGCTGGAGCCGCTGTTGCCGTTACCATTGTCGCCCGAGCTACCGACGTAGATGTCGGTGAGGCCGGACCAGGCGTTGAAGCCGGTGCCGCCATTGTCACCGCTGCCCCAGTCGCTGAAGCTCGGCTGGTAGGCTCCGTCACTGGCATTGTCGAAGGCGACGGTCGCGCCGAGTCCGGCCGATGTGCTCATCGCCAGTGCGGCGATGCTGAATCCCAAGGTCGGGAGGTAGTTCATTGTGTTCATGGATTTCTAGGGAGGGTTGAAGGAAACAACCGCACCCTGGTCACAATCGACCGCGCGACAATCCGGCACTCTTTGAACAGTTGCACGTCGCCTGAACAATCGCCGCGATCACGGCATGTCTCCGCAGGATCGGGAGTGCTATTTTCAATTAGTTGACCGGATTCGGCTCAACCATTGAATCACCTCGGATTCGGGCATCGGGAATCTCCCCCTCCGGTGCCCGCCGCGAGGGACCGGTTTCAACTCACCAATTGATGTTCGTCCCACGCGTGTCGACATGGGTGAAGGTCGGGTAGCCACCGACTCCGCCTTTGAAAAGCCCACGATCGCGAAGATTGCGGGTCACGGCGGTCACCGTGGCGGCATGGGTCGGGAAGGTCACGTCGACGGCGAAGTTTCCCTGATGCCAGGAACCGCTCTTAGCCCCTGGGCAGCGGGCGTTGTAGGATGGGGCGCGATAGGCGGAAATGATCTCCTTAACCGGCAAGTTCAGCTCGGCGGCGACGCGGTCGACCGCTCTGAGAGTCGGCACGATGCGAGGCCACATCGCCTTTGGCGGGATGGAGTTCCAAACGCCGTGATGCTCCTTGGCATGGGCGAGGATGACCTGAGCCGGGGTGATGCGGGTCAGGCGGACCAGTCCGAGGTAGCGGACGTAGTCGGAAAGCAGTGAGCCTTGCTGATTGATCCATCCCTGCGGCAGATCCGCGAGGGTGACTCCCGAGGTGGCAGGGGACTTCTGGATGAAGAAGGCCTTGGCCGGAACCGAGGAGGCAGCCAGCGCCAGACCGGTCAGCCCGAAGGTGGCGAGTGCGCCACGGCGGGAGACGATCGGCGATGACTGGGAAATGGAGAAATCTGACATGGAAAGTGGGAAGATCTGGGAGGAGGGAAAGCGCGTGGCGTGCCAGATGCGGACGCAGCCCTTTCCAAGATGACCCTGCGAGAAAAGCCATTGAGGATCATCGGGCAAGGAAATTTGACCCGCCGGCCCCCTAACAGTTTGAGGGCCGCTGTGACCGGGAAAGGGTATCTCACGCCTCGACAGGGGCCACGGGGCAGTCCATCGTCGCCGGACGTGATACGGATTGCAGATCGATACATTGGCAAGCAGGTGCTGTTCGGCACCCTGTTCGCCATCTTGGTCCTGTCCGTGGTTCTGGTGCTCGGCAGTCTGTTCAAGGAGATCCGGCCGCTGCTGGTGGAACAGAAGATCCCACTCCCGCTGGTGGGCCAGTTCGTCCTGAACATCCTGCCATTTTCGCTGATGTTCACGATCCCCTGGGGCTTCCTTTCAGCGGTGCTGCTCGTCTTCGGACGCCTTTCCTCCGAGCAGGAGCTGACCGGTTTCCGCGTCGCCGGCATCAGCCTGCCCCGGATTTCCATCCCGGTCTTCGTGGTGGCCCTGGCGCTTTGTGGCCTTTCCGTGTGGCTCAATGTGGAAGTCGCCCCGCGTGCCAAAGCCTCGCTGGAAAACATCCTCTATCGCGAGGTGATGCGGGATCCGCGCGCCCTGCTGGACCCCGGTGCCGTGCAGTCGCGATTCAAGAACCAGAAGGTTTTCATCGAGGGCAAGGACGGCGACGCGCTCATCGGCTTCCACATGTACCAGACGCGGAAAGCGAACGATCCGAACGCTCCACCACCTGCCTACGTGCATGCAGGACGGGTCGAATTGAGCGTCGATCAGGTGAAGCAGGAGTTCAAGCTGACCCTCGACAACACCTTCATCGAATCCCCGAAGGCCGACGGCACCTTCGACCGGGCCATCGCTGGCCAGGCGCAGTACTGGTTCCTCAGCTTTTCCGACTCGCGTCCGAAAAAGCCGAAGCCTTCCGCGATGACCAATGAGGAGATTCTTGAATTCGCGAAAGACCCGCGACTCACCCCAAAGGCCCGCGTGATGGTGCGTTCGGAGATCACCCGCCGCTATGCCTACTCGATGGCCTGTCTGGCCTTCGCCTTCATCGGCGTGCCCTTGGGCATCAAGAGCCGCCGCCGCGATACCTCCGGCGGCCTGGTGCTCAGCATCGCCATCGCGGCCGGCTATTTCCTCTCCACTTTCCTGGCCGAACAATTCCACACCGATGCCCAGGTGACTGCAGCGCTCTGGGCTCCGAACGTGCTCTGCGTTCTGCTAGGCCTCTGGCTGTTCCGCCGCGCCCGTTTCAAGTGATCATCGACGAATGAACCTGAGCCGCACGTTGACGAGGGCCGCCCGCGATATCGCCGGGTTCCTGACGTCCGGGCAGGTCAAGGCATTCCCCTTCATCGGCAGCCTCCGACGCTACGATCGCGACAAGGCGAAGCACGACGCCCGCGCGGCGCTGAACGTCACCATGCTGGCGATCCCGCAGGCGATGGCCTTCGCCTCGATCGCCCAGCTCCCTATCGTCTTCGGCATCCTCTGCGCCATCGTCGCGCCGCTGGTGGCCCCGCTCTTCGCCGGTTCAAGGCACACCTCGCTGGGCCCCACGAATGCCACGGCCTTCATGCTCTTCAGCCTCTTTGCTGGAAACCCCCTGCTGCTCGCCCGCGAGTCGGAACTGGTGCCCCTGCTCGTGCTGATGTCCGCACTGATCCTCATCGCCGGCTCACTCCTGAAAGTCGCGGACCTGCTCCAGTACATTTCCCGCAGCGTGCTCATCGGCTACTCCTCCGGCGCGGCGGTGCTGATCATCGCCAACCAGCTCAAGGACTCCCTCGGCATCGCGGAGGTGATGACGGCGGACAGCTCCCGCACCTTCGCCACGCTGGTCATTTCAATCATCCGCTCGCTGCCCTCGATCCAGTGGCCGTCCCTGCTCATCGCCGCCAGCACGCTCGCCGCCTACTACACGCTCCAGAAATTCAAACCGCGCTGGCCGAATTTCGCCATCGTGCTCGCCGCCTCGTCCGCCGTCTTCGGCTCGCTGATCCTTCATGGCCCGGCGGCCTGGGCAAAGGTCCCGCATTTCACCACCTTCCGGCTGGAAGACCTCGCGCCGAAACTTCCGCACTTCACCGGCCCGAGCATCTTTGATGACATCTCGATGCTCATCGGCGTGGCCTTCGCGATCGCCTTCCTCTCCGCCCTGGAAAACACCCTGATGGCGAAAACCATCGCCTCCCGCAGCGGCGATCATCCGGACCTGAACCAGGACATGCTCTCCGTCGGCATGGCGAATCTCGCCAGCGCCTTCGCCGGTGGCATGCCCGCCTCCGGCTCGCTCACTCGCTCGGCGCTGAACTTCGCCTCCGGCGCGAAGTCGCGCTTCGCGTCCACCTACGCCGGGATCTACATCCTGATCGCCGCCGTCCTGATCGCGCTGTCGCCGCGCATCGGCATCCCGCTGGTCGACTACGTCCCGAAGGCCGCGCTCGCCGCGCTGGTCATCGCCCTCGCCCTCGCCCTCTTCAACCCCCGCCACCTCCGCATCTGCCTGCGCTCCACCAGCGACGACGCGGCCGTGCTGATCATCACCTTCCTCGCCACCCTGCTCACGCCCCTGCACGTCGCCATCTTCATCGGCGTCGCCATTTCCATCACCCTCTTCCTGCGGAAGGCCAGCAAGCCCTTCCTCGTCGAGTATGAGTTCGATGACTCCGGCGAACTACGCGAGCGCGGCGAAAAACGTCCCCGCCCCATCCCCTCGATCTCCATCGTCCACGTCGAGGGCGACCTCTTCTTCGGCGCGTCCGAACTCTTCCGCACCCAGATTCAGCGCACCGTCTCCGATCCCGCCCTGAAGGTCATCATCCTGCGGTTGAAAAACGCGCGCCACCTCGATGCCACCAGCGTCATGGCGCTGGAGGACCTCATCCGTTTCACCCGCGCCCACGAGCGACACATCCTCATCTCCGGCGCCACCCGCGAGGTCTACCGCGTGCTCAAGCAATCCGGCGTCCTCGTCACCCTCCAGGAAGGCTGCGACCGCGAGGCCGGGGAAAGCAACATCTTCATCCACAAGCCCAGCAACCCGAACCTGTCCACGCGCGATGCCCTCAAGCGCGCCCAGCAACTCCTCGGCACCGACAAGGCCGACATCCGGATTTACTACGATCCCTCTAAAAAATGAAACGCCTCATCCCCTTCTTCATCGTCCTCCTCGCCTTCACCGGCTTCTGCGTCTGGTGGTTCTCTCCCACCCAGGTCGTGAAACGCCGCAGCCGCGATCTTTGCCAGATTCTCACCCTTGAGGAAGGCACACCCGCCACCTCGCGAAACATCGGAGCCTTCCAGCTCGACCGACTGCTCCAGCCGCAGCTCCAACTTGAAATCCCCTCCCTCCCCGAGGCCAATGGCAGCTTCGAACGCAACGAGGTCGGCTCCGCCTTTTCCTGGCTCTGCAGCAACGCCAAGGAAACCCGGATGAAGTTCGGCGAGATCGAGAGCGTCACCGTCAACGGCGACCACGCCGAAGTCCGCGCCAAGGTCGACGCCCTCCTCAACATCTCCATCGCCCAACCCGTCGACGGCCCCGGCGACGCCATCTTCACCTGGAAAAAAGCCGAAGACGGCTGGCGGCTGGAAAAGCTAAGCTGGAAATAAGGAGTCGCGACATTCCTGTCGCGACAAGCCCACATCAGTCTGGCGGCACTCCCAGCACCCTCAAAGCCGCACCTTCCCCTACCAGACTCATTCAAATAACTTCACGGTCATCTGAAAGGGTCGCGTCTCTACCCATTCCCGCCGTCCAGCCTACCCGCCGCCAAGCGGTCACCAGCAGACCGCGCCGCCATCAACCAACTCCATCTACTGCCCCCTTTCACTGAACGCCTCAAACCTTCCCAAGACTGAATTCCAGCTTGGCTTGCCAGCATGATCGACCTAAAACGTCCTTCATGAACAAGTTCGCCAAAATCCGTACTTCCGGGTCGCTTTTTCCCCAGATCACCGACCCGTCGGTGATCACCCCCCAAACCCGACAGGTCGTTCAATAACACTGTTCGGCCAATAATAATCCATTGAAACGCGTTAACCTCTCGGTGCCAGCTCCCGTGCAATCCTGGCATAGATCATGGCTTTTCCGACTCGGAGCCCTGCCGGTGATCTTCTTCGCCGCGGTTTGGGGTTTCTCCGTGCATCATAAGGACTTTTACGAGTTCGAGCTGCTTACCTTTCGCGGAAGCCTTTCAAGTCAGTATGGGACACTGACGATCCCCTCTCCAATCGCAAGTTCGCTTTCCCTGGACGGGCTGGGAAGTTACCACGGACTATACATCGGCGAGTTCGAGACTTGGGTTTGGTTCCCTCCTGCCTTCCGTATAGATGATGAGCAGATTGGGCGGCACTACCAGGCGGCAGCGGTAAGAGTGGCATGGTGGCTGATCTTATTGGTCTATACCGCGCTCTGGTTTGCCGCCCTCGGTTGGTGGCAGCGTAGGAGACGCCTTCACGAACAAAGCAGACGCGAGCTTGAGCGATCAATCAAAGTTGCCGAAGACGCACATCCAACGGCGGGTAACATCTCAATTTAATTCAGGCTTCCATTTCCGCCGTGGATGGCCTAGACGTTAGCCCTAAATTAATGAAACTCATTCCCAAAGTTTTCACGAGACTTGTCCTCTTGGCTCTCATTTCGGTTCCCGCTATTGCGAACGCTGCGATTCACCAAGAGACGACATCTCCTTCCGGGCGCTACAAGTTGGCTTCCGAGTCAGTCTACCAGAAGACCCCGAAGACGCCCAAGGATTGCCTGGGCATGGAGATTGGGTCCAAAATCTCATTGATCGGCCGCGACGGTGCCGTGATTTCCAAGTGTTTCCTTCCCGGCCATGGGGGATACCCGGATGTCCCGAAGATAAGCGGAAGGGACAACTGGCAGACCAAAGCCTATTGGAACGACGACGAAACAAGGGTAGCCGTCTATTCCGGCGGAAACACTTGGTCCAGGATCGATTTCTATTCTGTTATTGGAGGCCGCATTGCGATACTCCCTCATCCGGAATTGGCCGACATCCTTTTCGACATTCCGGGTTATCACGGAGAGACGACCAGGCTATACGAAGGTTTCTCAAAATGGACCAAGAATGACACCTGCACGATCGAAGTCAACGGGACCGCAAAAGTCGATGATGCCCACAACGACGCATATCCTCAATTCTCCTTCATCGTTACGATTCGAATTACTCTTGAAGGGATTCAATTCGTCCAAGTGAAGAAAGAAGATGGCTAACAAGTCATGACGCACCAACCGGCCATTAGCTTTTCAATTTCATTTCAACATCTTTTCAACCGCGCCGGTGGGCGCACCTCAAACATTCGCCAGAGAATCATGACAAAACGCAGAGCTGCTATTCTGACTGGAAGCGTCACGTGGCAACCGGCGATAACGTCTCTTCTTGAAACTCGGGCTTCCATTTCGCCGATGCCACAGCTAGACGTTCACTACTGAATCAAAGTCCATGAATTCATGGGGACAGACAAAACTTTTCCACGTACTGACCGCTCTCTCGGCTATTCACAATCCCTTTCTCGCTCTTTTATAAATCACCCCATTTATTTTCAACCCAAATACCTTCTCTTTTGAAATCGGACAAATAAACTCAATCGCTTCCCATTTTTCACCGTTCTGAAACCGAAGAATACCATTTTTCTCATCTGTAACCAGATCACCCATCAGGAGATATCTTGGCTGCGTTCCAATATCATCAGAATCCATTTTTAAAACTGATAACAACTTCCTCTTATCAAGTGACTCATAGGGTGTAATAATAATTTTAGAAACGATCCCCTCCGTCTCATAGAGCTCGTACACTCCACCGTAACCAGTGAAGAATTCAGACTTCCACTTGGCTAAAGCCAACTCGCCACCAAACGCCGATAGCATTGAGAGAAATGCAGAAGCCAAGATTAAAGTATATTTAATTTTGCTATTCATATTTTTATCAGTGTGAAAGGGGTCAGTGAAACGGGTCAGAGAAGTCCGCGCGGCGTAACATTTTTCCCAGTTTCGGCTTGGCCAAATTGATTGGGAGTGAGGGCAGGAACTGATGGAGACGCGGCCATTTCTAATTCATGGTAGAAGACAAAATGTTTCCCCCCCTTCACTCCTTCCCGGCGCTTTTCATTTCCGGCTCTGCCTTCCAGATGCGGTAGCGCAGTTCATAGCCTTCCGGGACATAGACCACGACGGGCAGCTTGCTGTTGTAGCGGACGAGATAGGGATTCCCGCCCAGCGAGACGAACTTCTTCACCTTCGGTTGTCCGGGAGGAACGCCGATGAGCGTGCTCATCCCCGGGCCGACGGTCGCATCGTATCGCGGATAGCCCCAGCCCTTGACGTCGGACTCCTCGATCTTTCCTCCAAGGTGGACGATGTTGACCCCGTCGGTTTCCTGCTCCTTGCCAACGATCAGCTCGACCTTGGCCGCGTATTCATCGGCGAGTTCCGGCAGGTGCACGACGAAGCGGGTCATGCCTTTCTCCGCGGCCGGGTAGGCCTTTTGCCAGGAGCTGTTCTGGTCGTTGGCAAACACGGGGGCGGCCAGGGCGATGACGGCGAACAGAAGTGTCGGGATCGGGGTTTTCATGGTTTTGATTGTAGGGTTTTTAGAGCCTTTCGCGGCTCTGATTCTAGAAGATGAAACTCGAGAGGTGAAGTTCTTTGAAGTTTGTTGGAAAATTCCGGTGCTGAATGGGCTGCCAGAGTATCGAGCACTGCTTCTAAAGGGAATAAGGAGTCGCGACATTCGTGTCGCGACAAGCCTGCATCAAGCTGGCGACAAGAATGTCGCCGCTCCTTTTTTCATCCCGCGAGGGGTGGGCGGCTTGGCACGCGTTAGCTTGGTAGAATGAAGACACTTCGCTTCTTGTTTCCCTGCCTCGCCTTCGCGTTCGCCTGCCAGTGGATCCCTTCCACTTGTGCCGAGGAAGCTCCGGTCAGCCCTCCGAAACCGGTCGCGTCGGCCAGGATCGCCACCGTCGATATGCAGGAGCTCTTCAAGGAGTACTACCGCACCAACGACGCGCAGAAGCAGATCAACATCGAGCGCGCCCGCATCCAGAAGGAAAACAACGACCGCCTCACCCGCATCCGCGAGTTGGAGAACAGCCTCGGCAACCTCCGCAAGCAGATCGACGATCCCGCGATTTCCGACTCCAAGAAGCAGACGCTTTTCAAGGACTGGCAGATGCAGCAGCACGAAGGCATCGCCCTCGACCGTGAGCGCCGCGAGTTCCTCCAGCGCAAGAATCAGGCGCTCAACGAGACGATGGTCCAGCGCATGAAGGGCATCCTCAACGAGATCCGCAAGCTGGTCGAAGAGCAAGCCAAGGGTGAGAACTACGATTACGTCTTCGACAAGTCCGGCCTCAGCACCTCGCAGGTTCCCTTCCTCCTCTACACCAAGGACGCCACTGACATCACGGCCGTGCTCTTGAAGGATCTCAACAAGGATGCCCCGAAGGAAAGTTCACCGACGGAAGCCGCTGCGGGCGACGCTTTGACACCGGACTGAGCCCGATGGAGAACGAACTGTCAGCCATGACACGTGGACTCTCGTCCTGCGACGAGGCCGCGTGGCGTGCGTTTCACGAGCGCTGCTACCCGCGACTGCACGGTCTCGCCATTTCCCGGGGCGTTCCCGCCTGCGATGCGCCGGAGATCATCCAGGGCGTTTACCTGCGGGTGCTGCGACATGCGAAGGTCTTCCGCGATGAGGATTCCTTTCATGCCTGGCTCGCCTGCCTGCTGCGCTGCGAGGTCATCGATGCCGGACGGAAAAAAGGCCGCAGGAGCTGGTTGAACGAACGCTTTCAACACTGGCAGGAGTCGAAACGATCCGCCGAAGAGGTGGCGTCGAGAGACCAGTTGGAGGAAGCCCTGCTCGAACTCGATGAAAAGGAACGGGCCCTGATCCGGCATCACTACCTCGATGGCTGGTCGCAGGAAACCCTCGCCGAACGACATCAGGTCAGCGTCAAGGCCATCGAGTCGAAACTCGCCCGTCTCCGCAAGCGTCTGCGCCAGATCCTCACCGACCAAGCCACCTCACCCTCATGATCACGAACCAGGAAGAAGCCGAAAAGGTCTGGGAGCAAACCCTCCCCTGCATCCGTCTGGCCCGGAAAAGGCGTGGTCGTGTGAAGTTCACCCTGGCCGCCAGCTCGATCTGTGGACTGTTCGCCATCGGGATCATGCTCCGACCGGATCCGGTGATCACTGCTCCACGGGTCGTTGTTTCGCCGCCACCAATCGCTGAGCCAACCTTGGCCGTGATGAGGGTTGGGGACGATGGGGTGACCCGCCTGGAAGAACTCGCGCCCAGCGAACTTGGCTCGATCGAACTCGCCTTCGGCCTCACTCCGATGGTTTCGGATGGATTTGAGGACTTTTGAAATCCAGCAACCTGTCCCGACACCAAACGCCACCGCCTCCAAAGCATCCGCGATTTCCCGTGTTAAGGAGTCGCGACATTCGTGTCGCGACAGGTCCGATTCAAGCTAGCGACAGGAATGTCGCAGCTCCTTATCTCCGCGACGATGGAGTCCTTGAACTGGAGGAAGACCGTCTATGAACCTCCGGTCGAAAAATGCGTTGTGAACCGTCTCTTCATCTTCAAGGAGAATAAGCGCAGGGCTCGGTTGTCCATCTCTGGGATTCTCAGAGGCAGACTACGGATTCTTCGTGAAGGAGGCATCGAGCTTGTCCAGAATGGCGAGACCCTTCTTGACGGAGCCTCGCGAGGCGAGCGCCCGGAAACGGGTTTCGGCGTCGAATTCGGCGATGCTGATGGTCGCTAGTTCCTCCATCAGCTTGTTCACGCTGATCTCGCGATGGCTGGCCAACTGGCGGAGCCTGGCGTGCTTGTCATCTGGGAGGCGGATGGTGAGGGTGCTCATGAGAGTGTTTTCAGGTAGACCTTCGGGCTTTGAATGCTGAGGCCGGGAAAGCGGAGCTCACCGTGTTTCAGATCCTTGAGATTGTTGGTGACGATCGTGGCCGCGGACCCAGCGATTGCGAGTTCGATCAGATGATTGTCGGCCTCATCCGGGAGATTGGGACGCCAGAGGAAGTAGACCTTCACCCACTCCGCCACCGAGAGGAAGGCGGACAACAGGGACTTTCGCTCAATGGAGGTGAGTCGGCATTTCTTCATCAGATTCGTCCTGCCAAGCAGATCCTCGTATTCGTGAAACAAGGCGGCCCCCATGAGCGGCACGGCCTTGCCAAGCAGGCAGGCCCGCAGCACGTCCCGGTTTTCTCCAGCGGGGCTCAGGATCGCAGCGATGAATACATTGGTGTCCACAACGATGCGGGGCGGCATGAACTTTGATAGCACATGTGCTACCACTTTGCCAATGCGCAAAATCCCAGTTTCCGGCCTCACTCCCCCAGAAACACGAACTCCTCCGTCATCCGGTTCAGCGACCGCCGGGCGATGGGCATGACCTCGGCGAGGGTGCCGAGCAGGCGGCGCGGGGTGCCGGCGGGGGCTTCGGGGTTGTCGGCGGCACCACGAAAGGCGCGACCGGCGAAGGCTTCGTAGAATTCCACGTCGGGTGCCCCGCGTCGGGCGGCCCGGTGTTTGAGGAAGCCGGAGTACATGCCAGTCAGGACGAGGAACTGATTGCCCGCAGCGAGTTGGAGGTGGAAACGCATCCGGCCGTGGGAGGTCTCCAGGATCGAGAGGAAATCGGCAGCGTGGGTGATGCCACGGGCGGCGTCGAGGAAGGCATCGCCCGGCTCCGCCCCGACGCGACCCGCCAGCACGCCGGCGACGTAGTCCGCGAGATCCGCGTCCTCCAGGCCCGCCTGAAGGAACGCATGCCGGACGACGACGTAGAAATAAAACGCGGCGGAAACCTGGAGGGCGGAGAGCGAATCGAGCACCGCACGCAGCACCTCCTTCAGATCGAGGATTTCCCGCAGGGCTTCCGGATCGTCCCAGAGTCGGGCGAGGTGTCGCCGCTGGTCGCCCGGCGCGAGCACCTCGGTCAAAAGGGCGAAATCCGCTTGGCAGAACCGATCCCGGCTCGAAGGCATCCATGATCCCCTCATATGGGCTCTCGAAATAGCAAACGACGGGCCGAAAGGGCGAGAAAATAGTAAAGATTTCCTTAGTAGATCCCGGAAATCCCTCGGAATCCCGACGAACCCTGCGGAATCCACGCAGGCCCTTTTTCCTTGCCCGATGATTCTGTGGCACTTACACCAACCGGGCCCGCAACGGGCAACTAACGATGAACATGACCCGGAAACTCAAGTCCGTGGCCCTGGCAATCGCTGGAGTCATTACGATCCCAAGCTGTGCCTCAACGGGCACGGCGAACGGTATCCAAGCCAACTCGAATGAATCGTGGAAAATCTCCACCATTCAGCACGGGAAAGCTTCGTGGTACTCGATCCGCACCAACGGAGGCACCCGCACCGCAAGCGGGAGCCGCCTGAACAACAACGCCGCGACCGCTGCTCACAAGACCCTTCCGATGGGCAGCAAGGTCCGAGTGGTCAACATGGCCAACGGCAAATCGGAAGTCGTCACCATCACCGACCGTGGTCCCTACATCAAGGGACGCGTCATCGATGTGACCATTGGAGTCGCTGAACGCCTTGGCTTTGCCTCGCGCGGCGTCGTCCCGGTCAAGCTGGAGGTTCTCGGGAAAAGCGAATCCTGAGCCTTCAAGTCGTCCCGGCCCACAACCGGAACGCCTTTCAACCAAACCCAAAGCCCCGCGGCCTCACCGGCCACGGGGCTTTTTCGTGATCAAATCACTCCGTTCGCGCAGTGGATTTCTCCGTGACCGGCGAGGGCGTTGATGAGGTTCACCAGCGACTTCTGCGCCTGACGCGGCACGCTTTCAAAGGTCCTCGAACCGACGTGCGGCGTGACGATGACCTTCGGGTGATGCAGCAGCGGATGATCGGCTGGCGGGGGCTCCTGATCGAGAACGTCGGTGGCGTATCCGGCGAGATGACCGGCATCGAGCGACTCAATGATCGCGGCGTTGTCGACGAGCTCGCCACGACCGGTGTTGATGACCCAACCGCCCTTCGGCATCAGCGCGAGGCGGGCGGCGTTGACGCAGTGATGGGTGTCGGCCGTGAGCTTGGTGTGCGGGCTGATGATGTCGACGCTGGCAAAGAGCGAGTCGAGCGAGTCATGGCGGATGATGCCGAGCTGCGCGGCGAGTTCGTCCGGCCAGTAATTGCCGAAGCCGTGGACCTGCATGCCGAAGGCGACCGCGCGCTTGGCGACCTCCTGGCCGATGCGGCCGAACCCGATCAGACCGATGCGCTTTTCAAACAGCTCGTTGCCGGTCTTCCGATCCCAACGTCCGGCGCGGGTGGAATCGACAGCGAAAATCAGGTTTTTCGTGATCGCGAGAAGCAGCGCGAAGGTGTGCTCCGCCACGGTGTCATGGTTCACGCCGGGGGTGAAGAGGACCGGGATGCCGAGTTCCTTGGTGGATGGGATGTCGATCTTGTCGAGGCCGATGCCATACTTGGAAATGATCTTCAGGCGAGGCAGCGACTTCTCGAGCACGGCGCGGGTGATCCCGTCATCGCCGCAGAGAAAGGCATCGAACTCCCCGGCGATCTCCAGCATGCGGGCCTCGGAAAGCGGGCCGCGCTCACGGACAACGTCCCAGCCTTGGGATTCGAGAAGGGCGTGGTGAGGGCCGGGAGTATCCTGGAAACTGCAGGTGGAAAGGAGAACGCGCATGGTGGGAAAATCAAAGAACGTCCCGCCCGCCCGGCCAAGTGAAAAGCTCGAATGGGTGGACAGATTCAGGTAAAGAATCTCTTCATTTCGAATTTAGGATTTAGAATTTCGAATTTTCTCCCTATCCCCTTCCCGTGCTCCCGTGGTTCTCCGATGGCAAGTTTCCGCTCTACCTCGCGCCGATGGCGGGAGTGACCGACGTCGTGTTCCGCCAGATCTGCAAGGAACTCGGCGCGGACGTGATGGTTACCGAGTTCGTCTCGGCCGAGGGCATCCTCCAGCGCGATGACCGGACGCGGAAATACACCGAGTTCAACGACAGCCAGCGGCCGGTGGGCGTGCAGCTTTTCGGATCCGATGGCGAACGGATGGGCGAGGCGGCGAAGAAGATCATCGACTGGAAACGCCCGGACTTCATCGACATCAATTTCGGCTGCCCGGTGAACAAGGTGGTGGCGAACAACGGCGGCTCGTCGCTCCTCAAGGACTGCCCGCTGTTGGCCTCCGTTGCCTCGGGTGTGGCGAAGGCCGTGGGCGACCACGTGCCGGTGACCGCGAAAATCCGGATCGGTTGGGATGAGAAAACGGTCAACGCCGTCGACGTCGCGAAGATCCTCGTCGACTGCGGCATGCAGGCGATCGCGGTTCACGGTCGCACTCGCTCCCAAGGCTACACCGGCGAGGCCTGCTGGAACACCATCGACGCCGTGGCCCGCGCGGTGAGCGTGCCGGTGATCGGCAATGGCGACATCTCCAACGGCGCGGACCTCCAAAAACGGAAGCGCGAGACGGCGGTGTCCGGCGTGATGATCGGTCGCGCCGCGATGCAGAATCCCTGGGTGTTCCGCGAGGCGAAGCATTTCATCGAGACCGGGGAAACCCTGCCGCCGGTACCGGTGGAGGAGCGCTGGGAGCTGGTGCTGCGGCATTGCAGGCTGGTCGTCGAAGGCGGAAAGAACGGCGACGAGCGGCAGACGCTGATCGGCATGCGTTCGCGGCTGATGGCCTACTGCAAGGGATTTCCCGGCGCCAAGGATCTGCGCCAGCGGCTGTGCCAGGTCACCAGTGTCTCACAGGTCGAGGAACTGGCGGAGTTCTCGATTTCCCGCGCGCACGCCGGAGTTGAGGACTGAACTCTTGTGCAATCTCCCGCTTTCCATCCGCAGCGAACCTGTTAGCGTCCGCGGCATGGAAAGCCATGAGGTGCTGCGTCACGCGTTTCAGAAAACCAGTCCGAAGGCCGTGGCCTCCGAACTCGGAATCTCACTTTCGCTGGTCTACAAGTGGGCGGAAAAGCAGTCCGACGACGGTTCCGGAAGCCGGAATCCGCTCGACCGCCTCATGAAGGTGATCGAGCTGAGCGGCGATCCGGGCATCATCGAGTGGCTGTGCCAACAAAACGGCGGCTACTTCGTCGCAAACCCGGACGGTCGGCACACCAAGAAAGGCATCCTGCCCTCCACCCACGAAATCATCGGCCAGTTCTCCGATCTCCTGAGCCGGATCTCGGATGCCGCCGTGGACCACTCGATCAGTCCGAAGGAGGCCAAGGAAATCCGCGAGGTCTGGGACAAGCTGAAGAGCTACACCGAAAGCTTCGTGCGCTGCTGCGAAGAAGGAGACTTCGACCAGATGAAGAAAATTCCAGTGCCGACCCAGGGCAGCTCGCGACTAAAATAACCGGTCACAGGAAAAGAAGCGGTCTGTACGCCCTCCGTCTTGAAGCCATCCACCGCCGACTGGAATCTCCTGTGCAGGCCATGAAGCATCCGCTATTCCCGGGGCAATGAGTCTTCTGGACATGACCACGAATGCCCGCGGCATGATGATCATTGGCGTGGTCGTTTGTTGTTTCGTGGTCGCTGGTTTCACGACGCTGTTCTGGACCGGCGGAGACGAGGCAATGGGCACCGGCAAGTCGCTCGAAGGGTTCATCCGCGAGCAGCAGACTGAGATCGATCTGAGCCGCGTCGCGATCGTCGAGCATAAGCGCCAGCTCGTCGAAGCCGAGCAACGCCGCGCGATTGCAAAGGAAGCCGAGCAGCTCGACGTCCGGGTCAGGGCCGGACGTGAAGAGATCGCAGCACTCGCTGCCAGCCTGCCAAGGATCGAACAAGCAATCAAAGACCTCGAAGAGTCACTGGTCGCCGAGAAGCAGCTCTACCGAAAGCAACTGCTCAATGATCCCACGATCACCACTCTCGCCGAGCTGCGGACGATTTCCGCCAAGATCTATCAGAACGTCCGCATCACCAGCATCGACGCCGCCTCGATCACAATTTCCCATCAAGACGGATCAGGCCGGATCCCGCTGGCTGAACTGCCCGCAGAAATCCGGACGCGATTTCCGTAAAGGGCTCACCAGATCCTCACTCGGTCCTCGGGCTTCACGTAGAGCTTGTCGCCGGGCTTCACGTCGAAGGCCTCATACCAGGCATCGATGTTCCGCATCACGCCGTTGACGCGGGCGATGGC
Source organism: Luteolibacter sp. (assembly GCA_031419215.1). GTDB lineage: Bacteria > Verrucomicrobiota > Verrucomicrobiia > Verrucomicrobiales > Akkermansiaceae > Luteolibacter. The sequence continues at coordinate 291 of JANOKL010000485.1, read as the reverse complement.
CGGGGAGTGTGGATCGGTGTGGATCTGTTTCACGAGCGCTTCCTGACGCATCTTTTGACGCCAGACCTGAGCCCAGCCGAAGAACACGCGCTGGATGCCGGTCACGCCGTCGAGCACTGGAGCAGGCTTGCCATTCAACGAGGCCTGATAGGCATCGAGCGCAAGATTCAGCCCACCCATGTCGCCGATGTTCTCCCCCATCGTCAGCTTGCCGTTGATGCGCTCGCCGGGAAGGTTCTCGATGCTCTCATACTGCGCGCCGAGTCGCTCGGCGCGCTGGTTGAACTTGTC
>JANOKL010000484.1:0-4325 GCA_031419215.1 Luteolibacter sp. | reverse complement strand
TACGCTCTCCGCCGAAATCGTGCTCGTCGCGATCGGCGTGCAGCCGCTTCTGCCCGGCGGCCATCAGCCGGAGCTTACCGACCGTGGTTTCATCAAGGTCGGCGATCGCTATGAAACCTCACTGCCAGGCGTGTATGCCATCGGCGATGTTTCCGGCCCACCGCTGCTCGCCCACACCGCCTCCTTCGAAGCGATCCAATGCATCGAAGGCCTCTTCGTCCCCGGCCACAAGGTCCGCCAGGTCAAGAATTTCCCGGGTTGCACCTATTGCCATCCGCAGGTTGCCTCGGTTGGAAAAACCGAGCGCGCCCTCAAGGAAGCCGGTATCGAGTACGTTGTCGGAAAGATCCCCTTCGCCGCCATCGGCAAGGCCATCGCTGCCGGTGAGCCGGATGGTTTTGCGAAGCTCCTCTACGGCAAGAAGCACGGCGAGCTGTTGGGTGCCCACATCATCGGTGACAACGCCACCGAGCTCATCGCCGAGATGGGCCTCGCGCTCGATCAGGAACTGACCATCGATGACATCCACGCTACCATTCACGCCCATCCCACGATGAGCGAGGTGATCCACGAAGCGACCTTGGCCGCTGAGGGTCACGCGATCCACTTCTAAAGTTTTTGCATCTAGCGGACTTTCCAAACGGTTCCCCTGTCTCCGGGGAACCGTTTTTTGTTTCTGGGGCTGCGGCTTGTCCGTTAGAAGACGCACATCATGGCAAACTGGTTCTATGTTCGGGACGGAAAACAAACAGGCCCTATCGGCGTAGAATCCCTCCGCCGCATGATTGGTAGCGGGGAAATCAAGCCGAGCGATCTCGTCTGGCGTGAAGGCATGGCGGATTGGAAGGCGGTCTCCACCCTCACCGAGCTTGCCGCAGAACCCGCAGCACCTGCGGCGGATCCGAACAATCCTTACGCGGCACCCGCCACCACCTGGACCGCACCACAAGCCCATGAATCCGGCTTGCTGACTGAGCATATCCAGCCGGGCAGCGACCCATTGGATGCCGGAGCCTGTATCAGTTGGTCCTGGCAGTTGGTGAAGTCCAACTTCGGTCTCATTTTGCTCACGGGTCTGGTTTACGCACTGGTCGGTGGGGTGGCTGATTTTTCTCTGTCCATACTCGTCGAGGGACTTTCCAGAGCCACTGGCACAAGACCGTTTGAGGTGATCAATGTAGGCGATTTGACCTATCAACTACCGAATGGATTCGGTGTCGCGCACCAGTTGATCAGCCAGGTTCTCTCGATGTTCCTCTCGCTTGGCACCGCACGGATCGGCCTGAACATCGCTTCAGGAAAGACTGCTTCCGTTGGGATGCTTTTCGGCGAGGGACAAAAGCTCCTGAGGGCCATCGGGGCCTCCATTCTCTACGGCCTCATGGTCTTCTTCGGCCTTCTCTTCTTCCTGGTTCCCGGCATCTACCTTGCACTTCGATTCGGCCAATACCTGAACGCCATCGTTGATCGCGATCTCGGAGTGATCGACTCCTTGAAATACAGCTCGAAAATCACCGAGGGAAATCGACTCAACCTGCTGGTCCTCGGCATCTTCAGCTTTTTGATCGTCCTCGCCGGCGTGATTGCCCTGATTGTGGGGCTCATCGTCGCCATCCCCATCGTCTGGGTGGCTGGCTTCGTGGCCTACCGATGGCTGCAATACGGACGCCAGTCCATTTCAGGCATCAGTCTTTCCTGAAAATTTCCTCCTCCGGAAAACAGAAGCGGCCCGACCGATTAACCCTTGGAAAACCCATTAACCAAGAGCACGTCGGCCGGACCGCCTGTTGAGTGTCGCGACAGAGATAGAAAAGCACTGCCCGTGCCAAAGTGGGAACTGTGATCACGAAACAGATTCGTCACCCTACGGCAGCGGCAACGGCGGCAGCTTGAGATCACCCGGCGGCTTCTTCGTGGCGGGTCGATCAAACGGTGTGCCGTATTTCGTGAAGCCTTCGATGAAACCTCCCTGGCTCAGGAAAAAGCGTCCATTCTCCACACCCATGAAGCGATCCAGACGATCCGCTTTCCCCGTCCCATCGTGGCTGAAACTGGCGCGGGTGATTTCGATCCACTCACCCTTGTCTGTTCGCACCCACTGGTTTCCGAATGACGCCTTGCGGAGAAGGTGGCCGTTCTGTCCGTTGAAGTTTTCACTGAAGCTGTAGAGGCCCTTGAGCCAGCCGCCATCCTTCGGAGCCTTCCAGCTTGAGATCAACATCCACTTGTTCTGATCCGGATGGAACCAGTAGCCGGAGAACACCGTGTGGGTTTCATCGACAGGCTTGGCCGTGGCGAGAAACCGCTGGGTGGATCCGGTTTTCCAAACGTACTTCAAGTGGCTGTGACCGCCGGTTCCCTCGTTGCCGAAGTCTCCACTGTTCACTCCCTCGCCTTTCGCAATCAGCGTGACCCGGTCCTCGTTTCCGACCTTGTCCCTCGTCTTGGCTTCGTTGCCGCTGTCCCACACCGAGAAAATGATGCGCCGCTCGGTGGCGCTGTTGACCTGCATGCCGAAGTAGCCGCGATGCCAACCTGCGGCCATGTAGTAGGTCGAAAGCGGATCCTCGATGGCAGTCGCTTCGCCGTAAAAGGCCTCCACGTTGACGCCCTTCGGATTCTCATAGCTGAGGTGGACCGACGCGGCGTTGCGGCGTTCCTTGAGATTGAAATGCGCGTCTTTCGCAGCAGGACCATCGAGTAGAAGTGATCCAATATCGCCAGCCAACTCGCCTTTCGCATTGCGGGACTCGAGAGCGAACTGCTGGTATCCTGGCTTGGTGATTTCGAATTGTCCGAGATCGACGCGCACGGGTTGTTCACCAGCACCCACGACCTTCACGTCCTTGGAACGACCCGCCAGACTGAACCTCAACTGCGATTCCTTTCCGTCAGGAAGGGTCACCTCCACCGCGCAATCCAAGCGACCGACGGTTTTGATTTCACCGTACCAGGAGATCTTCAGCTCCGGGTTGTTCCAGCCGCGGATCGGCTTGTTCTCGGAAATCCTCGCACCGTTGATATCGGGCGCCAGGTAGGCGGAGTGCGCGGGAAGCAGAAGCGGATCGGCGTGGATCACACCTGCGGCCATCAAACAAACGAATGCGGGAATTTTCATGACAACGAACAAAAGGAACAGAACGGAGCATCCACAGACACCCCGCATCGTCCACTCCTTTCAGCGGGGGCCCGGGTCAGCTCAAAAAAAGATTTTCAACTCTCTCGAATAAACGCCGATCCACCTCGTCGAAGAAGGCGTATCCAAAAAACGGATTCAACCATGAAACGACTCGCACTGACTATCGCCGCCGCCACTCTGGCCTTGTTCGGCTCCACCACGGCAGCTTCCGCCCGCCATTCCAGCGGCAGCAGCTCCTCAACCTACGTCAGCAGCTACTCCCGTTGCGGCTGCCCGGTGTATGTGCAACGCTACATCGCCTATTACGATCACTGCAATCGTCCCGTGTGGCGGACGAGGGTGATGCCCGTCACTCATCATTGCCGCAGCAGCTATCGCCCGCAGCATTGTGACAGCGGACGCGATTACAGCTACAGCTACAACGGTTACAGCGGCCAGAGCTCCGCCCAGTACTACGGAAGCAGGGGCGGCTCCAATGTGGTGATCCGCGCCCGCTGGTAATCTGACCTACATTCTACAAGGCCGGCCCGATGACCTCGTCGTGCCGGCCTTTTCATGTGCGCATCACTCGTCCACGGAGCCTGATATCCGCGCCAATTTTCTCGAAGGTGATCGAGCTGAGGTCGAGGCCTGACACAATCCCCGTTCCCGACAGGGTAGCCACTCCTCCGCCACAAAGCATCGGTGCCAGATAGATCACCACTTCATCCACAAGCGAGGCTTCAAGAAATGACGCAGCCAAGGTTCCACCTGACTCCAGCATGGCGCTGAGGACTCCGTGGGAAGCAACGAGATCGCGCAGAACCAGTTCCAGATTCTCACCGCCACGGATCAAAGTGCGCTCACGCCATTCGTCGGTCAGGAGTGGGCTTTCCTGCGGCAGCGACTCCGGCCTCGATGTAAGCACGACACGCCAGGGCTGCCCGCGACCATCTAACAGATCGTTCTCCCGTATTGTCAGCTTGGGAAGATCCCGGCGGGCGGTTTCTCCCGAGGTGACGACCGCGTCCACCTGGGAGCGCAGCACCTGCACATCGGCTCGTGCTTCCGGCCCGGTCAACCACTGACCCTCGCCTGGCGGGCGCGTCAGTCGACCATCGAGACTCATCGCGGTTTTCCAGATGACCCACGGCAGGCCGGTTTCCTGGACCTTGAAAAATGGCCGCAGGATCTCGCCGGCCGCCTT
>JANOKL010000483.1:0-4954 GCA_031419215.1 Luteolibacter sp. | reverse complement strand
ACGTCGCGAACCATCACGACCCGTCGTCGAGTAACTGTTCTGCAAGAAATGACGAATCCGCAAGCCCGTAAGCACCTTCCGTGGCAGTCGTGCCTGCTTCCCATTCCATTTCTAGCTCTAGGCATGTGGCTTACATGGGTGACGGGGAATGAATTTTATATGGAGCGCCAGAGTAAGGCTTGGCCGACAACGTCTGGTATTCTTCACATTGAAGTCGGCGAATATCGAAAGGAGATCAGTTACCAATATCGTGTCGATGGAGTGGACTATTCATCAAGTCGGGTTGTTTTTGGCGAGATCGGAAACAGAACGCGGAGTAAAGAGTGGGAGGAGGTGGGGTGTCGCCCCGAGGGTAGTGCCTTAGAAGTTTTCTACATGCCGGACAAACCCCGAGAGAGCACTTTGGTTACCCAACTTTGTGAGAAAGCGTCTTCCAATTTGCAGGTTGGACTTGCCTTTCTTTTGATTGGTGGTCTTGCGGCCATTTTGATCCTAATAGTATTGAAAAAGTTCACAGAAGACACTGCATCCAACGGCGGATAACGCTCCTGTTTGAATTCGAGCTTCCATCCCTGTCGTGGATGAGTTAGATATTGGTCACTCGACTTGCATGGCACTTTTCTACGACAATCAAGTTCAGAGCGACACATCGGAGGTCGATTTTCAGATGGTCGAGAGAGTCTACGCCATTCGTTTTTCCAACTTCACGGAGGCTCACTGGAAGAGACTCGACGTGACTTACCAGTCGTTACCAGAGTTTGTGGATTATGGGAATTGCGACATACCATTCTGGTTCGGGACAGAGGATTCACCACTGTTTCTTTCGGCATCCGTAGAGCCCTCAGGTTTACTGGTTCACGGTCGGCTTTCCGCAGAGCAGTGGCTTGCCTGGGATACGAAGTTCAGAGAGCATCTCCCAGAGTTCCCGACGTTTGAGGTGTGATTTCGACGTGGCCTAACAATAAAGGCGCCGCAGCGAACAGCCCCTGCGTCAAGGCACCTGCTTCCTCCTCAGGCTTTTGAAATTGCCGAGCTTTGGAGTTCAACAGATTCCGTGTCCTCAGGGCTTTGCCAGTTTCAGATACTCGGTGGCATAGCGCTGGCCGAAGGTTCGGAGATCGGCGGAGTTGAAATGGAGGGCCTTGTTGCCCAGGCCTTCCGCGCTGACCAGACCACTGGGAGCGACCTTTTTCACGGAATCCGGCAGGACGGCATTGATGGAGTCGTTGCTCTTGTGGCCGTGGCTCAGCTCGCCGACCAACACCGGAACCTTGTCGGCCCGGAGGTCTTTCCGGAGCTTGCCGATCATCTTGGAAAAGCGGTCCGCGTAAGACTCGACAGTTGCCGGATTGCCACTGTCGCCCTCGCCCTGATGCCAGAGGATGCCGGCGAGCTTGCCGCTTTTCATGGCCTCCTCGGCGCGCGCGACGGCGTCCTTGTAGAGGGCTCCACCGTCTTTCCACTGCTCAAGGGTGGTGCCGCCGACGGCACAGGGGATGAGGCCGATGGCGGCAGTCGGATCCGCCTTGGAAACGTCCCGCGCGAACTGTGAGCCGAGGCAGACACCTGCTGCCGGCTTGTCGAAATGCAGCGGGTCCTTGGCAGGCACCCACTTCAGATCCTTCGTCAGCATGAAGATCTTCGGATTCACCACCTGGTCCTGTGGCTCCACCTTGCCGCGACCCGCCATGTTCGATTGCCCGATCAGCAGGAACAGTTTCATGTCTTTCGGAGCGGGTTCCGCAAAGGCGCAGGTGGCGGCGAGCAGGCAGGCGGACAAGGTGGCGAAAAGAGGACGGGACATGGTAGAAAAGGATTACGCAGGAGAATCGTCCTTCTTCCGCTTCGTGGAAAACAGCATCTCGATGTAGTTCGCCGCCGCCTGGCCGAGTTCCGACTTGGGATCGACATCGCGCATCTTCTCGAGTGTCGGCTTGATCTCGTCCTTCTTCTCCGGCCAGCGCTGATAGAGGGCGAAGCGTGCGGCTTGGAGCTGCTGGCGCTGGGTGGGTGAGAGGCGTGGATTCTTGTCCCACTTGGCAAACTCGCTCTCGGCTTCAGGGAAGGTCTTCGCCGCGGCGGATTTCAGCGCGAGTTCAACCAAGGCATCGCCGGAAAACGTGTATTTCCCCGCATAGCCCGACTTGTCCTCGGGATCGGCCTTCTTGATTTCCTCCAGCACCGGCTTGTAGAGGCCCTTGGGGCCGAGCCCGATGTTCATGCGGTCGAGCCCCTGGCCGAGCTTGCCGGCCTTGATCACGGCGGTGGCCCCTTCGGCACTCTTCCAGAGCTCATCGCGCTCGCGTCGGGTCACGAGGAGCTTCTTCGTCGCCGCAAGCAGGCCACCCGCTGCCGCCATTTCCTCGGTGCCGGAAACCGAGCCGACGAGCCGCCCATCAGCATCGTAGAGCGCGACCGCTGGGAGGCTTCTAACAGGTGGGTTGCCGCCCTCGTTTCCCTTCAAGGCCGCCTTCTCCGCATTGGTCTGGGTTTCCTTCCGATCGAGGTCGACGAGCAGCACGCCGGGCCCGACCGAGGCGAGAAAGCGCGGGTCGTTCCAGATCTTCGCCGCGGCCTCTCCCGGCTGGTTCCAGTCGGAGCCATGGACAAAGACGACGATGTCGGACTTGGCGGACTTCGATTGAGCCAGGGCGGTGGTGAAGTCTTCCGCGCGTTGGCCGAAGACGTTTGGCAGGAGGATGACGAGGGCGATGAATGCGTGGCGCAACATGATGGGAGAAAGTGGAGATTACTGCAAACGGCGGCCATAGACGCGAATGCCCGCGAGGTGGAAGAACTCGGTGCGCTCATCGTCGCGCTCGGCCTTCACGAACTGCACACGGGTAGCCTTCCCCGCGAGCGGGATGCGCCATGGGCCCTGCTGTTCGGTGGTGCGAAAGACCTCGGTCCAGGTCGTGCCGTTTTCGGAAACCGAGACCTTCAGCGGCATCTGGCGCGCGCCGTTCTGGCCGTAGTCGCTGCCGAGCACCACGATGCCGCTGACATCGCCGAGCTTGCCGAGTCGCACGACCACATTCGGCCGCACCTCACTGGCGGTGTGAAAGCTGCCGCCATCTTCCTCCAACAGGCCCCGGTGACTTTCCGGATGATCCCACTGTGAGGTGGTGGAGGCCTTCATCATGCCGCCCGAGGAAAGCAGGTCACCGGGGAATGGCTCGACTTTCACCGGGTTCGGCTTGCGCAGGGAACGGCCCGCCTTGCCGAGGGATTGGAAGGCCTCGATGTTGCCTGCCTCTTCCGCCGCGAGGATCGCCGGGCCGAGCGCGGCGCGCAGGCCTGCTTCGTTCGAGCCCGCATCCGCCGAGGAAAACACGCGGCCGAGTGCGGCGAAGTAGGCGTTGGTGGCCGCCGGATCCGTGCCGAACTTTTTCTGCCCCCAAGCGATGGTCGGCGCGAACCACGACTTCGAGGTCGACTGGATCGCGAGCACCTTTTCGAAGAATTCCAGCTGCTTCGAGGTGTCTCCGCCGAGGGCCTTCGACTGGGCTTCGAGCGCTGCATCGAACTGCCACATCACCGGCCCATCCTCCCTGGCGATCGCCTGGTGGTAGGTCATCAGGAAGTCCACTCGCTTGTCCTCCGGCAGTGCGGCAAGGGCGGGAGTGAGGATGCGGGAAAAGACATCCCAGGCGGATTCAGGGTAGCGGGAAAGCTTTGTCCCGATGGACTTGCCGATGATTTCCCAGGCCTCTGGTTTCGGCTTCCGGACCTCGCGCAGGAAATCGACCGACTCCGACCACGCCGGCACATTGATCGGCTGGGCCTCCAGTGCTGCGGCGTAGGCCAGCTCCGCCAGATCGGGATTCTTTTCCTTCAAGGCCCGCGCCTGCCAGAGATGGGCGAGGCAGACATCGTAGGCGGCCTTGTCATTCAAGGCGGTCTCCTGCACTACGAGCTGCGTCCAGGTTTTTCCCCACAGGCTGGTGTGGAGCCCGCGCTGCCACGAAAGCGAGTAGGCGGGCTGCCAATTGCCTTTTGAAATCCGCACGGCATAGGCGCAATGTCCGGGCTCGCCCATCGTGATCGCCGGGATGCCGTTCGCTCGCGCGGCGGTGGCTCCGTAGTGGGAGAGTGAACCGCAGACGCCGCCGACCTCGCGGACGCGCTTCGCGTGGATTTCGTGAGTAAAGGGCGCATAGTAGTTCGCGCCGTGGATCGAATCGCCGAAGAGGTTGTTGAGCTTGTAGGGTGCCTGCCAGCACGCGCCGATGTAGTTGCTCACGGGAAGCTTCACGTTGTCGCGCAGCCACACCAGCGAGTCATTTCCCCAGCCGGCCCCGACATCGGCGAAACCTCCATTCCCACCAGCGGAAACCACGAAGCGCTTCTCCCAAGTCTGCAAGCCATCGAACTGCGGATGCAGCTGCCCGGCCTTTCGTGAATCGCGGAAATAGTCGTATCGGCCAAAGGCCTTGTCCTCGGGCCAATCCTTCATCGCGAAGGTCAGCGCCACGGCCGCCGCAGTCGTCTGCTCATGGCGATTCGTCAAGCCCTGTGGATCGGCTTTCCACAGGGCGGCAAGAATCCGAAGGCCTTTGGCGGGATCCTCGCAGGGGCCGGAAAGCATGAAGTCCGCGACCCGATCCTTCGATTCCAGGAACCTTTCGATGAAGAGACGGTCCGTCCGGGAAAGCTTCTCCAATTCCTGCTCGGCCACTCGTTTCAACTCCGCCACCGCCAGCGCATGGCGGCCTTCGGGCGTGGTGGCCGTTGAGTGGATCGAAGCCTCGTTCGAAACCTCTACGACAGCCGCTCCTCCGATTGACGACAAGGGCAGCAACAACAATCCGAAGACACCAAAGACTAACGAATTCATGGAAAACAAAAGGTCCGCCTGTTACTCTGTCGATCCGCCGGTCCTTTCCAATCAATTTTCCACTCCGCCTCCATGACCTCCTCCTCACGCATTCCCTGGCTGCTGCCACTGCTCTTC
>JANOKL010000482.1:0-3106 GCA_031419215.1 Luteolibacter sp. | reverse complement strand
TCATCACGGCGACAAGCGCTTGTCCAAATGGCCACGACTGTGAGCAATATTCCGAATTTCATTGGAACGGTGTAATACTAAGAAAGCACGTAATTCGGAATCTAAATCATCCTGATTCCCGGTCGCAGTCGTCGCCAACGCTCGGCGTTCATGAAGCTCAGGAGCTTGAGACGACCAGGAATGTTCCCGGAGTTCGGAAATCGGATCCACATCTGAAGGCGGCGTGGCGTTTCACTTCCCGCCGCAGTCCAAGGAAAGAGCAGATACCCTCCCTTGGCGGCTGCGCCTTCGCAATAAGCTCGCGGAATTTCCCTTCCTGGTGGCTGGAGCATCCTGCTCCAGTTCGTTTTCGGTGCGTCCCGCTCCGAGTCTTGCTCGGGATGACTGGGAGCTGGAAGCTCCCGAGACGGACTGGAGCTGGAAGCTCCAGCTACGGTTTGGAGCAAGAGATGCTCCAGCCACGGAAGACACCGAGGCTACACCTTTGCAATGAGCCCGCGGAGGATCTCATCGAGGCGGGCTCGGGAATGCTTCGCGTGGTAGCTGGCGAAGTCGGGGGCGGGATCGCTCGGGTGACCGGCCTCGAGGATTTCCCCGATGGCTTCCACGCAGGCTGTGACCTCACCTTCGGGAAAGGTCGCGCCCATGTGATAACGCTCGACACGTGCACCGATGCATTGGCCAGCGGTGGCGAGGATGGGGATGCTGAAGCGCGAGGCCTTGGTCAGGGCGTTGCTGCTGCCTTCGAATTCCTCATACGCGGCCCAGACGACATCGAAGGAGGTGAAGATGGAGTTGTAAACCGCGCCATCCGGGATGCGGTTGCCGCTGGTGTTGAAGTAGAGGTTGTCGAGTTCTCCGCTTTCAACGCGGCGCTTGATCTCTTCGCAGAAGGCCAGTTCATCGGACGAGAAGGTCTCCTTCAGGATCGGTCCGGTGGTGGCGAAGAACCAAGGCTTGCCCGCCTCGCGTGCGGCGAGCGAGGTCTTGAGCAGGGTGAGGAGGCCCTTGCGCTTTTCCATGCTGATGAGGCCGATGATTTTCCTGCCCGCAGCGAGCTTAAGGATTTCAGCCGCTTCCGGAACGACTTCCGTGGGCGCGGTCTCATCGGTCATGTCCGGGAAGTCGATCACCTGCTTGCCGCCGCTAAGCTTGGAGATGCGGTCGTTGAAGCGCTCATCTAGCACGCACACCGCCAGGCACGAGGCGCTGCGGAGGAGGTAGTCGCCCTTGGCGGCGAGTGTGAGTGGCGAGTGCGAGTGCGCGAGGTGGTGATTGCGGAAGTAGAGGCCGCTCCAGGGCAGGCCTAACAGAATTTCGGGAGCGATCCCCAGTGGCAGGAAGCGCAGGTAGCTGTCGAGATAGGGGAGGAAGACCATGTCGGCCTTCCAACCGCTCGACGCCTCGAACTCGCGGATCAGTTTCCCGGTGCGCTGCCAGCGCATGACAGTGGTGAGAGGATCATGATCGCGTGATTTACTGACGATGCTGCGGTTCGCCGCATGAAAGACGATGCCGCGCAGCCGTTCGTCCGAGGCCTCAATTCCGGCGGCAGCGAGTCGCTCGAAGATCAATTCGGGATGGACGCACATCAGGATGATCCGCACGCCGCAGCGGAGCAGCGCGGCGGTCAGCTCCAGCAGGTAGGTCTGATGGTGACCTGCCCAGCGGGTGTCGGCGAGGACGACGGTTTTCAGTCCGGAGATCATGGGGTCACCTCCACGTGACGGGTGGAAGCATGCAGCCAGGAAGCCCTGACAAGAAAGGCTTGTGGCAGACCCGCCATCATGCCGACGAGGATCCCGACAAGGCGTTCATCGAAGGGATTGGCGGTGATGGTCTCACTCATCAGGGCGATGGTGGCGATGAAAGGCAGGTAGGCAAGCCATTGGTCCGGGCCGGGGTGGGAGGCATTGGCCGCCGCCGCGCGGAGGCTTGCAAGGATGGTCCCTGCAAAAAGAGCGATCTGGGCCAGCAGCGCGATGATTCCGCCGGAAAACATCGAGTAGGTCCAGGTCGAGTGACCGGCGAACCAGAGATCGTAATCGGTGTCCGGTCCTGGATCATAGACCAGGAAGATCTCCGGCTTGTAGGCCGGGTGCCAGTAGTAGGAAGCGCCGATGCCCTTGCCGTTGATGTAGTGAAGCGGTTCGCGCGAGAGGATTTCCACGTAGGCGTCGACCTCGGCTTTTCGGGTCAGGTAGGAAATGTCTGCCGTGAGATTCCGGTCGGAGGCGAGGTGGAACAACCGCTCGTCCCAGCGCTCCAGCAGGGCGGGGAGGAACAGCGCGGCGATCACGGCGGCGATGACGATGACGACTCCCGCACCGATGAAGGGCATCATCCGCTTGGGGAGATCGCTCAGGCGGTAACTTCCCCATCGGCAGCCTAACAGATAACAGAAGCCGGCCACGATGACCGAGACGATGCCGGGAATGAGCAGCGAACGGGTGACGGTGACGACGATACCGGTGAAAAGCATCCCGCAGGCGACCAGCAGGGTCCAATGGAACTTCGGGCGCAGCAGCAGGGCGCAGCCGATCCAGGCGGAGATCCAGTTGTTGCCGGGGCTTTGGAGGTCGAAGCGTGAGGTCTCCAGCGTGACCCCCTTGAACACCAGTCCCTGGAAAATTCGCCAGAAGATGTTGGTGCAGGCGGCGAAGAAAATCGGCGCGACGATCTTCGATGGACGCAGGCCCATGCAGCCGGCGATGTGGCAGTTGAGCATCGCGGCGAAACACAAGGCCAGTGGCAGGGCGATGCGCAGACAGCGCGCAGGCGCGACTCCCTGCATCAGGGAATTCAGGATCATGTAGACCAGGTAGCCGCCCCACAGGAGGTGGAACCAGGCCCCCGGGCGCACCAGCAGGAAGCGGCGGCCGAGCAGGAGAATCCCCGCCGAGGAGATGCCTGCCATCAGCAGGAAAATCATCTGGTCCAGTCCGGCACCCGCACCCTGCTGGCGGGACTCTGCTGCCCGATAGTCGAAGGCGAAGGAAAGCATGAACAGCCACAGCAGACGCTCCACCCACACGGCTTCCTTTGCCTGCGGGATCACGATTTCATCAGGAACTGTGGCAGTGGCGGACAAGGCTCAGCAGGAAAG